>LUZN01000039.1 GCA_001603665.1 Bacteroidales bacterium Bact_22
ACATAACTAACAAAGTCGTCATTTTGAGCGAAGTCGAAGTGACGTTTTTTTTATATCTTTGCAAAAAATAGAAAAATGAAAAAAATTCTACCCTTATTTTCGATATTGATTTTCACTCAATTTTGCCGGGCGCAGATGCCGCATCTTTACGATCATACTTTTCCTGAAATCACTTCTCAAGATGAAAAGGTAATCGAGATGCTGAACCAGGTCAGTGAGGCTCAGATCATAAGCGACGTTACTCATTTGTCGTCGTACTTAAACCGCCGCGCCGATGCCATTCATATATATAATGTAAAGGATTGGCTGGCTTCGGAATACCAAAAAACGGATGTCGACAGCGTTTATTTCCATGATTTTCAGGTGATTCCGTTTTGGGATACTGTGCCGAAACCTTTCACTACGGCTCCGAATATCTTGGCTTTAAAAATAGGTAAAAAATATCCCGATGAGTTTGTAGTTTGCGGTGCGCATTACGATTCATATGTCAGAGCTGAAGGCAATTACGATCCAGATACTTTGGTTTCGCCAGGCGCCGATGACAATGCCAGTGGTGTTGCCGGAATACTTTCAGCTGCCAGAATTTTAAGTAATTACGAATTTGAACGTTCGATAATTTTCGCTTCGTGGAACGCCGAGGAGTTCGGTCTGTGCGGAAGTCATGCCTATGCTAAGGATTGCCGAAAAGACAGCGTGGATATCGTCGCATATTTTAATCTCGACATGACCGGTTACCTCAACCCTGGCGATAACATCCACATCGCTCTGATTTACACCCAGTGCGACTCGCTTTTAGGTGAGTTTTATAAGCAAGTAGGCCACGTTTATACTCCAAATATTCCGATTTATCAGGATTGGCTGATAAGTGGCGACACCGATTTTTCATCTTTTAATAGAAACGGTTACCAAGCCATCACGCCGAGCGAAGATGTCAGACATATGTCGCCATACATCCATTCTATTGATGATATTATTGGTTTGAGTGTTAATAATTGGGAGCAAACCGTGATATTTACAAAGCTTAATTTAGCTTGTGTTGCCTTGGCTGCAGGCATCATTCCTGAGTCGGTTAATGAAATCGATTTTAAGGATGAAGAAATCGAAAGTTTTGAGGTTTACGACATCTTCGGACGACTGGTTTATACCGAAAAAAGCGTATGGAAAAATATGGAAGAAATTCGTGTAACTAACTTAGCGTCAGGAGTTTACATCGTTCGATTTTTTACCGTAAACGGAAATGATTTCACTAAAAAGTTTTTCCTAAAATACTAGCTGTTTTAGGGTTTTAGGAATTGACAAATATTATTCTTGTCGTATCTTTGCAATGTAAAAATGTTTTATGAAGAAATTTTTACTCGTTTTTTCGACATTATTATTACTGTCTTGCGCTCGGGAAGAGGTTTATTCTGATATTCAAAGAAATATCAAACACCTTAATTGTCAAGCGTTTAAGGAGCGGTTGTACGATTCGAAAGTGTCGCTTCAATATGCCGATTCAGCCTTGGTTCTCCTTTATATCGACTCGGTGAATCTTATCGAGAATCATCCTGATTTTTACTATAATAACCTCGCAAGAGCTTTAAATTCAAAGGCTTACGATAATTTTCTCCTTGCCGATTTCGCTAAAGCGAATGAAGATATAAATAAGGTGTATAACCTGGATGAAAATTATCCGAATAAAGATGTTGAGATCACCATCGCCAACACTATAAATGCCAAGATGATGATGCGTTTGCGTGCTTCGTGGGAGGCTGATGAGCTGCTTGCAAAATGCGAATGCAAGCATAACTATCACGACACGCTTTGCCATTGGGCGAATAGCCAGTATTATGTTACAAAGCTGTTCTTGAATTGCTTCTATCGTGATGGAAAATATCAGTATAATGAGCTGGTCAAGACTTTGAATGATATTGAGCAAGATAATGTAAATCAACAACTTATAGTTGATGAGACACAGGCTTACACTCTTTATTACGCTTTGACTGAGTCGTGTCAGATTTTGGCTCATATCGCCAGTTTTTATCAGAATGAAGAAGGTAAAAATGTGTTTTATTTCAAGAAATCGGTCGAATATCTGAAGAAAAGTCTGGAGTTGATGAATGATAATGAAAGGGTTAGCAATTACGACTTGGCGAATAACCTTCAGACTCTGGCCGGAATTCTCAACGACATAAACAGAAACAGCGATTACAATGTGGTTTCCAACGATTTGGATAATATTTTGTTGATAATCAAGAGCAATGCAAAGAAATTCGGTGTGAGATATCCAATTAATATAGGTGTTTACGATTGTGATCTGAAGATGAACATCCTTCTTCACGCCGACAGTCTGTTCCTTGAGACTAAGAATCCATATCAGATAATCGCTTCAAAATCAATGATTTCGGATTATTTTATCCGCGACGGGAAGTTGGAAGAGGCTCGTCCGTATCTGGTTTTTGCGAAGGGTTTTATGGACTCTATAAACGCGAATGAAGATCCTGATATGCCGCTTGCCTATAAGTTTAAGAACACCACTTCGAAGATGGCTGAGCGGGTGTATGTCGGACTTATCAAGACTAAGGCTTCCGACGATCCTGAGGTGCTGACAAACTGGTTTACGCTGTATCAGAGCGAGTCGTATAAGGCTTTCGAGAAGGAAAAATACGATTTTAACTACATGGAGCTGCGGTCGGTCGACAAGGAAAACAAGCGTACGATGACGTATCTGATACTGTCGATAATCTTGCTTTTCACAGCGTTTTCTACTATTTACGTGTTTTTCAGATATGCACACCGCAACAACCGACTGTTGAAAAAGCAAAAGGAACTCGATCTCGAGCGTATTGCCAACGTTGAGACCTGTCTGTCGATATTCCGTCACGATATGTCGCCTTACATCATGTTTTTGCAGCGCGACAATGTGCCGGAGGAGATAAAACACGACGCGTTGCAGAAGCTTATAGTTACGCTGAACAACACTATGCGGTGGATAAACATCTCGACGCCGAATGGGTTGCCGTTTAAGAAGACAAGTTTTGTGCTCAACGACGCGTTTGATGAGGTGGCGAAAGGCATAACAAATCCTAACAAGGTCAACCTTATCTTCACCGATGCCCCTTGCGAGGTGTTTGGCGATAAAAACCTTGTCGAGATAATGCTTAGAAACTTGATTAACAACGCGTTACGTTATACAACAGAGGGTTATGTGAGGGTGAGTGCCAAGCGTTACGAAAAAGATAAAAACTTCGTGCAGATCACCGTTGAAGACACCGGTTGCGGCATCCCGAAGGAACGTCTCGACGAGCTCTTCCGTTCGGATAAGCTTATCGAGAATGAGAAGTCGAACAGCACGGGACATCACGGATTCGGCTTGATGCTCTGCGCTTACATCATCAAAAAACACGACGACGAGACCCGTAGAGGTTGTAAGATCTGGGTCGAAAGTGAAGTTAACAAAGGAACAAAAATACATTTCATATTATGCGCGACTACATAAACATAATTGTTATCGACGATGAGTCATTGATAAGAAAATCAATAGCTTACGAGTTCTCGCACAACAAACAGGAGATCTCTGTGGCGGCTAAGGACGATACCTTCTACACCAAGGAGATTCGTCTGCTGGGCACCTTCGGCACTAAGAGCGAGCTCTTTGAGTTTCTCGACAATCCTGCCAACGAGAAGCCCGACTACGCCTTGGTCGACATGCAGTTTCCGAGTCAGGCCGAGCCAACAGGAGGAATCACTCTGACGAGAGAGATTCTCGAGGGCGGCTACACCAACCAGGATGGCGGTGAGATTCAGATCGTGATCATCACCTCGCGCTTCGACTACCCCGCTGAAGATGAGATCAACCGTGACCAGAAGATCAAGGATATCAACAAGGTCATCGTCGACTCGCTGGTGGCCGGCGCCAAGGCTTTCGTGAGTAAAAACGCAACGGAGGGCTTTGAGATAGAGAACTTCACTCGTGCCATAGCGTGTCTGGAACGCGGCGAGCGCTACTACTTCAACCATCCGGTACTGCAAACGCTGGTGGAGTCGGCCTCCGACTATGTGCAGCAGAACTTCTACAGTCTGAAGCAGTGCATGCACTACGACGTGTCGATGCGTGAACGCGAGCTTTTGATAGGTCTTGCGCGCGGTGAGACAGCCATCCAGGTGGCAAACAGGATTTACGGCAAGGCCGACGACTCGCAGATCAAGTCGATACAGAATCTGCAGAAGGCGCTGGCCGATAGAATAAACAATGGTGATAACAAAGCATCAGCACTCGTGGCAAGAGCCATCTTCCTTGGAATCTTGACCGAAGATGATGTTTATAAAAAATGACGAACTAAAATAAACTACTATGAAACAAAAACTTGTACTTCTACTTGTAATGCTCAGTGTAGCTTTCAGTGTAGTGGCTCAGTGGCATCCTGATGCCGAAATCGACATCAACAATGTGAAGACCACATTGTTTGGAACCGGTAACTTCTTTAGAATGAGAGGAGGTGAAAATACCGATCAAGGCTATTTTGTGCCTTCAAACGACATTAAATCGACAATCTTCCAAAACACACTATGGATAGGCGGTCTCGATGCCGACGACAGCCTCCATCTTGCAGCTGTGCGTTTCAACCAGATGGGTGAAGACTTCTGGTCGGGACCGTTGCGTGTGACCGACGCTTCAACCGATATCTTCAATGTGATGAAATACCACCATGTGTGGAAGGTGTCGCGTGCTGAGATAGAAGCTCTTATCGCCAATCCGGGCGGTGACATCCCTGAGGATATCCTCACCTGGCCTGGTAACGGCAATGTCGCCGACGGTTTCGCCGCCACCCTCGCTCCTTTCGTGGATGTCGACGGCGACGGTGTGTACGACCCGCACAACGGCGATTACCCCGATATCCTTGGCGATATGGCACTGTTCTGCATCTATAACGACAGCTACGACTACGATCAAGACGGCATCATCGAGCACACCGAGACGGGTGGCGGCGCCCTTGGCGTAGAGATTCACTGCATGCTCTACGGCTTCAACGCCCCTGACGATGAGATTCTTAATAACACTCTCTTCATGCGTCAGTGGATCTACAACCGCTCAGCCAATGACTACCACGATGTTTATGTTGGCTATTGGACCGACTACGACATAGGATATGCCCGTGACGACTACAACGGCTGCAACGTCCAGAATGGCTACTATTATGGTTATAACGGCAGTCCTATCGATGGTGCCGGTCAACCTGAAGCTTACGGTCCCAACCCTCCGTCACAGGTTATCATGATTCTCGGTGGTCCAACGATGAATGCCGACGGTATCGATAACCCGAAATACGATTCGAATGGTCATCAGATTGTCGACGAAAGCATCAACGGTCTTGGTTTTGGTGACGGAATCATTGATAATGAACGACTTGGCATGACAGCTTTTGTCTATCACGACAATAACAGCGCTATCAACGGCGATCCTACAGATGCAATTGAATATTATAACCTCATGCAAGCTAAGTGGAAGAATGGTGAGCCTATGATGTATGGCGGCACTGGCGTTCCTAATTGGCCAGGTACTGTCGGTCCTGAGTGTAAGTTCATGTTTCCCGACGATTCCGACCCTTACAACTGGGGTACAGGCGGAGTGGTGCCTAACGGCGGATATAACCAGAATAATTACTATTGGTGTGAGCTTACGGGCGATAATGGCGGACCTAATGCAGTGGGCGACCGTCGCGGACTGGCGTCATCAGGACCATTCACCTTCGGAAGCGGTACAGTGCAGATTATCGACAGAGCTTATATAACTTGCTGGTTACCAGTACCTTACAGCACGGGTGGAATGGATGAATGGGCAACATATATCAAAGAGTATTTCTTGAATAATTTGAACAACAAATAAAACTTAAGGCTATGAAAAAGGTATTATATATAATGTTATTTCTCGTCCTGGGGATGAGTTTGACAGCACAAAGCGTTTGGGATGGCAAGCGTGAGGCCATCAGCAGCGGTTCGGGTACCGAAAGCGACCCTTATCTCATCGAAAACGCTCAGCAACTGGCATGGCTGGTTTATAGCATAAATTGGGATTATGCACGTTGGACATCAGACAAGTATTTCTTGCTTACAACCGATATCGAACTTAACGGAAGTACTGATAATCAATGGATTCCGATAGGTGCCGGACCATCGATGAGCTCGATGAAATACTTCGACGGTGTGTTTGATGGCGGATTCCACAGCATAACAGGTATTTATATTGATGCCGATAATGCCATAAATAACAATAATTCCATGTGGGTGTCGTCATATGCCGGATTTTTCACTGAACTTGGCAGCAATGCCGTGGTTAAAAACCTATATCTGGAAGGATTTATTGAAACCGGCAGAAAAACCGGTGGTTTTGCAGGCACCAGCAACGGTGATTTTGAGTACTGTGTTTCGGATGTCGATATTGTATCGACAAATCAGACCGCTGCGGGTATAGCTTCCTTTGGCAATCCTACAGTGAGATATTGCGCAAATCTCGGTGATATTAAAGGAAAAAACGGTGTCGGAGGTCTTATCGGCATGAACGGACATGTTGAAAACTCTTACAATATGGGAAGAGTTGAAGCTGATGATGTGGTTGGCGGCATCGCTGGAAGGTCGAACGACATCAAAAACTGCTATAACGTGGGTGATATTTATGCGTCAAATGCAAGCTATAAAGGAGCTATCGTGGGAAACAAGCCATCGGGCGGAAACATCAGTAACTGCTACTATCTCGAAGGCTGTATTGATGAATCTAATGAATATGGCGAGCCGAAGACCGCCGACTTCATGCGCTCGCAGGAGTTTGTCTACCTGCTCAACAACGAGACAAGCTGTTGGGTGATGGACACTCTCAACGAGAACGACGGATATCCTGTTTTCGGCGAGACGCCGTTCGGTATCGATGAAATTTTGACCGATTTCACGGATGTCGTGGTGGTCTACCCCAACCCTGTTGTCGACTATGTGTGTGTGGCTGGCGATGTGGTGTCGTGCGACGTGTTCGACCTCGTCGGAAAACGCGTTTTTTCCGTATCGACAAATATCAACAAAATCGCTGTAAGTGATTTACCATCAGGGATTTACATGATGCGATTTTTGACGAAAAACGGGAATGTGGTGACGAAGAAAATCGTGAAGAAATAGAGATTCCTCGCTTCGCTCGGAATGACATGATTGTTTGTTAACGACATGGCGCGGCATGATGGTGCATACTAATCAGTAAGAACTACCATGCCGCGCCATAATATTTGGTTGTTGTTTGTCATTCCGAACCCCGAAGGGGTGAGGAATCTCATTCTGTGTAATGTTTTATCATCCTCTCAATGGCGCGCTCGCACACCGGGCAGAATTTGTCGCCATTGAACGTGTTCATGAGGCAGTCGACCATCGGGCGGTAGATGCCGTGCATCTGGTAGCCCGCGCCTTCATACACGCCTACGGTGTTCAAATATTTCTTATTGACTGGCGTCGGAACAGGAGTCTTCTTGCCAACCATATCCTTCCATTTGCTGTCAAAATCAACCAAAGTAGTGATGTTTGGCTCCCAAGGCTCCACCTCCAGGCAGTAGTTGTCGGTGCCATCGTAGGCATATTCGTCGGCCAGTCCGGCGAAGCCGTGACCGAACTCATGGATGATGACATCAGATGCGTAGGAGTCGCCGGTGGTGCTCACGCAATAGGAGTTGAAGATGCCTCCACCTCCGTATTTCTTGGTGTTTGCGAGGATATAAATCTGGTCGTAAGGCACTTGTCCGGCAAGAGTTTTCATAGTCTCGTTGTCATACGTCATGCAGTAACGCTCGCTGTCGAAGGTCCAGAAGCTGCAGCTGAGCGCGGTGTTGCGGTAGAGCTTGTCGCCAGGCATGGTAACATCGCTGTCGAGAGATGGCACGAGCACTGCGCGTACATTGAAACGGTCGGTATAACGGTTGTACGGAGCGTAGCTGAACAGGCTCTGCACGAAAAACTGGCAGTCTTTCTTAAACTTCTCCATCTCCTGCGCGGTGTAGCCGTCGGGTAGAAGCACAATATCCACGGCGTTTTCAACAGGATAGTCGCCGTAGACGTTAATAATTTCGTAAGGCAGCTTCGGCGCCGGCTTGATGAAGTAATCGTCAGGATTTACTGTTATATTCATCTTCTCGACAAGAACGAGACGGTCGGTTTTGGCGTAAAAAGTCACCTCGACAGGCTTCTTCGGGAACGGAATCACCACCGATTCATGAAAGCCTTTGTTGATTATTTTTGCTTCGTCGGTGGTCTGCCACTCGCCGAAAAGCAGACAATAGCCGTGCGAATAAAGTATCTCATCGGAGCCTTGTGGTCGCACTTCAATGAAATACATTCCGTAGCCTGTGTCGTCGATGAGATGAGCGCGCGGACCGCCCCATTTCGGCTCTTTCACGAGTTTGTCGAGAGCATACGACACTGTGTCGGCATTGCCGAATAGGTAATAATCGATTCGTAACTGATTGTCGGTGAAATACTTATCATATTCAACCTGTGCGTTTACTTTAAGGTTTAAGCAAACCAGGACTGTTGATAAAATTATGATGAGCGACTTCTTCATGTTGATAATTTTTTTGCAAAATTAGTATATTTTTTCTTATTTTTGCAAGTTATTAATGTTATGAAAAAGGAAAATTCGTCAACGAAACGTCGTCTGCGCGGCTCTTATCTCATCTCCCTGATGAGCATCATGCTCGTGCTTTTTGTGCTGAGCTTGTTCTCGTCGCTGGTGCTTTTCGCGAATAAGATTTCGGAATACATCAAGGAAAATGTCGGCTTCGAGATCGTGATGAAAAAGGGTGTGAAGGAAAGCGATATCATTGATTTTCAACATATTTTGGATAAGAAAAAATATGTGAAGTCAACCGAATATATCTCGCAGGAAGAGGCAACGCGCCGTCTGACCGAAGACCTTGGCGAGGACATCCTTCAATGGCTCGGCGATGTCGAAAATCCGCTTCTGCCCTCTATCGACGTGAGGTTTCAGTCGGAATATGCCAACAACGACAGCATAGCGAAGATTGAAAAGTGGGTGATGAAGAACAAAAACGTGAAAGAGGTGTATGTGCAGAAGTCGCTGGTACACTCTATCGATAAGAATATCAATAAGATAGCAGCTGTTTTACTGCTCATCGGACTGGTGCTGCTCATTATGGCGGTGACGCTCATCAGTCATACCGTGCGACTGTCGGTCTACTCGAAACGCTTCGTGGTGCGCAGCATGCAGCTCGTTGGCGCCACGGAAGGATTCATCATCAAGCCGTTTATGAAATACTTTGTCATTCAAGGTGTTATCGGCGCCATCCTATCGTTGATTTTGCTGACGATTTTCCTGGTGAAGACCACCAACGACATACCCGAGCTCATGCAGCTTACCGACATGGGAAGCATAGCCGTGATTTATGTTTCGGTGATGATTTTGGGCGTTTTGCTCACCACTTTATCGACATTTTTCGCGATGCGGAAATATCTGCGCGCCGATGTCGACGAACTTTACGAATAATTAAAATTTACAGATATGGCAGCAAAAAAAGAGATTAAAACCACTGAAAAAGAGAAAAAACCGATGCCGTTTGGTCGCGACAACTACATGTGGGTGCTCATCGGACTGGCGTTTCTCCTCGTGGGATTTTTATTGATGATCGGCGGCGGTTCCGATGATCCTGATGTGTTTAATGAAGGGCTGTTTAGCTTCAGAAGACTGACTTTATCGCCGATTTTGATTCTGATTGGATTCGGAATCCAGTTTTATGCAATAATGAAAAAACCTAAAGAGTAATGGACTGGCTACAAGCGCTTTTACTGGGAATTCTTCAAGGTTTGACGGAGTTCCTGCCGGTGTCGAGCAGCGGACACCTCACTATTTTGTCGAACATCTTCGGTCTGAGTGGCGAGGAAAACCTCACCTTCAACGTGGTGTTGCATGTGGCGACGGTCTGTGCCACCTTGGTCGTGCTTTGGCATGAGGTGGTGTGGATTTTCAAGGATCTGTTTACCAAACAGCAGTGGTGTTCATATAAAAACCTCAACGGCGGCACGAAATATGCCATCAACATCCTCATCTCGATGATTCCGGTGGCCATCGTGGGTTTCTTTTTCAAAGATACGATCGAGGAAATCTTCGGTTCGGGCTTGTTGATTGTCGGCATCATGCTGTTGCTCACCGCCACTTTGCTGACATTCGCGCATTTCGCTAAGCCGCGTCAACGTGAGGAAATCTCAGGTTTGCATGCTTTCATCATCGGTATCGGTCAGGCCTGCGCCACCATGCCCGGCTTGTCACGTTCTGGAACGACCATCGCGACGGGTTTGTTGCTCGGCAACAAGAAGGAAAAACTCGCGCAGTTCTCGTTTTTGATGGTCATTCCGCCGATTTTAGGCGAGGCATTGCTCGATTTCAAGGATGTTCTTGAGGTGGGCTGGACTGCAGCGATGGCCGGAATCTCGCCGTTTGCGCTCATCATCGGGTTTATGGCGGCATTCATCACTGGATGCTTGGCCTGCAAATGGATGATCAGCATCGTTAAGAAAGGCAAATTGATTTATTTCGCAATCTATTGCGTCATCGTGGGAACGCTCGCAATCTGTTTCGCATAATGGAATTGAAACAGGGTTTCCATTTTGAAGACGGTGAAGTCTTTTTGATAGACAAACCTCTCGATTGGACGTCGTTCGACGTTGTCAATCTGATTCGTGCTGTCATCAAGAAATACCATCAGATTCGGAAGTTGAAAGTCGGTCATGCCGGCACTTTAGATCCATTGGCGACTGGTTTGTTGATACTCTGCACCGGTCGAATGACCAAGCAAATCGATAATTTTCAGGCGCAGGAGAAGGTTTACACAGGAACGATGCTGTTGGGGCAGACTACCCCGACGTATGACCTTGAGAGTGAGCCGAACGGGTTCTTTCCTACGGACGGGATCAGCGCCGAGGCGTTAGACGAGGCGCGTAAGAGGTTCATTGGAGATATAATGCAGCGTCCACCGAAGTTTTCGGCAATCAAGATTCAGGGAAAACGTGCTTTCGATTATGCCCGTTCCGACGAGGAGCTAGAGATGAAGGAACGTCTTGTGCATATTGAAGATTTCCAAATCGACACTACCAATTTTCCGAAAGTCGATTTCATGGTTAAATGCTCTAAAGGAACATATATTCGTTCGTTGGTCAACGATTTCGGTCAGGCTTTGGGTAACGGAGCCTGCTTAATCTCGCTTCGCCGCACAAAAATAGGTGATTTCGACGTAAAAGACGCCTGGGATCTGATGGAGCTGAAACAAAAAATCATTGAAACGGCACCAGCACAGACAGAAAACAATGTAGAGACGTCATAATATGGCGTCTCTACTTTTTTATTTTTAAACCGGTTATATAAACCGATCCTATTCTTTTATTTCTATATCTTTGGTTTTTAAAATATTTTGATTGTTTTTCACAAATTTTATTATTGCAATGATGCCGATGGCAAATGTTCCGAGAATTGCGAAAACCAGTGCGGCAAAGTAAATAAGCACAAATATCATAATTGCAATAAAGGCAAACATAAGAATTCCGCTGACAGTGTAGCCGAAGCCTGTTCCGACGACTCTGTAAAGCGTTCCGCCTATATTTTTAATTGCCAGTGTTGGATTCAAAGCCTCGCCAATCATAGCCGGAAGAGCGATAAGAGTAGCGCCGATCACACCCAAGATGATGGTGAAAATCGATGCTGCCGAATCGCTGACGCTGCCCAAAACGGTGTTACCAGCCTCTTTACTTGCGGCTAATTCTTCGGCAGTAGCCGGGACGAATGCGATAATTGCGTAGCAAATGTAAAATAGAATAGACAATAACGTCAGTACCAAGACGCCCCATTCCGGGTGATATCCTTCGGTGCCGTCAAATAATGGCATGAAGAAAGCTATGAATAATGACGCTATGACACAGAACAC
The DNA here is from genome assembly GCA_001603665.1 of Bacteroidales bacterium Bact_22. GTDB lineage: Bacteria > Bacteroidota > Bacteroidia > Bacteroidales > F082 > Limimorpha. The sequence continues at coordinate 11,940 of LUZN01000039.1, forward strand.
CAGCAGCCACGCGACCCAAACCTTTCCGTTGTAAACATATCCTGCGGTGTCGGCATTTTTGTTTTTAATTCTTTTGAAAACTGCGAAAATAGCCAATGTCGGCGCGCCAATCAAAGCAACAATAATTAAAATAGATAATAACATAATGATAGTTTTTTGTAATTGAACTTAATTTTAAACTCTGCGCACCAAAATTAAAAATTATTTTAATTGTAATGAAAAAAATTTTCATTGATTTTCAATAACAAGTCGACTTTATTTCAATGGAAAATCTTCTTTTATCCACTTTTCGATTTCTTGAACCCTTTTCTGGTATTTTTCGAGCTGACTTTCAACGAAATCGTCGCTGTATTTGCGGTCGCAGAAGCCATTGCCACGGGCGACGTATTCGTCGTCGTAAAGCGAGCCTAAAACATCTTCATAGTTTTCAACATATTGTTGATTTTCGGCAAGCAGCCGTTTCAAATCGTCCAAATCAGCTTCAAAAGAATCACCAGAAGAAAAAGTATAGCGTTTTTTCATAAAACAAAAGATTAAATTTCTAATCTTCATCTTCGAGCATGAAAATCTCTTCCACGCTTTTCCCGAAAACCTGCGCCATCTTTAGCGCAAGCACAGTAGACGGAACGTATTTCCCCGATTCCACCGCGTTGATGGTCTGACGGCTCACTCCTATGCGTTTTGCAAGCTCTTCCTGCGTGATGTCGAGCTCGGCTCGCGCCACTTTCAAACGGTTTTTCATTTTTCACCTCCTTTGTTAGCTCTATGCAACTCGATTCTGAATTTGATGATGAAAAGAATCAGAAAAATAAAGAAAATGGAATAAATCACATACAAATAAATACTTCCATAAATTGTCAAAGTAAAGATGATGAACAAGATAGTTGATGTGTAGGTTGCCCAAACCAGACTTTTCTCGCGGATGCTTTTCACAAATTCATCTTCTACTGTTTCTTTCGAAAAGCCAAGGAAAATCAATCCAATTGTAAGAATCGGCAAAAATATTGACAATGGAGAGCAGGTTGCCATGACAAAAAATCCTTTGGTTTCATCGCTGTGGAATATTTCAAAAACCCCGTCATAATAAATAGAAGGCATTTTTATTCTGCATTCATTGAACCAAATTGCATATACTATTGCAGCCAACAATGCGATAACTGTAATCGCCAATCCGACAGTCTTGAAGCTGTTCGGGAACAAATAATTCTTTTTCATAGTACTTTAATTTTAAAGGTTGAACAATTAATTCAAAAAGTTTAACGCTGCAAAAGTAAAGAATATTTTACATATAGACAAATTAATTTTACATTTTTTTGAAAAAAGTTTGAAAAAGATTTATCCACTCCGCTTTGCTACGGTCGAAATGACGGCCTTAAAAAGTGCTTTGGTCAAAGTCTTTAGTAGTTCACCTTATACGACCTTATCCTCTGTTTCACCAGATTCGGGGTCAGAAAGCCGTTTTTGGCGAGCGAGGCACACCAGTTGGTTATGGTGTGGTTTGTTACTTTCATGACTGCCGCCATTTCTGACGGTGTAAACGTATCTATATGATTATCAGTAAGATACTGTAAAAATGCTTTTTCTTTCTTATTTAAAAATGACAGCGAAGCCTCATACTGTTCCTTCACCGAAGCCGATGCCAGTTCAACAACTTTTTTCGCGTGAAGCTCGACCATCCTCAAAAAATAATGAACCCATATTTCGGGATGTGGAGGATTGTCGCGGCCGTCATAATACAAAGGCGGAAGGTCCATCTGCAGAGAAGCGTAATATTCGTCTACATCGTATGCAAAATATTCCTCGAGCGAGCCAATCTGATTAAACCCAAAATCATAATAATCGAGGATATAATCCGAAAGAATTCGTGCGGTACGACCGTTACCGTCTTCAAACGGATGTATCGTAACCATTTGATAATGAACCACTGCGGCCTTAATCAAAGGATGATCATCGGAGTTGTTGACATACAAAATCAATTCGTCAAGCAGATGCCGCACCTCATTCCACATCGGTGGGATATATTCGGGACGACGTGTTTTATCGTCATAAACGGCAAACAAAACTCCTGGCGGCATGGGTCCTCGCAGACCGACTTTATCGCGACTCTCCCCCATCACAATTTGCTTTTGCAACGCCAAGATTAACCCCATTGAAAACGATTTATGCTCTTTCAAAAACATTTCCGACAATTCCAATGCCGCAAAATAGTTTCTCACCTCCTGTTCCGGCTTCAAAAAATGACGGTTTTTTGCCTCTATCACCTCGTCGGATTGACTTTCGGTGAGTGGGTTTCCCTCGATTCGCGTCGATGCGTAGGAACTCTTCTTCTTTGAACTTTTACGAAGTTTGTTGCTCAAAGAAATCGGCATCCTGTATGAGCCGAAATGTTGTCTGCACTCTTCAATTGAGAGTATTCTTTTAAGCATTTCGTTTGTCAATGTTACTTTTATCATAATTTCCTTATTTTTTCCTTATAAATTCCTTATATTTCTTTTTTAAAATATTGTTAATCATAATAATATATCATTATATGATATGAACAATATTTATGCAAATATACAAAAAATTCCTTAATTTATACAAAAATTTTCATAATTTTTAATACATGAGATTTATTCGCCTCTGGCGAATGCTTTCATTTCGGTCGAAATGACGATAGGTATCGAAATATTTCGTAATTTTGCGGCGTCTTTTACCATCATATAATGAGCAACTTTAAGTCATTTTTGAAAAGAAAAAACGTCGATGTTTCGGCGAAGGCATATTTGCTTGACGCACTGGGTGCAATGGCGCTCGGTTTGTTTGCGTCGCTGCTGATTGGAACGATTTTCGATACCATTGGAAACCGTCTGAATATCCCGATGTTTGTCGAGTTTGCGAAATACTGCAAAATCGCTGCAGGGCCGGCTATGGGAGTGGCTATCGCCTACGCTCTTCATGCTCCTGCTTTGGTGATGTTCAGCGCGGTGGCTGTTGGAGTTGCAGGCAACACACTCGGCGGTCCTGTCGGAGTGCTCGTGGCAGTAGTAATCAGCACCGAACTCGGCAAGATGGTGTCAAAAGAGACACAAATCGATATCCTCGTAACTCCTTCAGTGACAATAATTTCAGGTATCTTACTTGCGATGTTTGTCGGTCCTGGCATCAGCCGTTTCATGACAGCATTCGGCGACTTCATCATGTATGCTACCAATCTACATCCTTTCGCAATGGGAATCATCGTTTCGGTCAGCATCGGAATGGCTCTTACTTTACCTATTTCGAGTGCCGCGATATGTATCGCCATCGGGCTTTCGGGAATCGCAGGAGGTGCAGCTACTGCTGGCTGTTGCGCCCAGATGGTCGGTTTTGCAGTGATGAGCTTCCGTGAAAACCGTTGGGGTGGACTCATCTCGCAAGGTCTCGGCACCTCGATGCTGCAGATGCCTAACATTTTACGTCATCCTTTGACTTGGATACCACCTACATTAACAGCAGCAATTACTGGTCCTTTGGCAACCTGCGTGTTCCATCTCGAAAACGTGCCGATTGGTTCGGGTATGGGAACATGTGGACTTGTCGGACCTCTCGGAGTCATCTCCGCTATGCCTGACGGTGGTTCACAAATGTGGTGGGGAATCTTGTTGATTTGCTTTGTTTTGCCTGCAGTCTTAACTTGGTTCTTCGGAATGATATTTAGACAATTGAACTGGATTAAACCTGGCGATTTACTATTACCTAATTAACTTTACACTCAATAACTGACTTTAAACTTTAAACTCTAAACTTTAAACTAAAACGTTGTGTAACAACGTTTTATAACTTTTTTCTTGACAAAATTTTCGTTTTGTTGTATATTTGCATTCCTTTTCGAAAAAAGTAGAAATCAATAAATAATATTTGAAATGAAACTATCACAGTTTAAGTTCAATTTACCGCACGACCTCATAGCTATGTATCCGCCGAAAGAGCGTGAAGACGCCCGCATGATGGTCCTGCACCGCGACACTCAGACCATTGAGCATAAGACATTTCGCGACATCCTCGAATATTGCCACCCGGGAGATCTGTTCGTAATCAACAACTCTCGCGTGTTCCCGGCCCGTCTCTACGGCGAAAAGGAGAAAACCGGCGCGAAGATTGAAGTGATGCTGCTTCGTGAGCTCGACCCTGAGAGCCGTCTCTGGGACGTCCTCGTCGACCCAGCCCGTAAAATCCGTATCGGCAACAAGCTGTATTTCGGCGAAAACGACGAACTCGTGGCTGAAGTCATCGACAACACCACATCACGTGGCCGTACGCTGCGTTTCCTCTTCGACGGTCCGCACGACGAGTTTAAGAAAGTCATCATGGGACTTGGCGAGACTCCGCTTCCAAAGGTCATTCAGCGTCCTGTTGAGGAAGATGACGAGTTCAACTATCAAACAGTCTACGCAACACAGGAAGGTTCGGTAGCCGCACCTACAGCAGGCATGCATTTCAGCAAGATCTTGATGAAACGTATGGAGCTTCAGGATGTTAACTTCGCCGAGGTGACACTGCACACCGGCATGGGTAACTTCCGTGACATCGAAGTTGAGGATCTGACCAAGCACAAGACCGACTCTGAGGAAATCAACATCTCGCAGGAGACTTGCGACATGATCAACGAGACGAAAGCGGCCGGACATAAGGTTTTCGCAGTGGGAACAACCACTTTGAAGGTCATGGAGACCGTGGTTAGCATCACAGGCAAGCTGAAGCCGATGAAAGGCTGGACCAACAAGTTCATCTTCCCGCCTTACGACTTCAACACCGCCAACGCGCTCATCACCAACTTCCACCTCCCGAAATCACCGATGATGATGGAAGTGGCCGCATTTGCAGGTTACGATTTCTTAATGAAAGCTTATAAAGAAGCCGTCGCAGAAAAGTATAATTTCTTCACCTACGGCGACGCGATGCTAATTTTATAATACCATGAATCAAGAAGAATTTTTCAAGAAGATAACTTCTCACGCGAAGGAATACGGTTTTATTTTCCCTTCGAGTGACATTTACGACGGACTGGCTGCCGTTTACGATTACGGCCAGAATGGTGTCGAACTGAAGAAAAACATCAGAGAATACTGGTGGAAAGCTATGGTGCAGATGCACGAGAACATCGTCGGACTTGACGCTGCAATCTTCATGCACCCGACAGTGTGGAAGGCATCAGGCCACGTTGACGCCTTCAACGACCCGATGATCGACAACAAAGACAGCAAGAAACGTTATCGCGCCGACGTTTTGGTTGAGGATTACATGGCCAAAATCGAGGAAAAAATCAACAAGGAAGTTGAAAAAGCCCAGAAACGTTTCGGCGATGCTTTCAACAAGGAACAGTTTGTCACCACAAATGCCCGCGTCCTTGAATGGAAGAAAGAAATCGAGGGAATCAGCCATCGTCTGTACGGCGCTATGGAGAAAAATGACCTCGCTGACATCAAGAAACTTATTGAAGACCTCGGAATAGTGTGCCCGATCAGCGGAACACGCAACTGGACAGATGTTCGTCAGTTCAATCTGATGTTCGCAACACAGATCGGCTCGCTGGCAGAAGGCGCAAACACAATCTATCTGCGTCCTGAGACAGCACAGGGTATCTTCGTGAATTATTTGAATGTTCAGAAGACCGGCCGTATGAAGATTCCTTTTGGCATCGCCCAGACAGGTAAGGCATTCCGTAACGAAATCGTCGCCCGTCAGTTCATCTTCAGAATGAGAGAATTCGAGCAGATGGAGATGCAGTTCTTTGTACGTCCTGGCACCGAGATGGAATGGTTCAAGAAATGGAAGGAAGAGCGTCTGAATTGGCACCTCTCACTGGGTATCCCGGCTGAAAACTATCGTTTCCACGACCACGAAAAACTCGCTCACTACGCCAACGCCGCGACAGATATTGAGTTTAACTTCCCATTCGGTTTCAAAGAGTTGGAAGGCGTTCACAGCCGCACCGACTACGACCTTGGTCGTCACGCCGAGTTCTCGGGAAAGAAGTTGCAATACTTCGACCCGGAGACCAACGAGAGTTACACTCCATACGTCATTGAGACATCAATCGGTTTGGACCGTATGTTCCTCGCGATGTTCAGCTACGCCTACACAGAGGAGAAACTCGAAGACGGCAGCGAGCGTGTCGTGATGAAGCTTCCTCCGATTCTCGCACCTTACAAAGTTGCTATTTTGCCATTGGTGAAAAAAGACGGACTTCCGGAGAAGGCTCGCGAAATCATGGACAGTTTGCAGTATGACTACATGTGCCAGTACGAGGAGAAAGACTCCATCGGAAAACGTTATCGCCGTCAGGATGCTATCGGTACTCCTCTCTGTGTAACCGTTGATAATCAGACACTTGAAGACAACACAGTGACCGTCCGCGACCGTGACACCATGGAGCAGATCCGCGTGAACGTCGGCGAGTTGCATGAGATAATCAGAAAGAAAATTTCTCCAAAGAAATAAATATGGACATCAGCGCTTTTCTCAATCCCGTCAAGGAAGAAGTCGTCGAAAACTGCCGTCTGATTCACAAAAAACAGCTCGGCAACACCATTACAATCTTCAAAAATGAGGAGGAATTTCCGAATCTGGAAGGTTTTCAGGTGGCTATCCTTGGAGTTGAAGAAGAACGCTATGCCGTTGATAATGAAGGATGTAAGGATGGTCCGGATGCTATCCGCCATGCCTTATATCCTTTGTTTAACCATTGGCCTGAGCTGAAGATTGTCGACCTCGGCAACGTGAAGCTTGGCTTGAGGACCGAAGACACCTATTACGCGCTGAGCGAGGTGTTTCTGATGCTTTTGAAGTATCACATCGTGCCGATAATTCTTGGAGGAAGTCAGGATTTGACATATCCGATTTATCAGGTTTATGAAAACACTGGTAAGTTGGTGAATATCACTGCGATAGACCCGCGTTTCGACATCGGCGGAGAAGGTGAGGGAATCAATTCGGAGTCGTATTTGAGTCATATCATTCTGCATCAGCCGAATTATCTTTTCAACTATACGAACATCGGTTATCAGACATATTACATTGATAATGAGAATATTAACCTGATGAAGCAGCTGCTGTTCGACATCTATCGTTTGGGAACGATTAAGAACCGCGCTGAGCTGTCAGAGCCATTGCTTCGTAATGCCGATATCATCACTATCGATGCCGCTGCTTTCTGTGCTGCCGACATGCCAGGCGTGAAACGCAGCTCGCCGAACGGTTTCAGTAGCGAAGACGGGTGTAAGATGACTCGTTATGCTGGCTTGAATCCGAAGTTAACTTCAATAGGATTCTTCAATTATAATCCAAAATTTGATGTTAACTATCAGAGTGCCAATAATTTAGCTGAAATGGTTTGGTATTTCCTTGAAGGCTTTTCGCTTCGCCAGAACGACTTTCCTACTGCCGATAATCGTGATGAATTCACAAGATATACTGTCCGTCTCGAGGATTACGACGACATCATCTTCCTTTGCCATAAAACAACAGGAAAATGGTGGCTTGACCTCTCTTTCCGCAGCAAAAACAAGGAAAAATACGAGCGCCATCACTTTATACCATGTTCAAAATCGGATTACGATATGGCAATGCGCAATGAGTTGCCCGACCGTTGGTGGCAGTTTTATCAGAAATTGATGTAATTATTTCCACTTCACGTTCGTAAACAAGCCCGAAAAGGCTGTAAAAACTACGTAAAACGGGTAGATGAACTCCAGCGGGAACATCCAGTAAAGGAGTTTCTGTTGCTTCATGAAGTGTGTTATTCGACGTAAAATCGGGAAGTCGATGAGGGTTTTCATGATGACGTAAAGCACAAAGAAAACCCAGAAAACTCTCATAAAGAAACCTGCTCCAAAGAAGAAAACGATACTCAGGTTGAACAGCAAGACGATGAGCGCCGTGGCGATGATTTTCCAGTTGGTGTAAGCTTTTGTTTTCGATGCCCAACGTTTCCTTTGGCGGAAAAACGACTTGAGATTCGGCATGGTCTCGGTCTTTACAATCGCTTCATTATCAAGGAGAAAGCGTACCGATTTGCTTCCGTAATGCTTAATGAACTGCTCCATCAGAAACATGTCGTCGCCCGAAGCGATTTTCATGTCGGTGCGATATTTCTCAACGTCGAGAGCCGCCTGGCGGTCGTACATCATGTTAGCTCCATTGCACATCACTGGCATCTTGATGGCTGCCGAACCTGCGGTGCTCGCGATAAGACTCAGATGCTCAAGCACTTGCAGTTTTTCAAATAAGGTGTTTGCTGGCGATAAAAGCACCGGACCGAGCAACATTTTCAAGTCGTGGTTTATGAAATAATTGACCATCACCTCGATCCAACGTTCAGGAAGTTCGCAGTCGGCATCGGTGACCATAACTAATTCATTTTCAGCGGCATGCAGAGCTTGTGAAATGGCTTGTTTTTTGCCGGAGCCAGTCGCTTTTAAGATTTTAAGGTTAAAATCAGAAAGCTCTTTTGCAAATTGATTTGCAATCTCAAACGTGTCATCCGTTGAATGGTCATCAACGACAATTACCTCAAATTTTTCTTTGCTAAATGTCTGATTATAAAGCGATTGCAGTAATTTTTCAATATTTTTCCCTTCATTTTTGGCAGCAACCAAAACCGAAACGCCTTTATTCGGACATGTTGTTGTCGTGTCCCTGCGGTTTCTGTACAACGACAAACCATACGTAAACGCAGCGATGCAGATGAGGTACAACGCAGCGAATACCATGATGACATTCAGGATTATATGGATTGTCTCAAGACTCATAACTGCTTCTGATAAATTTTAATTTTCTGATGAAAAACAATCCTAAAATCGCTGGGATCGCCAGATTATACAGCCAAAGCATGGTGCTTGCCGAGAACACCATCATTGTAAATGAAGTGTTGATACCAAGCTTAGCCAGCCAGATTTCAAAAACCCCGATACACACCGCTCCACGCACTGCAATCTCGGTGATTGTGATAAACGGAATTACCGTCATCAGCAGATATGTCAGCATAATCGGGATCATCGCCTCGAAATAGTTGAGCGGCACGTCGAAAGCCCAGATCAGCAGAACAAATTGGAACGAATACACCGCATATTTCGCTATCGCGAGAAGCAAAATCACAGCCAAATCTTTCTTCGAATAGCTGCTGAAAATCTCCATATATTTTTCGGTTCTCGGGCGCCATTTTTTAGGAATCAGCCGCTGGATATGCCTCAAAATATGGATGTTAAAATAAATTAAATATCCTAAAACAATGATAATCAATGATACAATTAGGATATACCAATAATGCTTTTCTTGTCCGAAGAAAATCCATGCGATACAACCGAGGCTCACCGTGACGAGCATCTGCGCGATATTTCCCACAAAAGTTAGCATCGCGGCTTTGAGTCGGTTGCCTTTCTCGAGTATGAAAATTCGTCCGAGGAAGTCGCCTGTGCGGTTTGGAAACATCATTCCTGCTGTGATTCCGGTGAAAATCGCCGTGTAAGCTTTCTTGAAAGGCACCTTTTCGACTGGCAAAATCGATTTCTGCCATTTTCGTGTTTCGAACGCCATATTGACGGGCATCAAAATGAATGCTAGGACCATCAGGAGCACATTTTCCGTTGATGAGAACGATGTTTTCACTGAGTTCCACATCTCCGTAACATCTTGATTCTTAATGATTTTCACATAAAGCACCCAGCAGCCGGCGAGGACAATGATAATTTTTATCGCCATCTCAGCGATTTTTCTTATTTTTGCATTATGTGAATTCGCACTCATTTCGACTGCAAAGATAAGAAATTTTGAAAACTGATAAAATAATATTAGGAATCGACCCGGGAACGATGGTCATGGGTTACGGTCTCATCCTTCAGAGAGGCAAGGAGCTGAGCATGATCCGTATGGGGGTTTTGGAGCTGAGTAAGCTTGAAAATCAAGCACTTAAGCTTCGGAAAATCTTTGAACGAGTGCTCGAGATCATCGACGAATATCATCCCGATGAACTTGCCATTGAGGCTCCTTTCTTTGGAAAAAATGTGCAGTCGATGCTGAAATTGGGTCGCGCTCAAGGTGTTGCGATGGCAGCAGCTTTGTATCGCGACATCCCGATTTTTGAATATTCTCCAAGAAAAATCAAGCAGTCGATAACAGGTAACGGTGCCGCTTCGAAGGAACAGGTCGCCGCAATGGTGCAGAAACTCTGCAATTTCACCGAGCATTCCGATTATCTCGACGCCACCGACGCCATGGCAGCGGCAGTATGTCACAGTTTCCAAAACCAGCTCAACATCGTCGGAGGTACCGGCGAGTCGAAACTTCCGAAAATCCCAAAAGGAAAGAAATCATTCAACAGCTGGGAAGCGTTTTTACAGCAAAATCCTGAGAAAAAAGTATAAACTTTTAAAACCTCATCTCCAGATTTATCTTCACATCTGGATGAAGAGACTTCCCAACCGGGCAGGTGTCGGCAGCGCGTTTAAGCATCGACTTCTGAGCATCGGTGTAGTCGTTTTTAGGGAATGTAATCACAATGTCGATTTGTCCGATGCGACGTGGGTCGGCGGCCATCGTTTTCGTTATCTCATAGGTGGCACCATCGATGTCGAAACCTTTTGTCTGCGCTGTGATTCCCATGATAGTCATCATGCAGCCAGCCAAAGCGGCGCAAGCCAAATCGGTAGGAGAGAAGGCCTCGCCCTTGCCGTGATTATCTGTTGGAGCGTCGGTGATTATTGTGTTTCCAGACTGCAAATGCGTCATCTCATTGCGCAAATTGCCTTTGTAAGTTCCTTTTATTGTTGCCATAATTCAAATATTTTATTCCTTAATCATCGCTTCCACTAGGTTCCATGCACCTTGATAGATGTCCTTTAAGGTAGCATTCAGCATGTAGCAAGGCGTTGAAAACACCTTGTTTTCCTTGTCGACGGCGACTTCGCCGTTAGCGGTCTCGGTGTGCCTGCAGCCGATCATCGCGAGCTCCTTGGCTTGACGGCATTGGCCGCTTCCCATGGTGACATTGACGTTTCCGAGCACTTTAGCAACCATCAAAGGCGCTATACACATTGCCCCGATAGGTTTCCCTTGAGCGTGAATGACGCGAATGGCCTTTTCAACTTCTTTGTTGATCTTAAAATTGATGCCATCATAGGCATACGAGAAGATATTTTTCGCCGCACCGCTGCCACCAGGGAAAAACAAAGCATCATAATCGTCGGCTTTGAATTTATTCATTGGCAAAATGTTGCCACGAACGATTCGAGCTGCCTCAACCATCATATTTCGACGCTCGTTGGCATGCTTCCCAATGGCGTGATTGTAAACCTCTGCCTGAAAAGCATCAGGCGCAAATGCCTGATACTCAATATTATGCTGATCCAAAGCCAGCAACAAAGTAACAGTTTCGTTGATTTCCGAACCATCAGCCGAGCCGCATCCTGCAAGCACAACAGCTACTTTTTTCATAACACCTCCTCCACTTTTTCTTCAACTTTTTTATATTGCTCGTTGATCTTCTCGATCCAGCCGTCCTTGTTTTCGTAAATCCAAGTCGCAACCTTCTCTGAGTTCTTGTAAAGCTTAGATTTCTCGCAAGTCTCTTTATCCAAAACATCTTTAATTCCAAAGAAATCGAGAAGCAAAATTATGATTCCGACAAGCAAAAATCCCTTCGCAATGCCAAAAGCTATACCGCCGAGTTTATCGATAAAACCAAGACTTACCGACTCAATAACCCCTGCAATTACATTTCCCAACCAATTGATAATCAATACTAAAGCGATAAAAACAACAATAAACGATATCACCGACATTGTATCCTGACTGACGTTGATGAGTTTCCCGAGCCATTGTCCGACCAAATCGGAAAGTTTGATGGCTCCATATATGCCGCCGATGAAGGCCGCAAGCGAAAAAGCCTCACGGATTATGCCGTTTCTCAGTCCGCCAATAGCGAAGATTATCAATATGATACCGATGATAATGTCCAAGTAATTCATGTTTTATAACTTTACAAGGTTAATTCAGGGTGTAAAATTACAAATTTTTGAAAAAATTGAACCGTTTTTTTACAAAAATAATTATTTTTGCAGTTTAAATATACCAATTATGAATCTCGAAGAAGCTGAAAAAGAAGAAAAGAAATCGCTGAATTTCATTGAAGCGAAAGTTGAGGAAGATTTACGAAACGGCAAGAACGCCAAGCGAATTCAGACTCGTTTCCCTCCAGAGCCGAACGGCTACCTCCACATCGGTCACGCCAAGGCGATCTGTCTGGACTTCGGCATCGCCAAGAACTACGGCGGCGTTTGCAACCTGCGTTTCGACGACACGAACCCCACCAAGGAGAACATGGAATATGTCGACGCCATCAAGGAAGACATCCAATGGCTTGGCTATCAGTGGGGTAACGAATATTACGCTTCAGATTATTTCCAGCAGCTTTGGGATTTTGCTATCGAACTGATTAAACGCGGCAAGGCATATATCGACGAGCAGTCGTCGGAGGAGATTGCAGCACAGAAAGGCACTCCTACGCAGCCCGGCACCGAGAGTCCATACCGTAACCGCCCTATTGAGGAGTCGCTTGAACTCTTCAACAAGATGAACTCAGGCGAGATTGAAGAAGGTAAGATGGTGCTTCGCGCAAAAATCGATATGGCCAACCCAAACATGCACTTCCGCGATCCTATAATTTATAGAGTTGTGAAGACTCCGCATCATCGCACTGGCACAAAATGGAACGCCTACCCGATGTACGACTTCGCTCACGGTCAGAGTGACTACTTCGAGGGCGTGACACACTCGCTTTGCACGCTGGAATTCGTGGTGCACCGCCCGCTTTACGATTTATTCGTCGACTGGCTCAAGGAGATCCGTGGTGAAGGCGACAATATGGACGACAACCGTCCGCGTCAGACTGAGTTCAACAAGCTGAACCTCAACTACACCCTGATGAGCAAGCGTAACCTGCTGATTTTGGTGAAAGAAGGCGTGGTGAACGGCTGGGACGACCCACGAATGCCTACGATTTGCGGTTTCCGTCGTCGTGGCTACACACCTGAGTCAATTCATAAGTTTATCGATAAGATTGGATACACTACATACGACGCTTTGAACGACTTTGCGTTGCTCGAAAGCTCGATTCGCGAAGACTTAAACGCCCGCGCGACGCGCGTGGCGGCCGTGATCAACCCGGTGAAACTCGTGATTACCAACTATCCGGAAGGACAGACCGAGGAACTCGAGGCTGTCAACAACCCTGAAGACGAGAGCGCGGGCGTTCATAACATCACGTTCAGTCGCGAGCTCTGGATTGAGAAGGAAGACTTCATGGAATGCCCTCCGAACAAGTATTTCCGCCTCACTCCAGGCAAGGAAGTGCGCCTCAAAAACGCTTACATCGTGAAGTGCACTGGTTGCAAGAAAGATGAAAACGGCGAAGTCGTGGAGGTTTATGCCGAATACGACCCGATGACACGCAGCGGAATGCCAGAGGCCAACCGTAAGGTGAAAGGCACTATCCACTGGGTCAGTCAGGCACACTGCATCAAAGCGGAAGTCAGACTTTACGACCGTCTGTGGAATGTTGAAAACCCACGCGACGAGCTGGCGCGCTTGCAGGACGAAGGCAATACTCCAATCGAGGCGATGCGTAAGATGATGAACCCTAACTCATTGGAAATCAGAACTGAATGCTACGTTGAAAAATATCTCGCCGACGCCAAACCGCTCGACCATTTCCAGTTCCAGAGAATAGGATATTTCACCGTCGACAAAGACAGTACACCTGATCATCTGGTGTTTAACAGAACAGTCGGATTGAAAGATACTTGGGCAAAAACGAACTAATATGAAAATTGAAACTGAATTCATAGAAGGCCTTTACGAGGCTTTACCTGAGGAAACGAGGCATTACCTCGACATCGCCATCGAAAAGATAGTCGAAGCCAAGCGCCGTGGCGGCAAGGTGGTCGTCGTTACAGGCTCAGGCCCTAACATCCACGAAGGCGTCACCACCTTGATTGCTGAGTTTATCAACAAGGGCTTGATCGACGGCGTGACAACGAGTTCTGCTGTCGTGTCGCATGAGATGGGCGGCGTGCTCGATAAGGTGAAACGTATCAACATCCACGACATAGGCGAGGAGTTCCTCGACTTCGAAAAGATGCCTCGCGGCGATATCTTCGAGCTCACCGAACTCACCGACGCTCAATGGGCTGACCTCAAGAAAGAAATGATCATCAATGATGCTTTGGTGCAGCGTTGCAACGAGAAAGAAGGCACCGTCATCATCAAGGCGGCGGCTAATATGGCATATCCTATGGGCTTGCGCAACGAGTCGTTTGCCGCGAGTATCATGGAGATTGCTCACACTAAACACGTTCCGTTTGAGGAAGTCGTAGGTTGGGGCTGCGATGAGCGTACCATGCTCGGAGCAGGTGCCCGTAAAGGCGTGCCGGTGCTCGTGAGCGTTCCGCAGCTTATCGGCGGCGGACAGGTCGGCATCAGCATCGCCGACAGTATCCCGGTGAGCGACAGAACCTTCCGTATCTCACGCATGCTTGGCAGCGCCGACGTCATCATCGAGTCGGCGGTGGCTTTGACACAGGAGATCCACGATGGTCCGTTCGAGACATACACCGGTCACGGCATCTGGGCACATTGGAGCGGATATCCGACTTACAGCTTGAAAGACAAGACCTTGATTCGTTTCGACCTTGACGAAAATCTCAAGAAAGCTTGGGATCTCGATAAGAAATCGGGCGAGGTGCAGGCCGCTATCGATAAAGGTCTGCCGAAGACAAAAATGTCGAAAATCCCGTTCCGTATGGAGATGTCGGCATTCTCACGTCTCGAGAATTCAATCCCTGTTATCGGCGACATCGGCGTGCTTTGGTCGGTGATGGCTTTGAAGGTGGCTCAGGCGCTCAACGTCGAGCTCGACTACATCAGCTATCCGCAACAGACCGAGCCTGGCAAGGCAATGCGCGAATGGATTGTCGACAACATCGACTATATGAAAATGGATAAGATTAAGCAGTGGCTTAATAGTTAAAAGTTTGTAAAGTTTATAAAGTTAAAAAGTTATAAAGATGAATAACACAGCATCAGTTAAACTCTATAACCTTGATTTTGATGAGGTTAAGACGTATTTGTTTGCGATATTATTTGTGGCCGGCAACATCGTTTTGCCGCAGCTTTGCCACCTCATCCCTAACGGCGGTCTGATCTTCCTGCCAATCTATTTCTTCACCTTGATTGCCTCATACAAGTACGGCATGAAGGTCGGTTTGATGACAGCAATTTTGTCGCCTATCGTCAACAGTCTGCTTTTTGGAATGCCTCCAGCGGCAGTGGTTCCGAGCATCCTTATCAAGTCGATTTTCCTGGCAGTTTCGGCAGCTTGGGTAGCTGAAAAGACTCAGAAAGTGTCGCTTTGGACCATTCTTTTGGTGGTCTTGGCCTATCAGGTGTTTGGCTGCCTCGTCGAATGGCTCATCGAAGGCTCATTCGTTGCCGGATTCAACGATTTCCGCATCGGAATTCCAGGAATGCTCATCCAGTGGATTGGCGGCTTTTTATTTGTGAAGTATATTAAATGATTGAACCGTTAGAACGCGCGAAATCATTACTAAAATCAACTGATTCCACACTTTGTGTTGTCTCGGGCGATGACGTTTTCACATCTCAGGAAAGAGGTGTAAAGCCGCTTTTATTTCTTCTTAAAGAGAAAAAAGAATTGCTGAAAGGCGCTTCTGTGGCTGACAAAGTCATCGGTAAGGCCGCGGCGCTCCTCATGGCTTTGGGAGAGATTAAAGAAGTTCATACTTTAATCATTTCCGAGCCTGCGTTGCAAGTCTTTGAAAATCATAAGATTAAATATTTTTATGATAAGAAAGTCGACAGAATCGTCAATCGCACAGGCGACGGCCTCTGCCCCATGGAAACGCTCTGCCTGGATGTGGATGATCCGCAGGAGGCGTTTGACCGTATCACCTCACTTTGATTTCAAATCCAGACCAGTCGTCGCTGTTTGTCAGCAAATCATAGTAATAACAGATATTTTCCTTGGTGATTTTGTCGCCGTTTACTGAGACTATCCTGTCGCCGACCTTGAAGACTTCATTGCCGTCGATGAGACGTGTCAAAATCTTCAATTTGCCTTTGTCGGCAATGAGTTTGTAGCGGACAGGGTGATATGGCTTGACCTCATAGTTGTTATGAGGCTTTGCATATAATCTAGGTCCTCCGGACGATACTGAAATTATCCAGTCGAACTGCGAGATGGCCTTGAGCCCCATGTTGTTGTCCGCAAGATTTTTCACATAGATAATTTCGGTCTCTTTGTCGGTGTCAGCGATATTGAACTTTACTTTAGGGGCATTTACAAACCGTTGCTTATCAGTATGACCGCCAATACCGGTTCCAAACGATCCTTCATAGACGTAATCGTCTGCTTGAGGGTTTTCAACCCTTTGCTCATCTTTCAAAACAAAGCCGGCACGTCCGTTTCCAGTGTCGAAGATGCATTTATATTCCACACCGTCGATTTGAGGATAAACCCACAGCACATTCCGTTCATACGTGCATTTTACGGGAACATAACCTGTGGTGTCAATCGTATCCGAATAATTGACAAACCTTATCTCACTATTAGTGAAATCTAAAATTTCATGACCTATGTGAAGGCTTTCAAAACCCAATAAATGGTGGTCGGTGATTGTATATTTTTCACAAAGAGGCTGTTCCGGAAACAAGACAGCCTGTCCAAGTCCTGTGTTATAAATCTCCTCCGTCCCGACTTTTGTATACAGTGTCGTGATTTTGATACTTGATTTTTTGTCGACACCTGTCACCCGAACACGATAAAACTTCATTCCTTCGGGGCGTGTGCTCGGCGTATACATCAACGTCATAATCGAATTGTCACCCGTATCGTAAATCAACGAATCAGGCTCGCCATTCAACTCAGCCTTGAAAACAATATGTTGCCCGTTATTTTTGAAATGTATGGTGTCATCAAATCGGACATCAACCACCACAATTTCATCTGTACACACCTTTAACGTATGAATATACAAGCTCACAGGGAAAAAATAGAAAAACGCGGCACATAATGCCACTATTACAGCCAAAATTACGAGAAAAACTCTCTTAGTTTTCTTTTTCATAAAATTTAAATTCACAGGTTAATTATTGGCTGCAAAGTTACAAAAATTATCAATTATTTGTTTTTATTTCATATTTTTGCAAACTAGAACTACTCATCATGAAAATATCCTCCCAATCCCTTATCCTCCCGACAAAATTTCTTTTGCCCGCTAAAAAAACAAAGGGGCACAATTTCTTGCGCCCCTTCATAACATGTCATTCAACAAGTAATTATTCTGCTTTTACTTCTTCTTCAGGATTGGTAAGCTGTTTGTAAATCACAGCGTTGCAGCCCAATTGGATTGGGTAGTAGAGAATCATTACGATAACGTTGAGGATAGCGCCAACGTGTGGAATTATACCAAGGATACCTGTTACAATGCCGAGGGCGATAGCCAAGATGATGCTGATAAAGAACATGCGCCATTTGTTACCATAGGTAAGTTCGTTTGACTTACGAAGTGCATCAAGAGCGTGAAGGTCTTTGTCGATGAACAGATAAATTGCGAGAACCCAAGCGTATGACAAGACGATACCCGGGATAATACCCATCAGGAATGCCGGAACCATTGCCATTGCCTGCAAACCGACGAGGATGAAGAATTCACCCATGTTCTTGCGGAATTTTGCATCGAAAATGAAGAGAGGGTTGATGATGTTGCCCTTGCTCAACTCTACAGGAATCGACATCATTGCGATTGTTGTACCAACGTTGAGGTAAGGAATCCACACTGTCACGACATAGAGAATTGTTGCCAAAACCAATGACACAATGTTCTTAATGCCAATGCCTACGCCTTCGGTAAGCACTTCTTTAATGTCAAGTTTTTTCATGTTTTTAGTTATTTAAAGTTAGTTTTTCACCGCAAAGATAGAAAACTTTTAATACAAAAACAAAAAAAATTAAAAAAAAGAAAACACAACAAAACAAATAGGGACGCACGCGGTGCATCCCTACTCTAAACTCTAAACTCTACACTACTTTTTACTACGTTTCTTCGAAGCGTTATCCGGATTGTTAACAATATCAAGGCAATCCTGATATGTGAGGTTGTTGGCGTCGTACTGGCGCGGAATCTTGTAGTTGGCCTTTTTGTATGAAATATAGATTCCGAAACGGCCTCTTAACACCTTCATGTCGGCGTCTTCAGCGAATGTCATCACCACATTGTCGGCATCCGATTTGCGCTTGCTCTCAATGATTTCGATGGCGCGCTGGAAGGTCACCAACGACGGGTCGTCGAGCTTCGAAAGGCTGTAGAAAGCGTTTTTATGCTTCAAATACGGACCGAAACGGCCGATGGCAACCTGAATCTCTGCTTCTTCGTATTCGCCAAGCGAACGTGGGAATGCGAACAGATCCAACACCTCGTCCAAAGTGATGGTCTCGATGCTCTGATCTTTGTGCAAGCCTGCGAACTTCGGTTTTTCATCAGATTCGGTGTCGCCGATCTGTGCAACCGGACCGAAACGACCGATCTTCACGTAGACGTTCTTGCCTGAGACAGGGTCGACGCCAAGAAGCTTCTCCCCGCTGAATTTGCCTGAGTTGTCGCCGGTTTCGGTGATGGTCTTGTGGAAATCTTTGTAGAATTCCTTAATCATCTTGTTCCACTCGCAGCGACCTTCGGCGATCTTATCGAATTCCTTCTCCACATTAGCTGTGAAGTTATAGTCGACGATGGTCTCGAAGTAGCTGATCAAGAACTTGTTGACGAGCACTCCGATGTCGGTAGGGACGAGCTTAGCCTTCTCGTAGCCGATGTTCTCTTTGCCTGTCTTTTCAGTGATTTTATTCTTTTTCAGAGTATAAATCTTGTAGGTGCGAGTCTCGCCAGCGATGTCTTTCTTCTCGACGTATTCTCTCTTCTGAATGGTTGAGATTGTCGGAGCGTATGTTGAAGGACGGCCGATGCCGAGTTCCTCCATTTTCTTAACGAGAGAAGCTTCGGTGTATCTGAACGGCTTACGAGCGAAACGCTGCTGTGCCTCCATCTTGTCGAGATCCAATACCTGACCGACTTTCATTGGCGGAAGCATGCTGTTGACGCTCTCGCCGTTTTCGTCGTCAACGCTCTCGATATAAACCTTAAGGAATCCGTCGAAGAGAACCACCTCGCCTGATGCCACGAAGTCTTTGTCGGAATTGGAAACATCGATGTTTACTGTGGTTTTCTCAATCTGTGCGTCGGCCATCTGTGATGCGATGGTACGTTTCCAGATGAGTTCGTAAAGCTTACGTTCGTCGGCGGTACCTTTGATGTTCTGCTGGTCGAGGTATGTCGGACGGATAGCTTCGTGAGCTTCCTGTGCGCCCTTGCTCTTTGTGGTGAACTGGCGGGTCTTGACATACTGTGCGCCATAAAGGTTTTCAATCTCTTTCTTTGCCTGACCGAGTGCGAATGTCGAGAGGTTGACGCTGTCGGTACGCATGTAGGTGATCTTTCCTGATTCGTAGAGCTGCTGGGCGATACGCATGGTGTTGCTCACCGAGAAACCGAGCTTACGGCCGGCTTCCTGCTGCAGTGTCGAAGTGGTGAACGGAGGTGCCGGGCACTTTGATACCGGCTTCTTCTCCACCGCCTTGATGGAATATTCGGCAGCTTTGCAGTTTTCGAGGAACTTATAAGCCTCTTCTTCGGTGTCGAAGCGGGTTGGAAGCTCAGCAAACAGCTGATATTCATGGTTGTCGATGGTGAACGAGAAGTTCGCTGTGATGCGGTAAGCGCTGCTGTTGACGAAGTTTTTGATCTCGTCTTCGCGCTCCACTATGAGGCGCACAGCCACGCTTTGCACACGACCAGCCGAAAGAGCAGGTTTCACTTTCTTCCAGAGGAGTGGTGACAGCTCGTAACCTACGAGACGGTCGAGGACGCGGCGTGCCTGCTGAGCGGCCACAAGGTCCATGTCGATCTTACGCGGGTTGTCGATAGCGTGCAAAATAGCCGGTTTTGTAATCTCGTGGAACACAATACGGCGGTATTTATCTTCATTCAATCCAAGTGTCTCATAGAGATGCCATGAAATTGACTCTCCTTCGCGGTCTTCATCGGATGCCAGCCACACCATCTCGGCGCCTGCCGACAGCTTCTTCAGTTCCGCAACAAGATGTTTTTTATCGTCCGGGACCTCATATTCCGGCATGAAGCCGTGGTCCATATCCAAACTCAAATTCGATTTGTTTAAATCCCTTACATGTCCGTAACTCGATTTTACCATGAACTCCTTACCCAAAAAGCCTTCAATTGTCTTTGCCTTCGCCGGAGACTCAACTATCACAAGATTCTTTACCATAACAAAAATTTAAA
The DNA here is from genome assembly GCA_001603665.1 of Bacteroidales bacterium Bact_22. GTDB lineage: Bacteria > Bacteroidota > Bacteroidia > Bacteroidales > F082 > Limimorpha. Next base: position 32,387 of record LUZN01000039.1, read on the forward strand.
TTTCACACTAATTTTTCGCGCTGCAAAATTACTACATTATTATTTTAAAAATGAAATAATTTTTTAAAAAATTTTTATTTTAGTTGATAATCAATGGGTTATGACTAAGGCTTGTTATCTTACGGCAATGGGAGTCATTGAGAGAATGGTTTTAAAACTATTATTATTTAAAAGATTATTTGTATCTTTG
>LUZN01000040.1 GCA_001603665.1 Bacteroidales bacterium Bact_22
TGTCAACACCGCTTCGAAATGCGGATTCACTCCGCAATACGACGGACTGGAAGAGCTTTATCAGAAGTATAAAGACCTGGGATTGGTCATAATCGGCTTCCCTTGCGACCAGTTTGCACACCAAGAACCGGGTTCCGACGAGGAGATTGCTGAGTTCTGCCGAATCACTCATACCATGCTCAAAGGCCTCAGCAAGACTGCGAAGAAAGAGGGTGACATCCTCTGGAACTTCACCAAATTCCTTATCTCGAAAGACGGCAGCGTGATCAAGCGTTTCGCCCCGACCACCGAGCCGAAAGATTTCGAGAAAGACGTTCGGGAGATGCTGAAATAAAAAGCTCTAAGTAAATGTCAAGCCGTGGCTATTTTGCTGCGGCTTGATTTTTTTGTATCTTTGCAAAAAATAATTAACATGAAAACACTTGTAGTTTACTTCTCGGCTACCGGCACAACAAAGGCTTATCCGCAGTATACTTGGGGTGAGAGCAGGTTGATGAATATGTAAATGATGATATGAACTACTTCATCGTTAATGCTTTCACTGATAAGCCCTTAGGCGGAAATCCTGCCGGAGTGGTGCTGCTTGAGTCGGATGCTTTTCCAAAAGAGGAGCTGATGCTGAAGATAGCCGCCGAGTTGCACTATTCGGAGACGGCTTTCGTGAGGCATGATGGCGATAATGAGTTCACCATCCGCTATTTTACGCCTAAAGGCGAANNTTTTTCCTTCTTCACAAAAAGGGACTGGCATCTAGCCAATGTCTTTGCCACACTAAAGCTGGTGACATTACTGTCGAAGCCGGTGAAAAAGTGCTGATGCAGATGGTAAAGCCGCGCATAGTGGCAACGATTGAAGACACTGAAGAGATATATCGGGCCTTGGGTGTGAAGAATTACCGTACTACGATGCCCGTGCAAATTGTCTATACAGGCCTCCCCGATCTCATGATTCCACTGCCAGATGTAACAACATTGCAGTCGCTGCAACCCGACATGGAGGCCATTGCCGAAATCACAAAGAAATACGATGCCGTGAGTTTCCATGTCTTCGCTTTCGGCAACGACGGCTATACCGCTCATGTTCGTGACTTTGCTCCGTTGTACGACATTCCTGAGGAATCGGCCACAGGCACTGCCAACGCTTCGCTGACATATTATTTGCAACAAAACGGACACCTCGCCTCAGATGCTGAATGCACCTTCATCCAAGGTGAGGCAATGGAGCGGCCTTCAATTATTGCCACTCGCATTCAATCTGATGGAAATGTTTTTGTCGGTGGCACAGCAGCTATTGTTGCTGAAGGAAATTTTTCATATCTTTGCTGAAACTTTTAAGATAGTGACTCAAAAAGACAACAAAGGCTTTCTTCTTCTGCATCTTTCGGTATTCATCGCAGGTTTTACCGGGGTGCTGGGGCGGCTCATCGAGCTCGACTCCGCGGTGCTGGTATGGCATCGCATGGCGTGGGCTGCGGTTTTGATGGCACTGTTTCTTCTTTTCAGAAAAGAGCTGCAACGTTACAGCTTGAAAGACATAGCCCAGATGGGCGGCGTCGGGGTGTTGCTGTGTCTGCATTGGATATTCTTCTACGCCAGCATCAAGGCGTCAAACGTCTCTATCGGCGTGGTTTGCTTCTCGTTGGTGGGCTTCTTCACGGCATTGTTTGAACCTATCATCAACAAACACCGTTTTTCAATAACAGAATTCCTGTTCAGCATCCTCACGGTATGCGGCGTTTATCTCATCTTCCACTTCGACACCCGCTATCGTTTGGGCATCGCCTTCGGAATAATATCATCGGCATTGTATGCCTTGTTCGCCATCGCCAACCAGCATGTCGGAAAGCGTTATGAAGCCAAAAACATGCTCTTCTGGGAGATGGTCGGCGGTCTGGTAGTCCTCACTGCCATTTTCCCGATTTACAACCATTTCCTGCCTGTCGACAAGCTGTTTCTTTCCGGCTTGGATTATCCATATATGGCGTTTATGGTTGTCGTCTGCACCATCGGTCTCTGTCTGCTACAAATCATTGTTTTACAAAAGATTGACGCCTTCACGGTCAACCTCACATACAATCTGGAACCGGTTTACAGCATCATTATCGCCATGATTATTTTCAACGAATACCAAGAGCTGAACTTCTCGTTTATCCTCGGCATCGCACTCATCATCATATCGGTGGTGCTTCAAACCTGGTCGAAATTGAAGGTAAAAAGTTAAAGCGAAATACCATAAAAAAATAAAAAATGAACCGGATAAGCGACGTGCTAAAATAGTATTATATCGTATATAATTGTTATTTTTACAACATGCCCACTTCCCGGTGGGCTTTTTTGTTGCTCTTCCCGAAAAAAGCATTATCTTTGCAGAAAATAATCTAGGAATGGCGATAACGAGCGATAGACTGAGACAAACGTTTAGCGAAGGCGGCGCACTGGAGATTTACCATGAGATTAAATCCGATGG
>LUZN01000041.1 GCA_001603665.1 Bacteroidales bacterium Bact_22
GCGCATATTAAGACTACTAATTTCTTCATATTGAATATATATTTTTAGATATTTTAACTTACAAAAGTACAAATAATTTTAATACGTGACCACAAAAATTATTTTTTTAAGAAAAATGAAAAAAAATGTTGTGGGTATTTGAAAAAGATGTATTTTTGCACTCCGAAAACGGCGGGGTAGCTCAGTTGGTTAGAGCGTCGGATTCATAACCCGGAGGTCATGAGTTCAATTCTCATCCCCGCTACGAAAAAAGGACGTCTGATGGCGTCCTTTTTTGTTTTTGTCTGGCCATTTTTAATGCCCTTTTCGAAATGCTCAACAGTACCCTGTGGTAGGTCGACGCACTATTTTCTTGCTAAAGCCCTTTTCACTGCCTCAACGATATCTGGAGTGTCCAGATGATAGTGTTTCAGCAGTTCGTCAGGGGTGCCGCTCTGTCCGAAGACATCGTCGACGGCGACCATTTCAAGAGGTTTCGGGTTGTTCAAGGCGAGAACCTGTGCGATGCTGTCGCCAAGACCGCCGTTGCGCATGTGCTCCTCAGCTGTCACCACGCAGCCTGTCTTAGCCACTGATTTAAGCACTGCTTCGACGTCTAATGGCTTGATAGTGTGGATGTTAATGAGCTCGGCGTTGATGCCCATCTCCTTCAGGATCGGGAGTGCCTCGATGGCTTTCCACACGAGATGACCGCAGGCGAAGATTGACACATCCTTGCCTTCCTGAATCATCTGGGCCTTCCCTATCACGAATGGCTCGTCGGCTGGGGTGAAGTTAGCCACTTTCGGACGACCGAAACGCAGGTAGACCGGACCGTCGTGCTCGGCAGCAGCGATTGTTGCAGCCTTGGTCTGGTTGTAGTCGCAAGGAACCAAGACAGTCATGTTAGGCAACATCTTCATCATGCCGATGTCTTCGAGAGTCTGGTGTGTAGCGCCGTCTTCGCCCAATGTGACGCCAGCGTGTGATGCTGCGATCTTCACGTTTTTGTTGGAATAAGCCACCACCATGCGGATCTGGTCGTAGATGCGTGCTGATGAGAAGTTGGCGAATGTTCCGGTGAACGGGATGTAGCCGCCGATGGCTAATCCTGCTGCGATTCCCACCATGTTGGCTTCAGCGATGCCCACCTGGAAGAACCTCTCTGGGAATGCCTTGGCAAAGTCGCCCATTTTTAGCGAGCCTGTGAGGTCGGCGGTGAGACCGACAACCTTAGGGTTACGCTTTCCGGCTTCGAGTAAACCGTCGCCGAAGCCGCTTCTTGTATCTTTGTAGTTTTGAACTTCTATTTTCATAATCAATAATCTCCTAACGTTTCTTTTAACTGACTTAATGCGCTTGCGGCCTGCTCGTCGTTAGGCGGCGTGCCGTGCCATTTGTGTGTTCCCATCATGAAGTCGACGCCACAACCCATTTCGGTGCGGGCGAGGATGACCTGAGCCTGTCCTTTGTGGGCGTTTTTGCGTGTAATATTCAGAGTATCAACGATTTGCTGCATGTCGTTGCCATTGCATTCGTACACTTTCCAGCCGAATGACTCGTATTTGGCCTTGAGGTCGCCGAGGTTCATCACTTCGTCGGTCGGGCCGTCGATCTGTTTCTTGTTGTAATCGACGATAGCCACGAGGTTGTCGACTTTCTTTGCCGGTGCGTACATCGCGGCTTCCCAAATCTGGCCTTCCTCCTGTTCGCCGTCGCCCATTAGGCAGAACACGAGATGGTCGTCGTGGTTGAGTTTTTTGGCTTCAGCGACGCCGATGGCTACCGAAAGACCTTGGCCGAGCGAGCCACTGGCTACACGGATGCCCGGAAGACCTTCGACAGGAGTCGGGTGCCCTTGAAGACGTGTTCCCAAGCGACGGAAGGTGGCGAGCTCGGCCACAGGGAAGTAACCGCGGCGAGCGAGGATGCTATACAGCATCGGGCTGATGTGACCGTTCGAAAGGAAGAACATGTCCTCACCTGCCCCATCCATCTTGAAATGCTTCGGGTCGATTTGCATCTGGTCGAAATACAAGGCCGTCACGATATCGGTGGCACCGAGCGAGCCGCCCGGATGTCCCGACTGACAACCATGAACCATTCGGATAATATCACGTCTGACTTGCGACGCAACATCTTTTAATTCATTGATAGTCATAATATTATCAGAGTAATGTGATTAATTCGTTTTCTTCTGCAAATTTAAACATTTTTATTAAAGTTTGAAAATTTTTTATTATTTTTGTGTAAATTAATTTTTCTATGCAAAACAAGAAAGATAATAAACCTAAAGATTTGATATTCAAGGTATTGGAAACCGATACCCTTTTGCCTTTCGTGATGAAGAAAATGAATGGCATAAGTCGGACAAAGGCGAAGAATATCCTTACGGGAGGCTCGATTTCAGTCGATGGAAAGAAAGTGACGAAGCACGATTTCGAACTTCAGCCGGGCATGGAAGTGAAGATTGGTCGTAATCAGACTGGCGAAGTGCTTAATAATCATTGGGTTAGGATTGTTTATGAAGATCAGTATCTTTTTGTTGTAGAAAAACGGAGTGGGATTCTCTGCAACTCGCCTCATCCCGGCGAAGAGACGGTACAAAGCATTCTGAATCAATATCTTGAGGCGAATCATCAGCGTTGTCATGCGCATACGATTCATCGTCTTGATAGGGATACTTCAGGGCTTCTGCTTTTTGCAAAAGATAAAAAAGTGGCGTTGAAATTTGAAGAAGATTGGAAGAAAACTGTATACGACAGGCGTTATGTGGCGCTGGTTCACGGTGAGATGCGCAAGCAGGAAGGCGCGATTAGTTCGTGGCTCAAGGATAACGCGCAGTTTGTGACGTATTCGAGCAAGACCGACAATGGCGGCAAGTTCGCGACGACGCATTATAAATTATTAAAGGTATCGAATGGTTATTCTTTGGTCGAGTTAAGGCTTGACACCGGTCGTAAGAATCAGATTCGTGTTCACCTGCAAGATATAGGGTTTCCGGTGGTTGGCGACCCGAAATACGGCGATGGAGACGATAAGATCGGACGTTTGGGATTGCATGCTTATAAGTTGTGTTTCATCCATCCGATAACGGGTGAAGATTTGATATTTGAGACGCCATTTCCGAAAAATTTTGAAATTTAAATTATTATGACAGAAATAGATCATGAATTAAACGAGAGGCAGAAAAAGGTCGTCGATAAGTTGAATGAGCTGGGGATTCCGTTTCAGTTGATATTTCATCCTCCACTGCCGACCATTGAGGACGCTTTGGCCTATTGGGGAAAGTTCGAATGGACGCATTGTAAGAATCTTTTCTTCAGAAATCACAAGGGGAACCGCCATTATCTGGTGATTTTCGATTGCATGCAGCAGCTTGCGATTCACGATTTGGAACATCGTTTGAAACAAGGTAAACTGAGTTTTGCGTCGGAGGCCAGGATGGATAAATATCTCGGTCTGAAGCCTGGCAGTGTCTCACCTTTTGGAATCATCAATGACGAAGAACACCATGTTTATCTGTACCTCGACAAGAATTTGCTCGATCGTGAGTATATCAGTTTCCATCCGAATGACAATACCGGAACATGCGTAATTAAGACCAAGGATCTGATTAAGTTTTTGGATGCGATGGGAAACGGGTACGAGTTCATTGAACTTTATTAAAAGTTAAAAGAGTTTTTATTTTTTAAAAAAAAATGTGTATTTTTGCAGTTCAATTCTAAATAATATTTTATGGATTATTTTCGATGCGTAAAGCCGTGTGTTGAATCAGAAATTGGTAAATTAGACTATGTCATTTTGCACGCTCCTGGCAAGGAAATCGAGCATATGACCCCGGAAAACGCGCATAAATTCCTCTTCAGTGACATCTTGAACTATCGCGAGGCGATGGAAAACTACAGGGATTTTGAAGGAAGTCTGCAAAAAGTCACTAACGTATTGCATTTCAAGGACTTACTTATCGATATTCTCAAAGATAACGATGTAAAAGAGCATCTCGTCTTCAGCATTTGTGAGCGCGAGAATCTCCCGTATCTTAATGAGTTGCTTTGCAGTTTTGACCCTGAAAATCTGGCAACAGCCTTGATTGAGGGTTACGATAACAAGAATCTGAAAGAGCGCTACATCTTCCCTCCTATCCCGAATCTCTTTTTCATGAGAGATGCTTCGTTTACGATGTATAACAACGTGATGGTGAGCAAGATGGCGACTGAGGTGCGCGATCGTGAGACCATGATTTGGAACGCCATTTTCAAGCATTCGAAGATAATCGACGTGGAGGCTATCAACCCTATCGACCGTTACAGCATGAACGGCGTAGGTTCGGTTGAGGGCGGCGACGTTGAGATTGCGCGTCACGACATCATTTTGAGCGGCTGTGGTGCCAGAACGAGTAAAGAAGGTACAGAGGCTTTGCTCGAGCATTTGAGAAGTCTGGGCGGCGTGCGTCATCTCATCACTCAGGAGTTGCCGTTGGAGCCTGACTCGTTTATACATCTCGATATGGTGTTTACATTCCTCGACAGGGACCGTTGCATGGCGTATAAGCCGGTGATTATGAACAATGACTTCAAGACGGTGCATTACGAGGTTGACGGATATAACTACACCAGGATTCGTGAGGAAAACAACCTCATCGAGGCTTTGGGCAAGCTGGGCATGGATCTGGAGCCTATTTTCTGCGGTGGCGGCGACGAGTATTACGGTCCACGCGAGCAGTGGCACAGCGGAGCTAATTTCTTTGCCTTCGCTCCAGGTAAGGTTCTCGGATATGCTAGGAATTACAATACAATTGAGGCTTTGAACCAGAATGGTTTCGAGGTGTTGAAAGCCGCCGACGTGGCCTCGGGCAAAGTCCATCCCGATGACTATAAACGCTGCGTTGTGGCATTCGAAGGCAACGAGCTCTCACGCGGAGGCGGCGGTGCACGATGCATGACAATGCCGCTGGTCAGACAGGCTGTTCAATGGTAGTTAAAAGTTGAAAGATAAAAGTAGGGACGTCGCGTACGGCGTCCCTTTTTCATTTATTTTTGTTTATTTCTGATTAAAGCATAACCACCTCCCAATGCTGTGAGTATCAGCAAGCCGCTGCCAAGCGGTGCTCCATTGCTGTTTTCGTTAGAGCCGATTGTGGTGTTTGGCAATGACAGACCTAAATCATTAGGATCGGATATCGTTCTGTCCTCATACTGCCAGTCGCTGAAGAATCCGTCACGTTGGGCGTTGGCGCAAAAGGCCATTGTCATTACTAATGCGAGAACAAATATTTTCTTTTTCATGATATTCTGTATTTATCTATTTATTACTTCTTTTAGTTGTTTGTTGACTTTGGCAGTCGGCCGTTAGCTGTTGGCAGCCAAAGGCCAAGAGCCAAAAGCCAAAGTTTATCTGACAACAATTTTCTGCGTCTTTTCATTCATTTTATAAATGTAAACGCCTGTTTGATCCGGTTTTCGTAATGTCTCCACTCCGTTGACGCGCTGTGAAGCGACCATGCGTCCCATTACGTCGTAAACCTGTAGTTCGCCTTCGCCGCATACTATGATGTCGTCGCCGTTTTGATAGACGAAGTTATCATCTGTGCTGTCGCTGTTGGCATCGAGTTTCACGATGAAACGGTTGGCGTTATCGCTGGCTGTTCCAATGAATGAATATTCATCTTCAACGAGCATGTCGACGTCGTTACCTGTCAGACGGTCGACGAGGTGCAGATAGCTGAACTGCCCATTGGCGTTGAGTTTAAGCGTGTACTGGCCCATTGATTTAGCCTTGAAGCAAAGGTTGATGATGTGGACATTTTCGTTCATGTCGACAGATGCGAAGTTCTCGTCGTTGTAGTTGATGTAGAGCATCGGGGCGTCTGCGTTGTAATGAGCCATCTTGTTGAAGCCCCTGCCCTCTCTGAACTCGATGCAGGCCACATCTTCGTAATCGTTGTTGCTCACTGTGAACCAGATGTTGTCATCCTCAGCGCGTTTTGCTGCGGCGCCAGTAGTGACATCGTGCATTGTGAGTTCGCCCTGGGCTTTAGCTTGAACCAGGATAGCTGTTCCAGGAGTTATCGCGGTGCCGTCGTCAGTTAGTATCCAACTGCCATCGGTCTCGAGCACGCAGTATTTGTCTTCGAGCAAACTGCCATTTGGAATGGCCGCATTTTCTCCACCTTTATAAATATTGTGCGGATACGGGTTTCCAATTAGGTTAAAACCTTTGAGATTGCCAGAAGATGCTGTATATGACAGAGGAATCACAACATTGCCCGTGTTAATCGTTCCGGTATAGCCGATATTTCCTTCATACATTGTACGATAGAGATATCCACGGCCGTTTGCAAACTCACCAAATTCATTGGCCTCGTTACGATATTCCTGCCAGATATATGTTGGCTCATCGTAGCGATAGATGTTATGCTCATAGCTGTCGGAAATCAAATCTTCGACATCTTCAAATTTCTGGTTGCAGACGGGCGATGCAATGGCGTACCAGCCAGTTTTTGATGATGAATTCCACGATGTGACCGGTTTTTCAACTGTTGCGTCAACTGGATTTTTCGTCACAAGCTGACCTCCGTCGTTTATAATGATTTTTCCATATTTTACATCACCAACAGTGTCGAGGTTAAGAACGATTTTATTTGCTTCCGCAATAAAATCCTCAGGAATTGTAACATTGGCGTTGATAAGCACGTCGTCGTTTGCTGTCGGGATGCCTCTTGACTTGCTGTTGCCACCCCACATTGTCGGGTCGTCCCAGCTACCTTCAGTGATTTCGTCGCCTGCACCGAAAACGTTGTCAAACACTTCAACGCGCACGTCATCGACCCACCAGTCGTAGTTGTTATAATTGTGGGTTACGACGTAATCGAAGGCAATGATGACCGTCTGACCGATAAAATCGTCGAGATTTACGAAGCATTTTCTCCAATATCCGGCTTTGCTGCTATTTTGATATTTACATCCGAGGTCGAATGCTGTGTATTCAGTGGAAAGGTAATTATCATTGACCCAGATCATCTTGGTGCCTCTTGCATCGCTGGCGTTGTATGCATCTTTGCTCCAGAAACTGAGCATCGCCGATGTAGCGTTTTCGTCAATATGGATTGCTGGCATCAAAATCATGGAACCTGTGCTGGCCCACGACATGCTTTCTCTGCAGCTGGAAATGCATTGTGAAGCTGGGAATGCCTCTCCAGCGAGGCTGTTGGAATTGACGCACTCCCATGTATCGTAATGATTCATGTCGTAGTTGTAAAGATTCATCCTTCCCCAGTCTTCCGGCATGCCGCCTTCGAAGTCTTCATAATAAGGATGGGTCTTATCCACAGTTATATATCCATCCGTGCTATGAGTATAGAAATAATCTTCAGATGACCAATCGCTCTGACTGTCCTCGTCGCAATAACCTCTCACCTGCCAATAATATGTTGAATTCGGCTCAAGTCCTGTTATGGTATATTGTTGCATTGTCGCTTCAGGCAGGATCTCTGTAGTAACTATATTTCCCTCAGGATAATCATATTCTGTTGATAATCTGTATCTTATTTGCCAACGCATGTCCGGACCGCTATTCAACCATCTAAGTGTCGCTTTCGTTCCAAGGTGACTTGTACACATCCACGGATCTCCATCCCAGCAGCCATCATAGGTTGAGAAATCCATTTCATACCAATCACTGTAGCCGTCGTCGACTTCCGGACAGCTGTACATGCCACAATGTTTGCGCAGCCTTGCATCATAAGATACACCAGGTGTCAAACCATGAAGTGTATAAGTAAGATTAAGCTCTGAGCCGGGCGTTACTGCAAAATCATCAGGAGTTAACCATTCTTCAGAAGATGATTCCTTGTATTGGAATTCCCATACTGTATAAATGTCGCCAAACCATTCGAATCTTACGTAACTATTTTTTGCGTCAATCATAACATAATCAGGACCTTGGCAAGCATCCAGGGTTGTAAAGCAGGCGTAGTCGTCGCTCCATTCGCTGTAGTCGCCATTACCGCAGTTGGCACGTACGTAGAAATAATATGTGGTTTCTGCATCGAGACAGGTGAGATCATAGTATCTGTAATCTGTTCCAGCGTTGACTAATGTGTTTTCAAATTCAACATCCACTATAGTGCCATTATCAGGGTCAAAATTTTCTGTTGTGCTGTAAGAAACCTGATAGTTGCATTGACGCAGATCGCGTGTCTTCCATCTGATATTTGCCTCGTGAGCATTAGTATAATCGCTGCTTAAATTCAAAGGTTGACGGCATGTTGAGGCAACTGAGACTTCAATGTCGTCGATGTAATATGTAGTAGTACCATTGTAACGCAATGCTATGTAATTACCTTCGCCTGACCAATTGTCGAAATAAAGCTCAAATTTTTTATATGATGTAGTACTAAGATTTGTACTGGCGCCTTGCACATACTGGAATGTTGACATGTCATCAGGATCGGTCATCACACCCGCATACAGATAATCATAATAATAGGTGCTTTGGCTTGCTCTTGCCCATAATGTCAATTGCAAAGTGTTGATTGGGTGCTCGCCGGTGTTGATTTCCGGAAGTACCAATATTGCGGCGTTGTCTGAGTTTTTCTTTATTTGAAGATAATGATTGCCTGAATGGGCGCTACCACCTTCATAAATATATGGATAAGTGCCATCGCTGAAATGCCAACATGTTGGGGCAACATGACCGGTAACATCGCTGTCGAAGTCGTGGCCGTAAGGCAATTCCATATAGTCGCAGTCGGTGGTGAAAGTTTCAGATGTCACCCAATCGCTGAAGTTGTCGTCACCGCAATTGGTACGGACACGAGCTTGATATTCTGTAGCTGAAAGCAAACTATTAAAAGTATAAGATGCTGTTCCGTTTACCGCAATGGATTCACTCCAATCCGCATCGGTGGTTTTCTTGTATTGCACCAGCCAGCTAGTTACGTCGCTGCCTGGAGTCCAAGATAAGACGGCGGAATTACCTGTCACGTCACTGATTTGCGGGTTCTCTGGAGCAAAACAGATACCGTTTGATGTCACGCTGATGTCATCGACATAATACTGGGTGATATCATAGCCATCAGGCTCACATTTGAAGGCAATGTAACGGCCATAACCCATGTACGAATCAAAGCTTACAGTGTATAGAGCGTACTCATTGGATGCAATTGTTACATCTTCAATTTTGGCAAATGTAGTGGCATCTTCCGGATCAGTCATCACACCAACGGCAAGAGTTTTATCGGTTCCAGAGCCTAATTTGGCATAAAAAGAGATTTGAAGAGAGTGCAGATTCATTGCCATCTCAGGCAAAACCGCCAATTGGTTCTCACCATAATAGGATGCCAATCTATAGAAAAACAAGCAGTTGGAGCCTGAATAAGAATTGCTTCCCATGATATATGGATAGTTTGCGCCAGCATCATTGATCTTTGTCCAGCATTGAGGCAAACCGGCATTTGAGCCAGTAGCGTCGCTATCGAAATCATGGGAAAACGGCAAAGAAACAGGACCGCATTCAGTTGTGAACGTTACTGTTCTCCATGAGCTGACATTGTCACCATCACAATGTGTTTGCACTCTCGCAACATACCTTGTCGCTGCTTCAAGACCACTCAAAGCGCATGTGGGATTACCTACCGAAGCAACCGAAGTCCATTCCGAGTCCGAAGATGCTCTGAATTGCACATTCCAAGTGTTGCCATCTCCAGCATCCCATGTCAAAACTGCGGTATTATATGTTATGCCGCTTGCAACCAAGTTGTTAGGTCTGATACATGTAGGCGTTTCACCAGGGGTGTAATAGAATGTTGTTTTAGGCAGGAACTGTACAAATGAGGAACTGCCGCCATAACTAGCCAAAGCCGTATTGGAGGTTGTGGTGACTCCATACCAGTAACTTGTTTTGTCTGTTCCTGATGCTGTTTGGGCGAAACCTACCAACAAATTGCCGCCATGATACGTGAACGGCTTATTGAATTGTATCTCCATCTGGCTACCCAAAACTGAAACGCTGCCGTAATAAACCCTTGTGGTATCATTCCAATCCATAGCCGTTGATAAAAACGTTGCCTCGTCCACTTCTTTCATACAAACATCAAATGTTGCAGTACCCCAATCCCTATTTTCATAATAATAAGAATACACTACCATTTTTTCTATAGTCGCATTCTCTACACTTGACAATAGGTCCGAAGGGATGATGAATTGGCTGTTTGTATTGCCACTAATTTGTGAACCATAAAAAGGCACAGTATTATTATAATTTGTCTGATCATTGACAGTTATCGTATAGCTTGGCTTAAACGAGCACAATTCGCTCCAATCGCTGGTGACATTTTCACCACAAATGGCACGAACGCATGCATAATATTGGGTGTTTAAGTTGAGGTCTTCCAAAGCGTAGGTATTGGAGTTGACTGTCACTTTTGTCCCATATTCAGGATTAAAACCTTCAGTTGTTGAATACGACAATTCCCATTGCGTCTCGTTGCTCCCTTTTGTCCATCCCAAAGTAGCCGAATTAACAGTTACTTCACTTGCATGCAATCCCGATGGAGCAAAACATTCAGGTGTAAAGATTAGTTCTGCTGACCAATTACTGTAATCTTCAGCTACAGCATCGCAAACAGAGCGCACACGCGCGTAATAGGTTGTGCCAGTCGTAAGGTTTGAAATGGTTTTTGTACGAGTTGTCAATGTTTCTGGTGTAGTAGCATCTGGCTCAAAGCCTTGCTGGTCGGAATAAACGAACTGCCATGACGTCTCTATACCTCCGGCGTTCCATTGCAGTCTGGCAGAATTACATGTCAACTGTGTAACTCTAAAATTCGTTGGTGTGTAGCAATCCACTTCAAAACCCAAGGCATTGCTCCAATCGCTGTAACTGCTTCCGCCATAGTTTGCTCGGATATAAGCATTGTATTGTATCCCCGATGCAACATTTATTGTATATGGTCTTGTGCTGATATTTGACACTGAAGGCGTTGTTTGCGAATTCGGCACATCGTCGCCGTCCGTGTAATAAATATCCCAATGGTCCTGACCAGCACGTCCCGACCAATTAAGTGTAGCCGTCGACGATGTGTAACTTGCCAAAACCAAATCTTTTGGAGCAAGACTTGTCGAATATTCGGCAAAATAAAAATCATCGATATAAAGATAAGATGAAGCGATGTTTCGTCTCACAGATATATATTTGGTTCCTACCGGAAACACTTTGCTGTAATATGTCCATTTGGCATTGCTCGACGTAATTACTTCATCGTCATAGCTAAAATCTGAAATTGAGCCACCATCAGTTGAATAGCCAACCTGAAATGACTGTGAAGATGCTGTTGATGAGTTTTTATAATAAAATTCAACGAGAACTCCATTGGTCGTTTCCGTCAATTCAGGCGATGTAAGGTATTGATATTGGTCGGAAGTACCGTAAAACTGGAAGAAGCAACTTCCGGAATGACCGGTACCAGAAGCAATTCCGAGTGAAAAACTAGAGCCTCCCATAGTCCAGCCTTCACCGTAAAGGTCGTTGTTCTCAAAACCGTACTCATACGGCAAGGTCTTTTGTCCCAACATCGCCAGTGGCATCAGCAGGAACAAAATTGTTAGTAAAAGTAAAGATTTTCTTTTCATTTTGATGTTGTTAGTTGATATTTAATTTATTGATTATCAATTTATTAAATAAAGAAATACACTGATGGCAAAAGTGCATAGAAACACCTTTTTCATCAGTGCAAAAATAGTTCTTAAGAAAGGAAGAAAAAATAGGAGAAATTTCCTGTTTTTATCAGTTGATTAATCCAACCCTGAAAGCAAACAAAATCAACTCGGAAGTCGACTGGATGTGAAGCTTCTTGAAGACGTTATCTTTATGATTTTCAACGGAATGCTGAGTGATGCACAGCTCGTCGGCTATCTGTTTGGCGCTCAATCCCGAGGCACATAATGTGATGATCTCCATCTCGCGTCGGGTAAGCGTCGAAAGGATGTCCATGTCGGCTTTGATATCGCCCTGCAGGTGCATCGTGGCCTGCTCGGTGTAATCATTGCCACTCATCACCGTCGTAAGCACCATCGCGAGCTCATCGGGCTGAATGTTTTTGTCCATATATCCGTTGACGCCTTTGTCCATGAACTGTTTGACGATAGCGCCGCCTGCCTCGCCTGAAAGTATGACAATCTTCGGGTTGATATGAATCCTTTTTACCGCCTCAAACACATCCATTCCGGTGCCGTCGGGAAGCATATAATCGAGTAGAATAAGATCGATGTCATGTCCGTTTTTCTCAAGAAAATCAACGGCTTGCGACACCGTCTCCGCTTCCGTCAAAACCTTATGGCTGATGCCGGAATTTGTCAATGTCATGCGGATGCCGAGGCGACAAATCGGCTGGTCTTCAACAATGAGAATGCGTATCATCTTTCCAACATTTTACAATGAATACTGAAACTTACGGTCGTGCCGATACCTTTCTTGCTTTCGATGGCGATTTTGCCTCCTATTTTGTCGATAAACTGCTTGCTGACAAACAATCCGATGCCTGTGCCTGTCTCGCCGCCAGTACCCTTTTCGGAAGATGTCATATAGTTAAAAATCTTCTCCAGTTTCGCCTCGCTAATGCCCATGCCGTTGTCGCTCACCGATATCCATGCTCGATCGCAGTTATGTTCAGCTTTTATTGTGATTTCGCCATTCGGATACGAGAATTTCACCGCATTGCCAAGCAGATTCTGAATCACCAGTCGCACGACGTTGATGTCGTCGTTACCCATGATGTATTTAGGCACTTCGTTGTTGACTTTCAGCGATTTCATCGTTATCGATGTCTCCTGCGTCTTGATACATTCGTCAACTAATTCACTGATACTGAATTGAATACGTTTTATTTCGCTATTGGCCAGCTCACCCATCACCCATTGCATGATGGTCATGATGCGCGAATACAATGCCTCAACCGATGAATGCATCATTATGAGACTGGCTTTTCGGTCGGTATCGCTGATGTTTTCGTAATTCGAAGTCATGTTGTTGAGCACCGTGCAGATGGCACCCACAGGTGTCTTCACGTCGTGTGAGACAATAGATAAAAGCCTGTCTTTGGTCTGGTTAAGATGCGTCAATTCATCGTTGCGTGTCTTTCTTATCTTTGCCAAACGAATCCATATCAAAGTGATGACGATAAGCAAGAGTACCACAATCGATAACACTATGATATACAATCTGTTACGCTTCGATTTCTCTTGTTCCAAAGCAAGAGCGTGTTCTTTTTCCTGAGTAGCATATTTCACTTGATAGTCGCGGATGAGCTGCTGCTGAGTCTCGTTGAAAACCGAGTCTTTCATCGCCATGCTTTGCTCGTAATAGTCAAGTGCAAGCTTAGGATTCCTATTACGTTCATAGAGATAAGCGTCTTTCAGCGCTTCCTGAAGCAACTCATCGTAATGATTTTCCTTTGCCATCGTGATAGCCTGTGAATACTCGCCTTTCTGAAGATGTATCACAGCCTGGAGATATGTCTCATCGTATTCTTCGGCGAGCTGCAAAGCCTCATCAAGAAGTCTCTCACTTTCTTTGGTTTTGCCAATATTTCCGTAGGCTTTCGACAATGTCATCAAGCGGTTGATAACCTTATGCGGAGTGTCGAGATATTTCCTTGAAAGTTCCAGCGATTGTTCGGCATAGCTCACGGCATCGTCTTTGTTGAGTGCGATATGGACTTCAGCGAGATTCTGGTAATATGTGGCCAAATCGAGCATCGAGGCGGTATCCTCAACGTCCACTTCGCCAAGCATTTCAATGCATTTGCCATAAATCTCCTCCGCCACATCGTATTCGTTCATCGCCAGATGAATCTCAGCGATGTTGTTCATCACGTAACGTTTGTTCACCGCCGCCATCTCGCCTCCTATCTCGTCCATCAGCTCACTGCATCGGTTGTAGCATTCGATGGCCTTGTCAAGCTGTCCGAGTCGTTGATAAGCGTTGGCCAATGTCATCAGGCAGCCGGCTTCATTGAAGAGGTCGCCGATCTTGTCGTAATGCTCGATTCCGATTTCCGAATACTGCACAACATGTTGAAAATCATTGTGGTTGAAGTAGTAAAGAATCATCGTACGCAGAATCTTCAACTTTATCTCATCCTTATCGGTATCTACGGTAAAATTCGGTTCACGACCTATGGTCTCGTCGATGGCAACGGCAGCTTTATACGCCACTTCGCCTCGATTATTCTCGAAAACCGTGAAAAGACTGTCGATGTCCTGCCCGAAAAGCATCGCGAAACAAAACATCAAAACCGACAACAACCAAAACTTTTTCATCTAAATGATTATTTGAATTGCAAAAATACAAATTTTATTGGGAAAATGCAAAAATAATAATTCCGATTGCATATAAAAAAGAGACGTTTCGGGAAACGTCTCTACATGGTGTTACCAATAATTATTAATAATTGGTAATTATTAAATTTTTTCACTAACGATTTCAGAAATATCTTTAACCTGAACTGGCGATTTCTTTGAGAATGTCTTCAGGCACAACGGACAAGCAGTGACGATTTCATCAGGATGATTGTACATCAGGTCGTCGACTGAATTGGCAGTGATTTCATCGCGTTCCTGCTGGGTGAGGTTGAAACTGCCCAAACTTCCGCCACAGCAGATGCTTAACTCTTTTTCCGACTTAGCTTTACGCAGATTGCCAACGTTTTCAAGCACTTCACGAGGCTCGTCGTACACTCCGAAAGCTCTTCCTAGCTCGCAAGGATCGTGGTAAACGTAGTTCACATCACCTTTGCTGACCTTCAACTTGCCGTTCTTGATAAGTTCGTTGATATATTGCGTATGATGTTGAATCTCAATGCCTTCGAGCTTGTATTCTTCTTTGAAAACCTTATAGCAAATCGGACATGAAAGCACCAGCTTCTTAGCACCAGATTTCTTTATCAACTCGGTGTTTTTATCAATCATGGCCTGTGCTTCGGACTTTTTGCCGCTGAGCATCATCGGCCTTCCGCAGCAGATGCCACCGTCCTTGTCGAGGAATTCGTAGTTCTCGCCAGCAGCCTCCATAATCTTCTTCATCGAGCGCATGATTTTGGGCGTAAGTTGGGTCATGCAGCCGGCGAAATAAAGGACAGTCGAATTGACGGAAGAAGACGATTCGACGTTTTCAAGATATGAATGGTCGCTATTAATAATATAAGGTGTAGCTTCACGTTGACTCATTTTGATGTCGCACGACTCGATGCTCACAGGACACACTGCCACGCATTTGCCGCACTGCATACAGGTCTCGGCGATGCGTTTGGCCTCGGCATCATCAGCATTTCTTAGCTTTTTCATGAAATAAGCCGAGGTGTTGCCACTGTTTTTATCGTTCACACTCATCGGACAGGCGTCGATACACAGACCGCAGCTCGGACATGAGTAAATCTGGGCCAAGGCATAACCTTTACGAGGCTCGCGAGGCTTCAAACCGGCATGTTTCAAAAGGATAAACAGCGCCTCCGTCGGGATGTGCATGTATCGCGTAAACGGCAGCATGCACATAAATATCATCAGATCGATGGAATAAAGCCACCAGAACGCCATGATGTTGGTCTTCTCGGCGATGAGTCGAAACGGGAAGATGGTCCACAATGCGAAACGAATCATGTTGTCGGCGAAACCGAACTTCGTGACGCGCTTCACTCCTACCACTCCCGAGTAAATCTTCTTCACCACAGCGATGAAAATACCAGTGATAATCACTATCAGGAAGAAATCCATCAAGAAGGCGAAAACCGGTGTTTCTTCAGCGAAATGCTTATAGAAAATCGGGTAATAGAAGTTGGTAAACGTTCTTGCAAAGCCATGGACATCAACATCTTGCAGTGGTTTTAGCGTAAACAGCATCACGTGGCCGATCACGATGATCATAAACCAGCCGAAAGCGATGGCCGAATGCATGTAGCCGAGTATCGGGTTGCGTTTCCATATCTTCACATGGAACAGACAGTCACCGAACAGGTCGCGGATGTTGGCCCAAGCGGTCTTCGGCGTCACCAGCGAGCGCCAGAACTTCTTCCGGTCGTCTTTCGGCAGCTGGCCGATGATTCTAAAAAGTCCCACGAGGCAGTACGTCAGCACGAAAGCCATGCCGAGCACAAACGGGAGCACAAATGGATGGAATATATACTGGTTCATCGTGTAATGTCTAACAAAATCTTACGAATATTGATGCCGCGCGGACACACCAGGGTGCATTTGCCGCAGAGCATGCAACGTTGAATCATTTTCTTGGCTTCGTCTTCCTTGCCTCTCTGAAGCATCAGGAGGAGTCGGCGGAAGCTCATCTCGGTGAAGTTGCCCGCCGTGCAAGTCGATGTGCATGAGCCACATGCGATGCAGGTGTTCACGTCGGGGTTGGTCTCCTTCAGACGATTAAACGTCGTGAGGTCGATGGAGTCCATCTTGACGTGCGAGCTGGGTGATAAACAGAATCCGAAATCCATAACTACTTGTTGTTTATGTAGTTAAACACTTCCACGGCTACCGAGCGGGCCTCGCCTATGGTGTCGGGCAACGACTTAGGGGCGGTGCAAGTGCCGGCAACGAAAACGCCGTCCTGCTTGCTGTCGTTCATTCCCAAGTACATATCCTTATTCTGCATGAAACCGTCGCTGTTGTTGGCAATGCCGAGCTTCTGCTGAATCTTGTCGATGCTCTTTGCCTTCTCCATGCTGCACATCAAAACGAGCAAGTCGAGGGTCATCCTCAATGGCTTGCCGAACAAGGTGTCTTCAGCTTTGATAACTAAGCGTCCGTCCATGTCTTCCGAGACCTCGCACACACGACCGCGTATGCATTTTACGTCGAAGTCTTTCTGGGTTTTAAGATATAAATCTTCATAACCCGGACCGAACATTCTCAGATCCATGTAGAAGGTGTAAACCTCAGCATCCGGGAACACTTCCTTCATCTCGCAGGCCTGCTTCAGAGCTGTAGTGCAGCAAACTTTAGAACAGTAAGTGTTGCCTACTTTCACGTCGCGGGCGCCAACGCAATGCACGAAACCAATCTTCTTCGGGTTGTTGATGCGTGGGTCCTTGCCTTCTTTGAAGAATTTCTCGAGTTCGAGACTGGTAATCACGTTATTGTAAATGCCATAGCCGTATTCCTGTTTTCTTTCAGCCTTGAAAAGGTCGAAACCAGTTGCCAGAATCACTGCTTTGGCGTCGATTGTCTCTTTATTGCTTAAAACGGCATGAAAACCATTGTTATCACGCTGAATATCAGTCACTTCAGTGTTCAAACGAGCATCCACGTCTTTCACGTTGTTGAGCATCTGCTCCACCACGTCTTTGGCAGGATGAAACGCTGGGAACAGCCTGTCCCACTGGGCGATATGACCGCCGAGTCTCTCACTCTTTTCAACAATTATCGGATTAAGCCCGAGCTTCTTCAGCTGTGTGGCGGCTTCCATTCCGGCGGCTCCGCCGCCGATAATCAATATATTCTCTTTCATAACTACTTGATAATCAAACTGATTTAATACATGACGGACACATTGGCTGACCTAAGTCTTTGCCGTTCAAGCCCTGATATTTTCTCTTCGGGTCGTAAGGAATACCCATCTTCTCGAGCAGCGGCTCTATGGCAACCTGGTGCATCTGCAAGCCAAGGTCCCAAGGGTCGTAACCCATAACAAGTCCGGCCACTTCCTCGTAAGTCAATGCAGGAATGCCGTAGCCGTTCTTACCGTAGGTCTTGCCTGTCTGCTCGGCTATGACATATTGCCATCTGTCAAGGAAATAAGGGCATCCTGGGCAGTTGGTGATGATCAGATCCGGTTCGTATGGCTCCATAGACTCGAATTTCTTATGAGTGTTCGACATCGAATAGCCCCTGTCGGCCTGCACGAAATACTGGCGGAATCCGAATCCGCAGCAGTGGCGGCGTTCAGGATAATCTACGACCTCGCCTCCCCATGCCTCGATCATTCCGACGAGCACATACGGATATTCAGCACCGCCGAAGCCCTTCGACGGAAACATCTTTGAATAATGACACCCGATATGCTCAACCACCTTCAAAGGCTTGCCAGTCTTGACATTCACGAGCGGGTACTTCATCTGTTTCGCGATCTCAAATCTGAATTTATAGATGATGTCGCTGGCGTGAGCGAGATATTTCGGCTTTGCAAACTCTTTTTTGCAAGAATCCCAAAGATACTGGCGAATCTTAGCCTCCAACTCAGGATACTCGTGCCACGTTTCCAGCGTCTCGGTGTAGCATCCAAACGAGGTGATGCACGAGCAGACGTAGTTTTCATAGCCGCTTTCGTGCATCAGCGCAAACTGGCGCGCGATGATGGTCATGGCCGTCTCCTGCGGGATGGTGTCGCTGTGATATGCAATGCCACCGCATGTTGTATGATATGGGTTCTCGTAAAAATCTTTTCCAAGTTTATTCCTTGTGATGTCCAGAAAAGTCACCTCCGAGCCAGGCCAAAACGCCTGACGGATGCAGCTTCTCACATAAAAATAATGGTCATCGGGAATGTCTTTCTGATAATCTGCCCAAATCTTCTTTTTTCCTTCAACTATCATTATTTAAAGATTTAAGATTTAAAATTCAAAATTTAAATTCTATAGATTTTACTAGTGATTGAGATGCTTTTCCCAGTCATTTTCAGTGTAAACTTTCATAAAATATTCCTCATCGGTGAGGTTTTCCTTGACAGCCTCTTCATGAGCGTCGGCGAACACTTGCTCCATAAGCTCAGTAGCACCTGTCACGTCGAAGATATTCTTAAGCTGGTCGAGACTCTCCTTCGGAATCTTACGCAATCCGCCCGGACCGTCACCATCGAGATTCGAACCCATACGGGCATGCAAATCGTCAAGGTTATCATTGATCCATTTGCCAACCGGACCGAATTCCTTATGCGTCTCATATTCAAATGTACGCGGATAAACGCAATAGCCGTAGTTTAAGATGTTGGAACACAGGTCTTTAACCACCACGTACTGCTGTTTTCCTTTTTCTGAAAGCATATACAAGCCGCTTCTCATCGAAAGTTTTCGTAAAGACATAATTACCAATCCCGGTGCATTGGCTCGCGGACAGCGCGTCACACACGACATACACTCGCCACAGTACCAAATTGTGTCGCTTTTCAGCAAATCCTCAAGATCCTGCTCGTTTTTGCGTGCCACAATGTTGACAATGTTCTTCGGATTGTATTTGTAAAACTCCGCCGCTGGACAAACTGCAGTGCAGACGCCACAGTTCATGCAGGCCTTCATTCCCTCTTTTATCCTGTAATCCTTATATAATTCCTCTACAAGATGTCCTTTAAATCTATATTCCATAAAAGTAAATCAGTTTATAGTAAATCGTTTTACTTATAATGTGCAAAGATAGCATTTTTTTTATTAAGGGAAATTAATTAGTAAAAATTTTTACCAATTTTA
>LUZN01000042.1:2500-3857 GCA_001603665.1 Bacteroidales bacterium Bact_22
CCTCACTGGCGAGGTTAAGGGCCTGGAGGTCCTGAGCCGGAGCGAAAGCGAGTCTGAACAGGGCGCTGTAGTCAGTGGGGGCAGACGCGAAACTTTGTGATCTACGCATGGCCAGGCTGAAGGTCGGGTAAAACCGGCTGGAGGGCCGAACTGGTTTCCGTTGAAAAGGATTCGGATGAGCTGTGCGTAGGGGTGAAAGGCTAATCAAACTGAGAGATAGCTCGTACTCCCCGAAATGCCTTTAGGGGCAGCCTCGGGCAATAGCCGCACGGAGGTAGAGATACTGATTGGGCGCGGGGGCTTCACCGCCTACCAACCCCAGCCAAACTCCGAATGCCGTGCGGTGTTCCCCGGGAGTGAGGCCGCGGGTGCTAACGTCCACGGCCGAGAGGGAAAGAACCCGGACCATCGGCTAAGGTCCCGGAGCGTGTGCTAAGTTGTGTTAACGAGGTCCGACTGCACTGACAGCCAGGATGTTGGCTTGGAAGCAGCCATTCATTCAAAGAGTGCGTAACAGCTCACTGGTCGAGCGGTCGGGTATGGATAATGAGCGGGCATGAAGCACACCACCGAAGCCATGGGATACATGATATCGGTAGGGGAGCATTCCATTCTACGTTGAAGGTGAATCGTGAGGTTTGCTGGAGTGTATGGAAAAGCAAATGTAGGCATAAGTAACGACAATGGGGGTGTGAAACCCCCACACCGGAAGTCCAAGGGTTCCTGATCAACGCTAATCGGATCAGGGTCAGTCGGGTCCTAAGACGAACCCTCTGCAGAGGAGGGGCAGCCGATGGACAACGGGTTAATATTCCCGTACCGGCCAACATTGCGAAGCGGGGACGGAGGAGCGAAACATCCGCCATCTGACGGAATAGATGGTTGAAACAGTTAGGTATAGGCCTTACAGTCAAGTACGTGAGGTCTGCTGAGCTGTGACAGTACACTGAGGCTTCGGCCGAGGTGACAGCGATGTGGAGCATACTCCCGAGAAAAGCCGCTAAGCTTCAGGTGTTGGCCGCCCGTACCGGAAACCGACACAGGTGGACGAGGAGAGTATCCAAAGGTGCTCGAGTGAGTCATGGCTAAGGAATTAGGCAAACTAACCCTGTAACTTCGGAAGAAAGGGTCCTCCTTTAAGGGAGGCGCAGAGAAATGGCCCAGGCGACTGTTTAGCAAAAACACAAGGCTTTGCGAAATCGAAAGATGAGGTATAAGGCCTGACACCTGCCCGGTGCCGGAAGGTTAAGAGGAGATGTCACCGCAAGGGAAGCATTGAATTGAAGCCCCGGTAAACGGCGGCCGTAACTATAACGGTCCTAAGGTAGCGAAATTCCTTGTCGGGTAAGTTCCGACC
>LUZN01000043.1 GCA_001603665.1 Bacteroidales bacterium Bact_22
AAACCGATTAACGGAAACAATAAAGAAATTAAAACAAAAAACTTTTTCATAACAATAATTTTAAAAACCGTCATTTCGAGCCAAGGCTTATAAATCTTCCATCCGATAAGGCTTTTTACGAAAATGACGAGTGCAAAAATACATTTTTTTTCTGTCATTTCAAAATATTTTGTAATTTTGTGGTCGTCAATAACAATTAAAAACTAAATAATATGAGACCTTTATCGATTATAAAAGTCCCTGTGCTATTTTTGTTATTCATTGAGTATCAAATAGTTACATCTTTTGACGCTTACGCTCAGAAGAGAGAAGAGCTGCGTGTGGCATTCTGGAATTTCGAAAATTTCTTCGATCCCTTCGTCGACTCCACGCGGGTGTACAACGAATTTACCGAAAACGGCGGTCAACACTGGACAAAACAGCGTTTCTACCGTAAGCGTAACAACATGTTTAAAGCCATCCTCGCCATCTCGGAGAATGAACCTCTGGCAGTGCTGGGAATTGCTGAGATTGAGAACCAGTACGTGCTAAATGCGCTGTTTAACCAGACGCCGCTCAAAAATCACAACTATCGTATCGTGCACTACGAGGGCGACGACAAACGCGGCATCGACGTGGCGATGGTTTATTGCATCGACAAGCTGCAACTCATTTATACTGAGCCTATTAAGGTAAGAAATCCGAAGAACAAAGGCTATCGCACGCGCGACATTCTCTATGTTAAACTTTACGACAGGCGAGGCGACACCATCCATGTGTTTGTCAATCACTGGCCGTCGCGCTACGGTGGTGAGCGGGAGACCATAAAAATGCGTGCTCTAGCTGCTAACACGTTGAGACGCAAGGTCGATTCGCTGGTCGCATTGCCTCAAACCATCCCTAAAATCATCATCATGGGCGATTTCAACGACACTCCCGAAGACCCCAGCATAAAAGATGTGCTGTGTAAAGATGATGTGCTGGTCAATCTGTTTACCGATGGCAAGAAACTAGGCTTCGAAGGCACTCTCAAACATGAGTACAACTGGCAAATCTTCGATCAGATTATTGTCAGTAAGCCGTTGATTAACAATAATAAAGGACTAATTTATAAACCTAACAGCGCCACAATATTCCATGGCGATTTTCTCTTCGAAAAAGATGAGTCGTTTGGAGGTGTTAAGCTGTTTAGGACCTATGTCGGACCGAAATATTTCGGCGGTTATGCCGATCATCTGCCGGTGTATATCGACTTGATATTCAAGTGATTACAGCCTGTTGCAGATGTTCTTGAAGTCGCATATCTTGCACGGATCAGTACCTTCGCATTGAGCAAATGGGATGTCTTTGTTGAATATCTCTGAAAGCAATTCGTTGAAATATCTGTTGCAACAGCCTTCAAAATCGGCATTTAGCTCGTGCTTTTCGTCTATATCCAAGTCGAAAATGCCGTGACTCAGCTTCAAGAAACCAACTATCCCGGGCTTGACCTGCTCCGGTGAGACTCCCTTGTTTTCCTGGAGGTACAGATATTTGTACATCAGCAGCTGTATCGATTTGTCTTTCATCGAAGTGATGGAGGTGTCGTCAGCAGTGATTTTCAAGTCATCGTCGGCCACTTTGCCGGTTTTGTAGTCGATGACAAGTATGTCGCCGTTCACTTTGTCGATACGGTCGGCATAGCCGTGCATCAGCACTTCGTGGCCTTGAATATCAAAGGTTTTCTTGAGTTCTGTCTCAACAGAAATGATTGAGAGTTTGTTGCCTGCTGCCAGGAATTTTCTCTCGTTTTTGATGAATCCGTCGAGCATGCTCTTGATGATTGTCTCGCTAAGATAATTGAAGCCGCTGTCGGGCAGACCGTCGGCAAAGTTCTTCTCTTTCAATGCTTTACGGTAACATTCATCGAAATGTTTCTTATACATCTCATCGAAAAGATCCAGCGTAATCTCCTCGTTTTTAAACTTTTCGTAGAAAAACTGCAGTGTGGCGTGCACAATGTCGCCCATCTTGTTCGCCTGAATCTCCTCGTCGGGCGTCTCATCATTGATACGTTCAACGTCTGCCCAGTAAAACTTGAGCGGACAGTTAGTGTAATGACTGATAACCGTAGGGGAGAGCCTGGTGATTTTTTTCAGCATCTCGTCGGTCTTGGCAATGCTGATGCTTTCACGTTTCTCATTGATTGATGGCGACTTATACTGCCAATGTTCAAGCGTGACATTAGGGTTGTCTTTGGCATATTCGTATTCGAGTTGCATGATGAAACGACTCGGCTCGCCCATGCCAGGATCGGCTAGATTGTTGTAATAAAGGTTGATTTTGCCGGCGTTCTGCAGCAAACGGTAGAAATGGTACGCGTAAACGGCCTGCTGCTGACTGTAGGTCGGCATGTCGTAATCCTTTCGTAAGTCATACGGTATCAAGCTGTTATTGCTTTTATTCTGTGGCAAAATACCCTCGTTGACACTCAAAAAATGTATCTCGTCGAAGTCGAGGTTACGCGTCTCAAGCAGTCCCATAATCTGCAAGCCGTCGGTGACGCTTTTTTCATAGTTTATCGTCATCTGCCCCGCAACTTGGGTGTAAAGCGCTTGTAAATCAACGACTTGCATCTCGTTGGCGTATTTATTATGCAACAGCTCGATTCTATTTATTATCCTTCCAGCAACACTAATCTGATTTTTGACGAAATTATTGTCTTTATTCAGCAATCCAGCCGAAAGACTCAAAATCTTGGTCATGGTGTCGACACATTCTTGAGTATCTTTCCATTTTTTCGTCGTAAGATTAAGGAACTCAAAGAGTTGCTTATTGTCTTTAAATGTTTCCAAATCCGATTTCTTGAAATAATAAACCATTCCTTTCGCTTTCTCCATTAGCCATGAATTCAGTTTATTATATGCTAAACCATTGAAAATCAATTTAATAAAATCGGAATTACAGAAACGCAGGAATGTCCAGAGATAGTTCCTGTTTTCGTCGGAAGTAAGCGTCTGTTGGTACCTGAAAAGCTGCTCAACAAAGTGATACACAATGGTTTTGTTGAATGGATAGCCCATCGTCACCCTGATGTCGCCGCACGATTCGGGAATCGAATTCAAAACCGGTATCAAAAGTGCCTCATCAGCCAGGACGATGACGCTTTTCTTATCCTTTTTATCATCCTTATCCTTTGATAGGGCAAGTTGCAAAGCGCTAGTCTGCACTGCATTTCCCGTCACACTGACGATGTTGATGTGCTTTTTCTGTGTTTTATAACTGTCGCCTATGAAATTTTTCTCGAAATTAGGATGTTTCTTGAAGAATTTTCTTGCAAAAAGACCGGCTTCCTGTTTCTCATCTTCAAAATAATATTTATCTAAGTCCCAGAGTATCACTGCGTTACCATTCTCAACCATGCGCACCATGATGTTCTCTTCGGTCTTCGTCAATGCGTTGAAACCGGCGAAAATGATTTTCCTTCCGAGTGTACATTTCTGCATCGTGGCATCGTCAAACGAGGCTATCTTCTTGGTTATCAAGCCATAATAACCCTGACCGTTCTTCTCGAGAGTGTTGCGCAGGTTATTGTAATAGGTGATAAGCGACTCGAAAAACTTCAGATAGTTGGATTCCACGCCGTTTTCGAGGCTGAGATTCCATTCTTCAATCTCTTTGGCGTCCTTCAGATGCGCGAAAAGCTTGGCCGCATCAACGTTGTACTGGTCAATCTCGTCGAAATCCTTGGCCATCTGGGCGGCATAGGGGAAGAACTCGTGGTTCATCTTGATAATCTCGAATATAACTTCAATATTATCAATGAGTTGCAAGCCGCTCCATTCTTCCATGGCCTGCTGGATCGAGAGTATCTGCGGCACCCAGAAGTTGGTGGTTATGGTCTTCGCCAGCTCGTTTCTCAGCTGCAGAGCCGCACGTTTGTTGGGGAAAACAATGGTGATGTTCTCCTTCGTCAAATCGTAATGCTCTGTGATATAATCACTTATCTTCTTGATGAAAGCCATAACTCAGCGTTTTTCAGTTGTTCCTGTGTGCCCAAATCGAACCAGTAGTCGGGGCGTATCAATTTTGATGTAACTTTATGATTTTCAGCTATTTGCTTATAAAGTTCAAATACGTAGCAAGGTTTTACTTCGAAATCTTTGAAATATTTCGGTTTGAAAAGATGTATTCCGCTGAACGACAATAACTTACACTTATTCGGAATTGCTCCGTTGCCGTCGTAGTCTTTGGTCTCGCTGTTGAAACGCCCAAGGAAGTTGTCCTGTTCGTCAAACACCAGCTTGCGCTTGCTGTTACGTTCCTGAGTGAGCAGCCATGCGGCATCGTCGCTCTTCAGGAAATCGTCGTAAAAGCCTTTAATATCAACGTTTGTCAGCACGTCGACGTTATGCACGAGCACTGCATCGCTCTGTGCAAAGTAGGGCAGAGCCTGCAAAATAGCGCCCCCGGTATCCATAAGGAGTGGCCTCTCATCAGAAACTTCTATCTCAACATTCGGAACGTCATTTCGATTCAAAAATTCAACAATCTGTTCCCCAAAATGATGAATATTGATCACAATATGATTGAATCCTTGCTTTGTCAATTCTTCAAGTAATACTTTAAGTAAAGGCACTTTATTGATTGATACTAAAGCCTTTGGCGTGTTGGCTGTCAGCTCTTTCAATCGGGTGCCCAGTCCAGCTGCAAGGATAAATGCCGTTCTTCTATTTTGCTTCATAAACGTGTGAGATATGTTGTGCCTGATGGTTGATTTCGACCCTCACCATCGGGTAGTTTTCGTGAATCAGTTCGCCAATGGTCTGAGCGAAAAACACCGACCTATGCTGTCCGCCAGTGCATCCGAAGTTGATCTGCAGGTTCTTGAAACCGCGCTCGAGATAGTTGTCAATCGATTGATACACAAGCATTTGAACGTTCTGCAAGAAGTAATGCACATCGGGCTTGTCGTTTAAAAAGTCCTTCACCTCAGCGTCCTCGCCATTCATCTTCTTAAACTCGACATAACGTCCCGGGTTAGGCAAGGCACGGCAATCGAAAACATAACCACCGCCGTTGCCGCTCTTGTCGTACGGCACGCCGCCGTTTTTATACGAAAAACTGTTAACTGTAATCGTAAGTACTTCAGGCTCAATGCTTTCGTATTTTTGTAATACAATTGATAGCTGTTGTAATACACCTTGCAACTCAGGCAACTCGAACGGCAAAGCCCATTTTTCGTTCACCTTCATCAACTCGCGGATGGCATACGGGATGCTCTGCATAAAGTGTAACTTCTTCTGTATCAAACCTCTAAACCCATACGCCCCAAGTACCTGCAAAAGTCGCAACAACACGAATGCCGGGAAATATTTGTCGAAACTATCTGATAGATGGTTGTCATTCCGAGCGCAGCGAGGAATCTCCTTCAGTAGATGTTTGTAGTATTCTATTAACTCCTGCCTTAAGGACTCGGGTAATCTTGCCTTCACCTGATATAGCAACGACACCACGTCATATTGCAATGGACCTTTTCTACCACCTTGATAATCAATGAAATATGGCTCGCCATCGACAATCATGATATTCCTTGATTGGAAATCCCTGTACATGAAGAAATCCGACGGAGCCTCCAGGATGTATTTCGCAAGTCGTTGAAAATCACCGTCTAAGCGCGTCTCGTTGAACGAAATCTCTTCCTGTTCCTTCAAAAAACAGTATTTGAAATAATTCAAGTCCTCCATAATCGACATCTCGTCGAAAGCAGGAGTAGGGAACGCCTTCGAATAATCGAGTCCCTGATGTCCAATAGTCTGAAAATCAACGAGTTTGTCGAGCGATTTCTTATACAAACCTATAGTCTCATCGTCAAAATTGCCTTCTTCAAGACATTTTTCTACATGCTTGAAAAGGGTGTCATCGCCTAAATCGGTCTGCACATAGACATCTTTGCCTGAAGAGACGGCTAAAATCTCCGGAACGGGGAGTCCGCATTCATGAAAATGCTTGGAAAAACTGAAGAAAGCATTGTTTTCCTCGATGTTGATATTGTAAGCGCCAATCAAATAACGCCTATCGGTTTTCACACGAAAATAAAGCCTCGACGAACCCGAACTGGGCATCGCCACGATCTCCAAAACCTTTTCTCCTAGATTTTCAATGAGTTCCGCAATCGTTTTCTTAATCTCTTCCGAAGTCAGCATAACAGAAATTTTAGCTTACAAACTTACAAAATTTTTTTCAAATAATGTATCTTCTCGAGAAATTTATTATCTTTGCAGCGAGATTTATACTCCTATATCGTGTTTTGCGAAAGCGAAATTCTGATAACGACTTAATTAAATTATTGATTATCAAACATTTATCTAAAGATGAACGCTACCGAACTCAAGACTATTGAGAAACTCAACCAGCCGACAATTTTGCCGGGTGCTGTAAAAATCAATGTGAAAATTGATGTGAATGAAGAAGAAGTGAAGCTTCCTGAAGCTCCAAAAGCTGAGAAAAAAGCTGAAAAAGTGGAAAAGAAAGCAGAGAAGAAGACTGTGAAGAAAGCCACCAAGAAGGAGGAGAAAAAGGACGAAGTCATCTCTCAAAACGAGGAGATTTCGCAGGAAGCAGAGCTCGATTTGAACAACGACAACGAAAACGAGGAAGAAGAGGAATCGGAATTCGATTTCTCGGGCTTGAACAAGCTTCAACTCGTTGAACTCCTTGAGGAGACAGTCCAGGAACAGGACATCGCCAAAATCAAGGACAAAGTCGTCGCTATCAAGTCTAACTTCTTGAGACTCAATAAGGAAGACCGTGACCGTGAGATGGAACAGTTTATCCTCGACGGTGGCGACAAGGACAGCTACGAGCATACCGACGACCCGCTCGAGGTGCGTTTCAAAGCAGCCTTCGACATCTACAAGATAAATAAGGACAAATACAAAGAGGAACTCGAGCGCCAGAAGAACGATAACCTCAAGCAAAAGCTCGGAATCATTGAGGAACTCAAGACTTTGATCTTCTCGGAAGAGACTCTGAAGAAGACCTACGACGACTTCCGCGACCTGCAGGAGAGATGGAAAGCCATCGGTCAGGTGCCGGCCAACGAGGTGTCGAACATCTGGAACACTTATCATTTCCTCATCGAGAAATTCTACGATAAGGTAAAGATTAACAGAGAGTTACGTGACCTTGACCTCAAGAAGAACCTCGAGGCTAAGATCGAGCTCTGCGAGAAAGCCGAGCTGCTGCTTCTCGAGAAATCACTGACGAAAGCGTTCAAACTCCTCCAGAAATATCACGACGAGTGGAAAGAGATCGGTCCGGTGCCGCAGGAGAAGAAAGACGAGATCTGGGATCGCTTCAAGAGCGCTACCGACAAGGTAAACCAGATCCGCCGCGAGCATTACGCCAAGCTCGAGGAAGAACAGAAAGCCAACTACGAGGCTAAGGAAGCCATCTGCGTTAAGATGGAAGAGATTGTAAATGAGCCTGTTAACAGCATCAACGCATATCAGAAGAAGTCGAACGACGTCAATGAGCTGTTTAAGGTTTGGAAAGGCATCGGCCCGGTCGCCAAGAAACAGAGCGAAGAGATTTGGAACCGCTTCAAAGGCGCCATGAACACCTTCTTCGACGCTAAGAAAGAGTTCTTCAACAAACTCAAGGTGCAGCAGATGGAAAACTACAACAGGAAGCTGCAAATCTGCGTGGAAGTTGAGAATCTCGTCGATTCAACCGAGTGGAAGAAGACCACGGATCGCATCAAGAAACTCCAGGAAGAGTGGAAGACCATAGGTCCGGTCCCGAAGCGCCACAGCGACAAGATCTGGAAGCGTTTCCGCAGCGCCTGCGACGCCTTCTTCGGCAACAAATCGTCGCATTTCTCAGGAATTAAAGGCGAAGAGGACGCTAACCTCAAGGCAAAACAGGAACTCATCGAGCGCATCAAGGCCTTCGAGATGAAGAAGGACCGCAACGAGAATATGGAAGCAATCCGCGCATTCCAGAGAGAATGGATGGCCATCGGTCACGTGCCGATGAAGGTCAAAGATGCTATCCAGAACGAATACCGCAGCCTCATCGACGGCATGTTCGACAAGATGCGTGCCAACGATAACGAATTGACAGCCAGCGAGTACCGCACCATGATTTCGGGTCTGAAAGAAGATCCTGATTCACGCGACAAGGTCCGCAGAGAGCGCATGAACCTGCAGGGCAAGATACAGAAGCTGCGCGACGAGATCATCACTCTCGAAAACAACATCGGATTCTTCGCCAACAGCAAGCAGTCGGAGCTTCTCAAGGCTGAATACGAGAAGAAGATCGTCAAGCTGAAGAACGACGTGAAGGTCCTCGAGGCAAAGATCAAAATTCTCAATGAACAATAATAAACATTGAATAATCCGTAGGGACGCGGCGCGCCACGTCCCTATGATTTTTTATGAATTCAAATACCTTCGGAACGGCTTTTTGTTTGACGACCTTCGGTGAATCCCATGGTCCTGCCATTGGTGGTGTTATTGATGGTTGTCCTGCTGGCGTTCTTCTAGATAAATCATTGATTGAAAATGAGTTATCACGCAGAAAGCCGGGACAAAATGCCACAATGTCGGCCAGAAAAGAACCCGACGAGGTTGAGTTTTTGTCGGGTTTGTTTGAAGGTAAGACTACAGGTGCTCCGATAGCATTTATTATCCGTAACAAAGACGCGAAAACGTCTGATTATGAGAATCTTAAGGATGTTTTCCGTCCGTCGCATGCCGATTTCACTTATCAGGAGAAATATGGCATCAGAGACTATGCCGGTGGAGGTCGAGGCTCGGCCAGGACGCTGTTGCCTTGCGTGGTGGCAGGCGCTGTCGCCAAGCAAATACTGGCATCGCAAGGCATAGAAGTGCTTTCTGATGTCGTTCAGATAGGCGAGGAGAGCAGCGAAAGCTTTACAAACGACGAGATAGAACGCATTTTAAGCCGTTTTAGAGAAGAAAAGGATACGGTGGGGTGCACAATTCAAGGAATCATCAAAAATGCCCCTGTAGGCCTCGGAGAGCCCGCTTTCATGAAGTTTAACGCCGTTCTCGCTCATGCGATGATGACTATCAACGCTGCCAAGGGCTTTGAGATAGGCGAGGGACTGCACGCCGCCAGGATGCGGGGCAGTGACTGTAACGATGCTTTCATCAATGACGGCGGGAAGATTCGCACGCTCACCAATCACTCGGGCGGCGTGCAAGGCGGCATCACAAATGGCGAAGATATCGTTTTCAGAGTCGCTTTCAAGCCGATTCCGTCGCTGATGCAGCCGCAGCAAACCGTTGACATTCAAGGTAATACGACGACGTTGGAGATTCAAGGCAGGCACGATGTTTGCGTCGTTCCACGAGTGGTTCCGATAGTGGAGGCGATGGCCGCGATGGTCACCCTCGACTTCATTTTGTTAAAAAAATGTAACAAAATATAGCACAATATTAAAAAATTGTGTATTTTTGCAGCGTAAAACTTCAGGGCAAGGTGAAATTCCTTTCCGGCGGTATAGTCCGCGACTTCCCTTCGGGGAACTGATTCGGTGAAATTCCGAAACCGACGGTTAAAGTCCGGATGAGAGAAGTTTTCATATTGAATAGTTATAAATTTTTAAAAGCCCTGATGTTTTATTAGGGCTTTTTTATTATGTCATATTGTGAAAAAGACATCGAGTTAATGCGGCGCGCCATCGAGCTTGCCAAGAAGGGCGGAGGATACGTCCATCCTAATCCTCTGGTGGGCTGCGTGGTGGTCAGAGACGGCGAGATCATCGCCGAAGGCTACCATGAAAAATACGGTGAATTTCATGCCGAACGCAACGCTATAACACGCTGTAAATCAGAAACTAAAGGCGCTTCACTTTATGTAACACTTGAACCTTGCTGCCACTACGGCAAGACGCCTCCCTGCACCGAGATCATCATCGAAAAAGGTATCAGAAAAGTCTACGTCGGCATCCTCGACCCGAACCCGCTTGTGGCCGGAAAAGGCGTGAAGATGCTGCAAGACGCCGGCATCGAAGTCGAAGTCGGTCTCTGCGCTGATGAGATCCGTGAGTTGAATATGGTTTTCCTGAAATACATCACCACCAAGCGGCCTTACGTCATCATGAAGACTGCCATGACCCTCGACGGGAAAATAGCAGCATTTACTGGCGATTCGAAGTGGGTGACCAACGAAGAATCGCGCAAACTGGTCCATCAGTTACGCAGCGAGATGGCTGGCGTCATCGTTGGAATTGGCACCGTTTTAGCCGACGACCCGATGTTGAATGTAAGGTTAGATGGTGAACATCATCAACCGATGCGCATTGTTGTTGATAGCAATTTGAGAATACCTATTGATAGTCAATTGGTTGCATCTGCGAAACAGTATAAAACTATCATCGTAACCACTGTCATTCCGAGCGCCGAAGGCGCGAGGAACCTCCTAAACGCTGGGTGTGAACTACTCCAATGCGACTCTCTTAACGGTCACGTCGACATCAATGATCTAATAAATAAATTAGGTTCCCTCGGCATCGACTCATTATTATTGGAGGGCGGCGGCACCCTGAACGCCGCATTCCTCGAATCTGGTTGCGTTGACGAAGTTTGGGCCTTCATCGCACCGAAAATTATCGGAGGTGCCGCCGCCCAGACAGCGGTATCGGGCAAGGGAATAGAAAAAATGAGCGACGCGATTCAACTGCAAGACATTGATATTCAAAATATTAAAGGCGATATTTTAATAAAAGGAAAGATATGTTCACGGGAATAATTGAAGAAATCGGAAAGGTGAAAGCTATAGTCAGCCATGCTAACAGCATCAGGCTGACCATCGAAGTGCATAAGATTCTTGACGACATCCATATGGGCGACAGCATCTGCACCAACGGTGTCTGCCTCACGGTCACTACATTCGACGACAGCTCATATACCGCCGACGTGATGCCCGAAACGATGAATCGCACCAACTTCAAAGACCTGAGAATCAACGACTTAGTGAATTGTGAACGTGCCATGCCTGCCAACGGTCGATTCGGCGGACATATAGTCTCGGGACATATCGACGGCACAGGCGTCATCTCCAAAATGACCTGCGACGACAAGGCCATCCGCATGAAAATCGAGACCCGACCTGAGATTTTGCGTTACATCGTCGAAAAAGGATCCATAACCATCGACGGTATCTCATTGACAGTCACCGATGTAAGCAGCTTTGACTTCAGCGTTTCGATAATCCAACACACTCAGGATGAGACGACGCTCACTAAGAAAAAGATAGGCGATACCGTGAATCTTGAGAACGACATCGTTGGAAAATATATCGAGAAATTTGTGGGCAACATCACCGCCCGACATGATGAAAAACTACTTAACTTATTGAAAGACAATAATTTTTAATAATGAACAAAGATTTTAACACTATTGAGGAAGCTTTAGACGACCTTCGCGCCGGAAAGATGATCATCGTGGTCGACGACCCTGACCGCGAAAACGAGGGCGATTTGATTTGCGCAGCCGAGTTTGCGAGCGTCGAAAACGTGAATTTTATGGCCTCATACGGCAAAGGACTGATCTGTATGCCGATGAGCTCAGAGATATGCAAACGGTTGAGACTCAATCAGATGGTGCTCGAAAATACCGACAACCACTGCACTGCGTTCACCGTTTCCATCGATTATCGCGACACCACCACAGGAATCTCGGCAGTTGAACGTTCCATCACAGCCCGCAAGGTTGTCGAAGACGGCATCCGCGCTGAGGATTTCCGTCGTCCGGGACATATGTTTCCGCTCGAGGCCCGACAGGGTGGAGTGCTGAAACGTGGCGGCCACACTGAGGCTACCGTCGACTTGATGCGCCTCGCAGGACTGAAAGAATGCGGACTGTGCTGCGAGATAATGCGTGAAGACGGCACAATGATGCGCACGACTGAATTGGTGCAGTTTGCCAAGGCTAACAACCTGAAAATCACTTCGATAGCCGAGTTGATAAAATATCGCCGTAAGACTGAGGTCTTGGTTGAACGTGTGACAGAGGCCGAGCTGCCAACAAAATATGGCACTTTCAGAGCTATTGGCTACGTCGATAAGATCTCTGGCGAACATCATGTGGCGTTGGTGAAAGGCGACCTCACAGCCCCTGAACCTGTGCTTTGCCGCGTGCACTCTGAATGCCTGACCGGCGACGCCTTCGGTTCGATGCGTTGTGACTGTGGCGAGCAGCTTCAGGAGGCCATGCGCCGTATCGAGAAAAAGGGCAGGGGCGTGCTGCTTTATCTCCGTCAGGAAGGCCGTGGCATCGGCTTGATAAACAAGCTGAAAGCCTACACTTTGCAAGACAAAGGCATGGACACCGTCGAGGCTAACCTCGC
Organism: Bacteroidales bacterium Bact_22; assembly: GCA_001603665.1. GTDB lineage: Bacteria > Bacteroidota > Bacteroidia > Bacteroidales > F082 > Limimorpha. Next base: position 12,340 of record LUZN01000043.1, read on the forward strand.
ACTCGGTTTCGCCGCCGACTTGCGCGATTACGGCACCGGTGCTGAAATATTAGCCGACCTCGGAGCAAGAAAGATCATCGTGATGACTAATAACCCAATGAAAATCAGTGGCTTGGAGGGCTATGGCATCGAAATCGTCGGTCGTGAACCCATCGAGATGACCTGCAACGAAAAAGACGCATTTTATCTATACACAAAATACAAAAAAATGGGGCACATGCTGCATGTTAAGGATATACCAGTTAACAATACAGACGAAAAACTATGCAAAAAATAGCAGGCCTTGCGTCAAGCAGAAAAATAAGCCTGCGGCTTTTTGCATAGTTTGGAGTCATAGAATTTTAAATTTTGAATTTTAAATCTTTAAATTAAATAGACATGAACATTTTAGAAGGAAAACTCTTGGCTGAAGGCCAGAAAATCGCTATCGTGGCCGGCCGTTTCAACGAAATCATCACCAACAAGCTGTTGGGTGGCGCCATCGACGCTTTCAAACGTCACGGCGGTGAAGAGAAAAACATCGATATCGCTTGGGTTCCGGGCGCTTTCGAGATCCCGCTCGTAGCAAAGAAGATGGCTGCAAGTAAGAAATACGACGCTGTGGTATGCCTCGGCGCTGTTATCCGCGGTGCAACACCTCATTTCGACATGGTTGCCAACGAAGCCACTAAAGGCATCGCTCAAGTAGGCCTCCAGACCGAAGTGCCAGTGATCTTTGGCGTTCTCACAACCGACAGCATCGAACAGGCCGTCGAACGCGCTGGCTCAAAAGCTGGAAATAAGGGATACGATGCAGTGACTACTGCAATCGAAATGGTCAATTTGCTCAAGCAAATCTAAAACATTGGCCTTGGACTATTGGCTGTTGGCTTTTATAATATATCGCCAATGGCCAATATTTTTATTCATTGTCAAATTCCTCAATTTCCTTGACGATATTCTCAATTAACCTTTCCTTAAGGTCATAGAGGTCGTTGGAGATATCGCATTTGTAGTAATGCGGGTTGATGAGACGTTTCTCGGTGTCGTCGAGGTGCGCCAGGTTGTCGAGATAATAGGCGCGTTTCTCCATGATCGGGATGTCTTCGAGAATCACTTTGCCGTCTTTCATCACCTGCGGCTGCAGAATGCGGTATTCGTATTTTCCGGCAGGGAAGGTGGTTGACTTAAGATGGTCGGTCTCGTCGCGCAGAGTTATTTCCTCGTGATTCTCAATGGCTTGCGCGAGTTTGTCGCCTCTCAAACAAGTCACATCCATCTTGAATTTGTTGTTTCTGATGATGCGGTAGGTGATCTGGAAACCTGGATTTATCAGCTTGCTGCTTTCTTCCGAACGTTTCAACACCGGCATATCGTCGACTTGCACGAGTTTGTAAACATTTCCAAAGCAAGGGTTATGTTTGCTTGTCGCGATGGCGTCGCCCACGCCGTAGCTGTCGACCATACACCCTTGGCGCTCCAGTTCGGTGATGAGATATTCGTCTAAAGCATTGGTAGCGAATATCTTACAGTTCTTCAGACCAGCCGCATCCAGCATCTCACGTGCTTTGACCGAGAGGTAGGTGAGGTCGCCGCTGTCGAGACGTATGCCGTAGCCAAACTTGTATGAATCGTCGATTCCGTTGGCTTTAAATGCCTTGATAGCGTTTTTCACGCCGCATTTCAGGGTGTCGTATGTGTCGACGAGGAGTATCAGCACCTCGTTTTTATGAGTCTTGATATATCTGTCGAACGCTTCGTATTCGCCTTTCACCGTTGATCCGAACGAGGTCACGTAGCTGTGCGCCATCGTTCCTGATGCCGGGAATCCGAACTCCACTCCGGTGACGATGTTAGATGTGTTCTGGCATCCTCCTATCACAGCTGCTTTTCCGCCGTAGATGGCAGCCCACGGACCATGAGCTCTGCGGCTTCCGAACTCGCTGATTGGCTTGGTGGTGCTGCGTGTCACACGTGACGCCTTGGTTGCCACCGCCATCTGATGGTTCATGATGCAAAGCATAGGAGTCTCAAGGACTTGCGCCTCGATGATTGGGCCTTCGATGGTGATGATTGGCTCTTTCGGGAACGCTATCTCACCTTCGCGCATGGCGTAGATGTTGCCTGTGAACTTCATCTTGGCGAAGTATTTGCGCACCTCGGCGTATTCTTCGCCTGGAAGGAACTGCTCAAAGAAGCTTTCGTCAGCTTTCCCGAGGCCTTCCACCATCTTCAGCACCTCGCGCACGCCACTCACCACAGCCCAGTTGTTGGTATCCGGAGCCTTGCGGTAGAAGAGGTTAAAGACAGCGCGTTTGTTTTGCATCCCATTGTCGTAGAACGACTTGCCCATCGTATACTGATACTTGTCAGAGCAATAAGAAGTGTTCAGTTCCATGATAATCGCTAATTTTTTGCAAAATTATAAAAAAAACTCTAAACTCTACACTCTAAACTCTACACTTTTAAGCTGCGGCCGCTGCTAAAAACGTCATAAACAGGAACGCCAGCAGTGCTATGGTGACTATTGCCAGTATGCTTCCGAGGCATCCCCAGTTACGTTCGCCATCGGGCAGTTTGTCTGATAACAGACAGATTATCAAGCCGATAAGTGGTGTAAACAGCACCGAGAGGAAGAATGTCCAGCCGAAGCCGATGCGGCGACGGGCGCCGACGAAGCCCACCAGCACTGCGAGCAGTGAGTCGGATATCAATCCGAAAATCAATAATGTCAATGCCATAATGCTATAATTTCTGGCAAAGATAGGAAAATTTTTCAAAAAGTCTTGACAAGCGAGAAAAATTGTTGTATTTTTGCAGCTGGAAATCAATAGGGGAACAGTCCAGTTTAGACGTCCACAATTTGGTGATGACCTTTCGAGCGAGCCAACCTGTGATTTCTTTTTTTTATGCCTTTATGGCTGTAATGCAATATTGTATTTTCTCGCCGCTTTTTTTAATTCCAACTGTCATTTTAACCAATCCAATACCTATTAACTCATAGTGCATGATTTGTATTTTAACAAAATCATTTTGATTTTTACTACCTCTTTTTGTTGGCTTTGGTTTCCCAAATTTTACAGAATATCGTAATATTGTATCAAGTTGCAACAAAGCTAATGTTGAAGTATAGCTTTTAGCTGCATGACGCATTGTTTCTGTGATTGAAAGATAACGAATGTTAATGTAATCTTTTAATGATCGATTATATACACGTTTAGCAGGATTGTTTTCAACCCAACGACGATAAACTTGTGATATTATTTCCTCACGAAGTTTATAGTCTTCTTTGCTGTTGCCCAAAGGTATGTTCATAAAAAATAGTTTAGATTTTATTAATACAAAATGTTACATATGCCTCTTTTTGTACTAGTAAGAAATCCTTACTAGTTGCTTTTTCGTCAAGTTCTTCTTCCTTGTATATGTTCCCGATATGTATCGTAACGTTTTGAGGTGTTGTATTAAAAAGCAAAGCCATTTGCGGTCTTGTCAACCATACCGTTTCATCACATAGTTGTACTTCGAGTTGAATCGTGCCGTCTTCGCTTCTGTAGATAATTACGGATTTATCCGATTGTTGATCGTCATTTGATAAAATTGCTAGATTACTCATATTATTATTTAAAAGATTTCAAAAATAATGTTGAATTCTCTGGCTGCAAAATTACATCATAAATCATTATGTGTCAAGGATTTAATTGTAAAATTTTGTTTACAAAATATTCATAAAAATGCAAGTTT
>LUZN01000044.1 GCA_001603665.1 Bacteroidales bacterium Bact_22
GTTTAGAGTGTAGAGTTTAGAGAAGGGGCGTCGTTGAGGCGTCCCTTTTTCATTTTCTTCAAAAAAAATAGTCGCTATTTCAAAAATATTTTGTATCTTTGTAGCTTGTACACGATTAAAACTAATAAAAATGAAAAAACTTTTTTTGACAGCGTTGTTGGCGATGGCCTTTGCAGGCTCGGTTTTCGCGCAAGATGAAGTCATTTTCACCATTATGAAAACCGACGGAAGCACAACAGACTATGTGATGAACAAAGACGCGAGGATTTATTACTCCGACACACAACTTTTGTTTTTCAACGGCAACGAAACCGTAGCTGTCGACTTATCGGGAATCAGAAAAGCGTATTTTACAGCTCCTCAAGATATTGAAGAGGTCGAAAATCAACAGCTTACGATATATCCAAATCCTGCCAAAGATGTTTTAAGAATTGAAAATATAGCTGACAATCAAGAAGTTAGCATTTATTCAATAAATGGAGCCCTTTTGAAGAAGGTGATTGTTTCGGACGATGCCGAGATAAATATCAGTGAGTTGCGCCCAGGTATGTATGTGATCTGTGCTGGCAATATGTTTTCTAAATTTATAAAAATGTAATGCCATGAAGAAGATTTTATTTGTTATATCATTGATATTCATAGGATTATCCGTCAAAGCTCAAGATGGAGAATATCACGTACGCATTCATGGGCAGCAGAATAAGGGCGTTATTTTCGACGCTCCTGCGATTTCTATCGACAGCATGTATATTAATGAAAACGGCGAGCTCAGAGTGCGCAAGATAAACGACTCACACTCATTCAGTTTCGCCGAAATCGACAGTCTGACATTCCCTTGGATTCCGACAGGCACAGGCGACATAGTTTACATCACTTATAACGGCACAAGTGTCGACATCGTAAACCCTTACCCTGTTACTCAAGTCATAATTTCAGCGACTGAAGCCAAGGTCTCAGTGACATCGTTAAGCTCAGCAAACATAACTTATTGTCTGTCAGGCACCGCCAACCCTGGACGTTTCGAGATTGATAGCCAAACGACACCTACTATATTGATGAACGGCGTCAACCTCACCAATCCTACAGGAAAAGCTATGGATTTGACGTGTAACGCTGGCATCATCATGGAACTTGCCGACGGCACATCCAACTCGCTCGCCGATGGCACGACGAGTGACAAAAAAGCTGCTCTTATGAGCAACAATGACCTTCTCGTGCAAGGCGAAGGCACACTCACCGTAACTGGTCTCGTTCAGCACGCCATGAAGGTGAAGGGACAGTTTAACATGAGCTCAGGCAATATTGTCATCGCAAGTTCAGTGTTGGACGGAATCCATACTGAAGGACTTCTCGTTCAAAGCGGTAACATCGATATTCAGTCGTGCGGCGACGACGGTTTGACCAGCGAACTCGACGGCTACATCAACGGAGGCAATATCACGATTACAAGTCCGACCGACGACATCAACGGCATCTCTGCCGACAGCACTCTGGTCATCAACGGAGGCGAGATCAACATCACCATGTCAGGCGTCTCGGCCAACTGCATAAAAGCTGATAAGGAGTTGACTATCAACGGCGGAACCTTCGTTCTCAACAATTCGGGCAATGTATCGAAAGGCATCAACTCGAACAGTACGATTACCATCACCGATGGCGACATCAGCATCACCTCGAGCGGCGGCACTGTGGTAACCGACTACGACCCGTCGTATTGCACTGCAATTAAAGGTGACACCGATATCATTATCAGCGGTGGCAACATCGACATCAACCTTCCGACATCAAATAATGGTGGTAAAGGAATCTCGTGCGACGGAAATATGACTATCAGCGGCGACAACACCATACATATCGAGACTCACGGCGACGGTTCCACTTACACAGCATCATCGGGCACCGACACTTATTCCAGCTCATGCCTACGCGCTGAAGGCGATATGCAGATTATGAGCGGCAACATCACGCTCACCAGCACTGGAAAAGCTGGCAAAGGCATCAAAGTGGGCAAGAAGAATGGCAACACATATACCGGAGCTTACACTCAGGGCAATGCTGACGGTAGCGGTCCTACCCTTACCATCACCACATCTGGCGCTCAAATCGGCTCTAGTGGCGGCTGGCCTCCAGGTCCTGGCGGCGGAAGCTCATCGTCAAGAGCCTCGGCAAAAGCCATCAAAGTGGGTGGCGTTGCTACCATTTACGGCGGCACCACGACCGTCAACACATCTACAAGCGGCGCCGAGGGACTGGAATCGAAGACTCAGATCAACATCGAAGGCGGCCAGCACTACTTCAAGTGCTACGACGACTGCATCAACTCGTCGGGTAGAATCTTCTTCAACGGCGGTGTGACGGTGTGTTTCAGCAACGGCAACGATGCTGTCGACTCGAATGCAGGCGCTGCAGGAGCTATCACCATTGGCAACGGCGTGGCTTTCGCCTACACCACCAAAGGCAACCCTGAGGAAGGCTTCGACTGCGATAACAACAACTATATAAAGATTACAGGCACAGGTATAGGCATCAGCGCCGGCGGCTCGCAAGGCGGTGGCGGTCCTTGGGGCGGCGGTGGCGGTGGCACTATCACCAACCCGGCGCAAGGCTATAAGTTCTACACCAGCAGCTATACCTTCCAGGCTGGGAAATACTACACTCTTTCGAACGCCAGCGGCACTGGCGGCACCAACATGGTGACATTCAGCTTCGAAAGCAACTGCACAAGCAATCTAGCCCTAATCACAGCGACGGGCATGGTAAGCGGAAGCACATATTATGTGAAATACGGAGATCAGGCGCCGACGGGAGCTACGACGGCATTCCACGGGCTATACCTCGGTGGAACCTCATCTGCATCGACGCAGGCGTTTAGTTTCCAGGCGCAATAACTTCGCCGTAGCAGTCGAAATAATCGGCTTGAGTAATCTTTACATTGACGAAAGAGCCGATTTCTATTTTATTGTCTTTCATTGAGATAAGTACCTCGTCGTCGACTTCAGGGGAATCATATTGAGTACGACCGACATAGTAGCCGCCTTCGGTGCGGTCGATGAGCACTTTTTCGGTTCTTCCCAGACGTTTTTGGTTGATTTCCAATGAGATATCCTGCTGGACATCCATAAACTTATCAACGCGCGCCTTCTTCACCTCTTCCGGAACATCGTCTTCGAGTTCATAAGCAGGCGTTCCCTCTTCAGCCGAGTACGCGAACACGCCGGCTCGCTCGAATCTCGCTTCTTTGATGAAATCTATCAACTCATTGAACTGCTCCTCCGTCTCGCCAGGGAAACCTACGATAAACGTACTTCTGAATGCGATATCGGGAACGTATGACCTGACTTTCTTAACAAATTCAATGGTTTGCTCGCGTGTAACGCCACGACGCATTGCCTTCAAAATAGGCGTGCTGACGTGCTGCAACGGCAAATCGATGTAATGACAAATCTTCTTGTTATCGCGCATCAACTCAAGCAGTTCAACCGGGAATCCCAGAGGATAGCCGTAATGCAGGCGAATCCACTCGATGCCGTCTATTTCGGTGAGTTTCTGGACCAACTCCACGATATGGGACTTTCCATCGATGTCGTAGCCGTAATATGTCAAGTCTTGTGCAATGAGTATCAGCTCTTTAACGCCTTTCTTCGCAAGGTTTTCGGCCTCTTTGATGAGGTTTTCCATCGGCACCGACTTATGGTCGCCGCGAATCAGCGGGATGGCGCAGAAAGCGCAATGACGGTTGCAGCCCTCCGAGATCTTCAGATATGCGTAATGCGATGGCGTCGAGAGCACTCTGTCGCAGCAATATTCGGCATGAAAATCTGATTTCAGGATGTCGGCAGCTACATGTTGCACTGGCTCCACGCCAAAGAATGCGTCGACCTCATGAATCTCTTTGCGTAACTCTTTCTTGTAACGCTCCGAGAGACAACCCATCACATATAACTTCTTGATTTTATTGGCTTTACGCAGCTCAGCGTATTCCAAAATGGTATCAATCGACTCCTCTTTTGCATCGCCTATGAAGCCGCAGGTGTTGATAATCACCACGTCGGATTTCTCATCGGAATCGTGGACGATCTTGTAGGTGTTGTTCAGCAAAGCCGCCAGATGCTCCGAATCGACTTTGTTTTTTGAGCAACCGAGGGTGACGATATTTAAAACTGGTTTTCTCATTTGAATAATGAATCGACGAATTCATTTCTGTCGAAGATCTGCAAATTCTCCATCTTCTCGCCCACTCCGATGTATTTTACCGGAATCTTGAACTGGTCGGAGATGCCGATGACCACGCCGCCTTTTGCAGTACCATCCAACTTGGTGAGTGCCAACGCGTTAACTTCAGTCGCAGCGATAAACTGACGTGCCTGTTCGATGGCATTCTGTCCTGTAGAAGCGTCCAAAACCAGCAACACCTCATGCGGTGCGTCAGGGATGACTTTCTGGCACACTTTCTTAATCTTCGAAAGCTCGTTCATCAAGCCGACTTTATTGTGCAGACGACCTGCTGTGTCGATCAAAACCACGTCAGCGCCTTGTGCCACTGCCGATTTCACGGTGTCGAACGCCACCGATGCCGGGTCAGCGCCCATGCCTTGAGAGACAATCGGAACGCCAACTTTGTCGGCCCAGATCTTGAGCTGGTCGACGGCAGCAGCGCGGAATGTGTCGGAAGCGCCGAGAACCACCTTTTTGCCTGCCATCTTGAAGTTATACGCGAGCTTGCCGATGGTGGTGGTCTTACCCACACCGTTGACGCCCACGACCATGATGACGTATGGCTTCTTATCCTCTGGGAGGTCGAAGCTGCTGCCGTCGCCTGAGTTATTCTCCTGCAGCAACGAAGCAATCTCTTCCTTCAGAATCATATTCAACTCACTGGTACCCAGATACTTATCGCGTGCCACGCGTTTCTGGATGCGGTCGATAATCTTTAAGGTGGTGTCGACTCCAACGTCTGATGTAACCAAAATCTCCTCAAGGTTATCCAAGACCTCGTCGTCGACCGTCGACTTGCCCACAATGGCCTTCGAAATGCGGTCAAACACGCTGGTACGCGTCTTTTCCAGACCTTTATTTAAGTCTTCTTTTGCGTCTTTATCTTTTTTGAAAAATGAAAAGAGTCCCATTTATATCTTATTTAAAGATTTAAAGATTCAAAATTTAAAATTCAAAATTATTTTGCAAATATAATAATTTCTTTGATAAGCACA
>LUZN01000008.1 GCA_001603665.1 Bacteroidales bacterium Bact_22
ATGAAAAACATAAATGCTATATTTTTTTAAGAAAGATCATGTTTGTAAACTATATTACAGTAAATTATTTTACTTTTTTCTCTTTCATTTCAAATTTCAATCGTAACTTTGCAAGTTGATAATTTGGATAAGAAGAGATTGTATATGGAGACAGAAGAATTCCGTATTGAAAGTGACCTTCTCGGGCACGTCAACGCTTCACAGTCGACCAACGACGCCTATCCTTGCTCGATACATCTCGCCATGGTGCTCGAACACGGCATCCTCACCAAGGAGCAGCTTGACTGGATTCTCCAACCGGAGAATATGATTAAGCCTGTGGAAATAAAACTCTAGAATTCTAAGATTAGTTTAAGATTTAACTGTCTGTTAGTCAGATAGTTAGGTACGGCATACTGTATGTTGTACACGTCGGTGACCCACATGTACGAACTTACATTGTTCACGCCGAGGAGGTTGAACACCTCGAGGCTTATCCAGCAGTTTCTAATGTAATTCAAAGGATTTCGTGGGTTGCGGAACGACGTCGACTCACCGATGAGCTGCTTGCTGAATCCAAGGTCGACACGACGATACGGCGACATCCTGTTTTTCTGCTGGTAACGCTCACCTTCTGATGGTCCAAACGGCAGTCCAGTACCGAAGATGAGCTTCAGGTTGACCTTAAACGACGGAATCATCGGGAGGTAATCCTGGAAGAAGATGGCGAAGTTGATGCGCTGATCCGACGGACGCGGGATGCCCGATATTATGGTGTCGCGCACATACTCGGCTCCGTTGTGGATGTCGGTCTGCGACAATATCTTGCCGTCGGGACCGATGAAATACTGAATGTTTTCAGCTGTTCGCATCACCGACATTGATGCCCAGCTGTCGATGCCTTTCACAAACTCACCGTTGATCTTCATGTCGAAGCCGTAAGCATAGCCTGTCGCCTTCTGGTCGGCGTAATACCTGATTCGGATGTTGTCGACCTGATAAGGGATGATGTCTTTTAGATATTTGTAATAAATCTCGCTTGTCAGCACAAACGGGCGATCCCAAGCCATGAAACGGTATTCGTGACCTAAAACCACCTGATACGACTTTTGTACCGAGGCCATGTCTTTGCTCACCAAGCTGCCGTCAAACATTCGTAACTCTCTGTAAAATGGCGGCTGCACGTAGACTCCGCCCGACAAACGGAATGTCATGTCGGGATGCTTATTAGGCTGTAAAGCGATGCCTGCACGTGGACTCACGTTGACCTTGCCGTTGTAGCCCCAGTAGTTGGCACGAAGTCCGGCCGTCAGCACCCAGATGTCGCCTTTTTCGTTTTCAAACTGCCAAGAGTTTTGGAGATATCCATCTAAGTTGTTGATTTGCAGTTCGTTATGACCTTTAGCAACATTCTTCAGCTCTAGTGGCGTCTGCATCGGGTTGCTTGGGTTGAGGATGGAGTCGACGATGTGCGGCTGGGTGTATCCTGCCGAGTCGACCATGTCCCACTCGTTGATGATGTCGTCGAACAGCTGATGCTGGTAGCGCAAGCCCCATTTAAGGGTGTTGTCGTTGTATTTGTAAGCGCCTTTGTGGTCGAGGTTGAACACACGCGAGTAGAACGAGTTGCGCGCATGCTCGATGTATGTTCCAACTCCTTGATTAGCAATGACATTGCCTTGCTGCTCGTTGCCTGGATTTGTCTCAAGAAGTCCGATCCAATACTGTCCCTGGATGTCGTAAGTCTCCGATTCCACTGCCGAATAGGCCGACCCGATGAGTTTGAGGTTCAGGTCCTCGTTCGGACTGAAATTTAACGAGATGGCACCGAGTCCGGTAGTGTAACGGCTCAGCTCCTGTCCGTCGAAATAAATCTTCAGTCGGTACGAGGCCTGCAGGTTTCCGAAGTCGGTTGTGCGTGTGGTCGGCATCATGAGGTAGCTGTTGCGGGAGTAATATCCGAGGGCTGTGATCTCGAATCGTGACGACACGTTGTAGGTGATAAGTCCTTGAACGTCAGCGAAGTTCGGCTTGTAGTCGCCCTTGGTGTCCATCTTGCCGAGGAGGTACTGAGTGTTTTTGTAACGTGCTCCGATGAGGTAGCTCATCTTGCCTTTGAATGCCATGCCTTCGGTATGGGCCTCGGCTCCTAAGAGACTGAGCATCAATGAGCTAGCTGTAATAGTAGGCTTCTTGTAGGTGATGTCAAGCACTGATGAGAGCTTGTCGCCGTATTCCGACGAGAATCCTCCAGCTGAGAAGTCGATGTTAGACACGAGTCGCGAGTTGATGAAGCTGAGACCTTCCTGTTGTCCTGAGCCGACGAGGAACGGCTTGTATATCTCGATTCCGTTGACGTAGATGAGGTTTTCGTCGAAGTTACCGCCGCGCACGTTATATTGTGAGCTGAGTTCGTTGGTCGAGCTCACGCCAGCGAGGGTCTTCACCAGGTCTTCCACGCCGCCTGCTCCTGCTGATGGCAGCAGTACTGTCTCACGTGCGTCGAGTCGGGTTATCGTAGTGGATTTTATCGACTGGTCGTGCACTGTCATCTCGGGTAGCATGGTCGAGACGACCGTCATCTTCACATCGTGTTTGCGGCGTTCTTCGGGCTTCAGACGGACTTCGAGTTTCACTTCCTCGTATCCGACGAATGAAAACACCACGTTGAGTGTAGTGTCGGTGGGTAGGGTGAGGGTGTAGCCGCCGCGTGAGTCGGAGACGACGCCGTAGGGCGTGTTTTGCACTGCCACGTTGACGAGTTCAACGGCTTTGCCGTCGTCGTCGGTGATCTTTCCATATAAAACGCCTTCTTTCTTTTGTCCAAAGACAAAAGTTGGAAGGAGTAATAATATGATAATCAACCACTTAAACCTCATGGCAAATTGTCATTCCGAACGCAGTGAGGAATCTCATTCAAATATAACGCAAATCAGTGAGCGTTAGTACATTACTAATAAAAAAAGCCGCCTTGATGCAGACGGCTTCTTTTTAAAATTTCATATCTTACCAGCGGTTAAGGTTACCATCCTTTGCTGCGTCAACCATTGCCTGGTAAACACCTTTCTTGTCGATGGTGCGCAAACCTGCTGCAGAAACTTTCAAAACAACCCATTCATTCCACTCCGGAACGAAGAATCTCTTGATCTTCAAGTTAGGCTGGAATGTTCTCTTGGTCTTCTTGTTTGAGTGAGAAACGTTGTTTCCACTGATGACCTTCTTACCTGTAATCTGACAAATTCTTGACATTTTTCTAATATTTTATTTGTTCTTATTTCCTTCTACAAAACGGACTGCAAAATTACAACTTTTTTTGATATGAAAAACATTTTTTTGAAAAAATTAATTAAAGTCGTCATTGCGACCGTTTTTTTTATAAATTTGCAGCTTTAAAACTGAAAAAAGATGAAAATTCCAATGGTTGACCTCGTTGGTCAATACAACAAAATCAAGGCTGAGGTGGACGCTTCCATCCAGCAGATTTTATCGACGGGCGGCTTCATCGGCGGTCCTTTTGTCCAGAAATTCCAAGAAGATTTACAGGCATATCTGAATGTGAAACACGTGATACCATGCGCCAACGGCACCGATGCTCTGCAGGTTGCAATGATGGGTCTCGGCCTGAAGCCGGGCGACGAGGTCATCACGACGTCATTCACTTTCATTGCAACTGCAGAGGTGGTTGCCTTGCTGCGCCTCACTCCTGTGGTTGTCGACGTCGACATGGATACCTATTGTATTGATCCTGAGGCTGTTGAGCGCGCCATCACCCCGCGCACCAAGGCAATCGTGCCTGTGCATCTCTTCGGTCAGTGCGCCAACATGGATGCCATCATGGACATCGCCAAACGCCATAACCTGTACGTCGTTGAGGACGATGCACAGGCCATCGGTGCCAACTACACCTTCAAAGACGGCACCGTGAAGAAGTCGGGAACAATCGGAAACATCGGCTGCACCTCGTTCTTCCCTTCGAAGAACCTCGGATGCTATGGCGACGGTGGCGCTATCTTCACCAACGACGACAACCTCGCCGACATGATGCGAGTGGTTGTTAACCACGGCATGAAAGTGCGCTATTATCATGACTATGTGGGAGTTAACTCACGTCTCGATGCCATCCAGGCGGCCGTTCTCGACATCAAACTGAAACATCTCGACGAATATATCAAGGCACGTCAGTATGCAGCGGCCTACTACGAGAAGGCCTTTGCCCAGACCGACAAGATCGTCACACCGAAGACGGCTCCGTTTACCGACCACGTCTATCACCAGTATGTTGTGGTGTTGAAGGACCTCGACCGTGCCAAGGTGATGGAGCATCTGCAGTCGAAAGGCATCGCCTGCGCTATCTACTACCCTGTGGCGCTTCACATGCAGAAAGCCTACGCCGACCCGCGCTATAAGAAAGGCGACTTCCCGGTCTGCGAGTATCTCTGCGACCATGTGATGGCTCTCCCAATCCACACCGAGTTCACCGACGAACAGCTGAAGTACGTCACCGACGCGGTGCTTGAGATGTGCTAAGTAATTGATTATCTGATTTTTAATGTCATCAGCGACAAAGCTGCGAGGAGTATCGTCACGATCCAGAAACGGATGGTGATCTTCACCTCGTGCTGCAGTATGCCGTTGCCCTTGAACGCCACCTTCGCGTTGCCCCATCTGTTCTTGAAGAACCTGTAAGAGGTACGGAAATGGTCGTGCGCCGGCGCGCATTTAAACATACGGCTCTTCTTGCCACGCCTGATGAAGATGTTGGTGTCGAGGTTCGCCACCATCTCGAAGATAAACATTCCGCAGAGTATTATCAGCAACAGCTCTTTGTGGATGATGATGGCCGTCACCGCTATGATGCCGCCTATGGTCAGACTGCCAGTGTCGCCCATGAAGATCTGGGCAGGGAAGGAGTTATACCACAGATATCCTATCAAGGCGCCGACGAAGGCCGCCAGAAACACCACCACCTCCTCACTGCCGGGTACGAACATGAGGTTGAGGTGCCCTGCCATCACGGCATTACTGGAGATGTAGGCAAACACAGCCAGCGCCAACCCGATTATCGCCGAGTTGCCCGCCGCCATGCCGTCCAAGCCGTCGTTGAGGTTCGAGCCGTTCGACACTGCCGCCACGATGAAAGCCGTGAAAAACACAAAGAAAATCCAGCCGAAACGGTATTTCCACTGGTCGCCGGCCCAGCTGAACAGGTCGGCATAGTTGAAGTTGTAGTTCTTAAAGAAAGGTATAGTGGTACGTGTCGACTTCACATCAGGCGACTTCACCACAATCTCTTTGTTGTCTTCGATACGCGTCTTCACCGACTCGTTGACCACTACGGCAGGATGGAAACGCAGCGTGAGGCCGACGACGAGACCGATGAAGATTTGTCCGGCAAGCTTCTGCCATTTCTTTAATCCGTCTTTGTTGCCCTTGAAAGTCTTGATATAATCGTCGATAAAGCCCAGCGTGCCTAGGATTATCGTGGTGATGATCATCAGGATGAGATAGATGTTGTGAATCTTTCCGACGAACAGGCACGACAGCAATATCGCGAATATTATGATGACGCCACCGAATGTCGGGACGTTCTTTTTACCTATATTATAAGGGTCTTTCGACTTCTCGAGCTGCGACTTCGGCAGTTTCTGTTCCTCCGGAGACAGTGAATCGAAAAACGCCTGGTTCTCCTGCTGCATCTTCAAATCTTCCTCACTGACCTCTATTGCGCTGTCGGTTAAGCCTTTACGCTGGTTTTCGTAGATCTTCTTCCTTTGCATCCTTCTGATGAAATACTTACCGAAGATTACCGACACGACGAGAGCCACGATGGCGGCAGCCACTGCCCGGAAGGTGACGTAAGTGAAGACGCCGGCACCCGGAAAACCTAACGTTTTAAGATATTGAAAGAGGTAGTAGAACATAGTTTATTACGATTTTAAATCAATGGCAAATATACAAAAAAGGGGCGAATGTTCATTCACCCCTTTAATTTTTTTGTGAAAAAGGAATTAGTAGAATAAAATTCCGTTGTTCACGATCTTGGCGTTCTCAAACAATGCGTTGTAGGCGTTGTTGGTCACTGTGTTGGTGTAGGTGGCCTTGCCTTTTATACGCAGTGTGTTGTAGTCGGTCTCGCCAGCAGGAGTGGTCTTGGTGACCTTCACGATGGCGAATGCGTTACCGCCTTCGATAGGCTTTGAGAACACGCCTTCCTTCATGCCGAGTGCTGTGCCGCCAATTCTTTCTTCAACACCAAGGCTGCCGAAGCCGCGGTTGTCGTAAGAGATGTCGGTGACGTCGATCTTCTCGCCGTTGAGCTCTTCGATCATCTTGTCGTAGTCGTTGCCGTAAGCCTTGGCTTTTTCAGCAATCATCTGACCTTTCTTCTCCTTCATGATCTGAGTTGTGTGGTTCTTGATGAGCTCCTCGTAAGGTGTGAATCCTTCAGGAACAATCTTGGTGAGAACTGCCACAACGTACATGTTTTCGATAGGGAACACCTTTGAGATGTCGCCAACCTTCACGTCATCCTGGAATGCCCAGCGGACGATCTCGCGTGAGTAGTTGATACCTGCGATGCGGTTGGTGGTCTTTCTGAGTGACTGATAAGTACGCTTGTTGAGGCCTAATGTCTCGACTGCGTTGTTGAACTCCTCAGCTGTCTTGTTCTCGGTGACGAATCTGTTCACCTCGGCGAACACTGCTCTGTCGGTCTCATCACCAGCTGTGATCTCACGTTTGATGATAGCCACTGAAGCCCACAATGTGTCGTTACGCATCTCTTTACCAAGGATTCTTGCAGCGTTGAATGCGCCGTTGTTCTCGTATGGTCCGAAGACGTAGCCGACCTCGTTGTTAGCGATGGCTTCCTCAAGCTCGACAGGATATTCCGATGCCTTCATCCATGTGCTGTCGAAAGGAGCGTCGGTGTCGGAGAGGTAGTTGACAAAGCTCTTGAGAGTTGTTGTCTCAGCAAACTCAGGCTTCAGGTCTTCGATATACTTTCTTGCTGTCTCTCTGTCGGCCTCTGAAGGCTTCACCTCGAAGATCACGTAGTCGATGCCACGCAACTCGTCGGTAGGATATTTCTTGTAGTACTTGTCGTAGTATGCTTTCTGATCGGCTTCTGTCACGACCACTGTTGAGTCAGGGATAGAGACATAGCGAACCACGTAAGCCTCGGCTTCTCTCTTGAGGTTCTTGTTGTCGTTGTATCTGTCGGCCAATTTCTTAGGCAGATAGTAGCAGTGAGCAAGGAGGCTCTGGTATTTCTCGTTGATTCTCTCTTCTGAGATGTAGTTTTCGAGGTTAAGCCACCACTCCTGGAACTCGACAGGCATCTCGTAGAAGTGCTCGAGAGTCTGCATCAGGCTTTCTTTGTCGAAGTTGCCATTGGCATCCGAGAAGTTTCTGACGACGTATTGGTTAGGGTTGTCGCCAACGATCAAGTCCATAAGCTCGTCGTTTGTGACTGTGAGACCCAATGCTTTGTACTCTTTCTTCATGATGATGTCTCTAATCATCTCGTTAAGAACGCTGTTACGGATGTTGAACTCGTCATCACGTGTGAGGTTCTTGTTGATGCTCTTCTGATAGTTCACCACCTGCTGAACTTTATTCTCATAGTCCTGATAAGTGACTTTCTCGCCGTTCACCACTGCCACGTCGGTGGCTCTTCTTGAACCTGAACTCTTCATCAAGTCACCTAAAACAAAAGCCAAAAGAGCTAAACCAATGATAATCACTAAGATACCATAGTGTTGTCTGATTCTTCCAATTGCTGCCATAGTTTATTCTATTTATTTTTATTTATTTTCTTACATTAATTTTGAGCCTGCAAATTTACGAAAAATGTCAATACCTACAACATTTTTATAAAAAATATGCTAACTCATTGATTATTCTTGATTTCCACTTCCTCCAACTTGGTCTCGGAGGCCTTAATGATCTTGAAAAGATAGTTTCCGATGGCTATTTCTTCGCCTGTTTGCGGAATACTTTCATGATAATGAATGATATAACCCGCCAGCGTCTCATAGTCGTCCGACTCAGGGAAATCGTATTTGTAAGCCTTGTTTAAGTAGTCAATTTCCAATCGTGCCGAGAAAATCCTGTCGTTTTCGTTGATTGTCTTCTCGATGTCGTCTTCCTCGTCGTATTCGTCTTCAATTTCTCCGAAAATCTCTTCCACAAGGTCTTCCGTAGTGATGATACCTGCCGTGCCGCCGAACTCATCGACGACCACCGCTATGCTCTGGCGTTTCTTCGAAAGACGCTGCAAAAGCTCCTGCGCACCGTAGGTCTCAGGATAAAACTCAATCTGACGGATGATTTTTCTGATATCATCTCCGCCAAGGAGCAAATCGTTGATATGGATATAACCGATGATATTGTCGATATTGCCTTCGTACACTAGGATTTTCGAGTGTTTCGTCTCCTCGAAGACCTTCTTCACCTCGTCCATGCTCTCGTTGATCTCGATAGCTTGAATCTCATTACGCGGCTGCATGCATTCGCGAAGCTTAACAGTCTGAAAATCAAGGGCGTTTTGAAATAATTCAATGCCTTGCTGGATGTCCTCATCCTCCTCGTTAGGGTCGGCATATTCCTTGAGATAGTCGTTCAAGTCGACAGGAGTGAGCTTGTAATCCTCAGGCGCGATTTTCATCCTGAAGATATATTTTATGATGAGCTCTGAGATGCCTATGTATATGAATATCAATGGGTAAAGGATGATATACAACACCATCATCGGGAGAGCCATTGTCTTCATGAGGCCGTTAGGGTTGAGGCGGCTGAGCGTCTTGGGGATAAACTCCGCCACGAGCAGCACCAGCAGGGTGGAGATGATGGTCTGGCAAAGCAAAACCACGAACTCGTTGTTGATGGCTTCGGGGAGTATCTGGCGTATCGGGTATCCCAGCAACTTGGCCATCGCGATGCCGTAGACTACGTTGGCGATGTTGTTGCCGATGAGGATGCAGCCCATAAACTGCGACTGATGTCTTACAAAATGGTTGATGAGCTTGGCCGAGAAGCGTTTTTTCTTCAGGTCGAGCTCAAGTTTCAAGCGGTTTGAGCTGACAAAAGATATCTCGACGCCCGAGAAGAGCGCCGAAGCGAAAAGTGATATTATGATAACAAGCCAGTTACTCATCTTCATCAACC
This sequence comes from Bacteroidales bacterium Bact_22, assembly GCA_001603665.1. Lineage (GTDB taxonomy): Bacteria > Bacteroidota > Bacteroidia > Bacteroidales > F082 > Limimorpha. Next base: position 9,148 of record LUZN01000008.1, read on the forward strand.
TCAATAGTAGCCCTGATGCCGAAAATCTCGCGTCGCGAGAAGTCTTCATTAGCCGTCAGGCTGTCGCCGAAAATAATCTTGTCGGGACTCGAAATCTTGACAAAATTACTCGTATAAATCTTCTTTTTTCTCTGATCCCAGAAAAGCGTCTCCGTCTCCAGCGTCTCCTGTGTCTTCATGTTGGTGACCACCACGTTATGACGTGCTATCACGAGTTCTTTTTTCTCGAAATTCACGCCGTAGTCGCCGCGAATCATGGAGGTGGGGGTAGTGTCGCCTATGTCGAACATATAGGCTGTGAAACCCTTAGGAAACTCAAGCATCGAGCTGTCGGCGTTGTCGACTTCGAGACTGCGCATCACTGGAGCCGAGAGCTTCGCCACGAGCATGCCCGAGTCGCTACGCTCTATGACCACGTTGTAGGCCATCAGACCTGAAATGGTGTCGTAGTCGATGAACTGCTTGACCTCCTTCATCGAGTTTTCACAAGAAAACAACATCATAACAAGATGTGCTATGATGTTGATTTCCAGTACTATATAGACTAGTCGTTTCAATTATTCGAGAATCTAGCTTTTGTTGTCTCGTTAATCCAGCATTCCACCTGATAGTCGTCGCCTTCGAACACGTTGTAGAAGAAAGCGTCTTCTGAGGTCGGGAACATCTTTGAGTAGTCGCGGATCATCTCGTTGGCTTTCGATGTCATCGACGGGTCGACGGTCTTGGCTTTCACAAACTGGTCGACTGCTGCCCAGTACACTGCCTTTGCGTGGAGAGGGTTGACGTTGCAGTCCTTACCTGCTGAAGCGTAGAGGTATCCGATGATCATGTAAGGCTCGCCGTCGGTTCTGTCGAGCTCGATGGCTTTTCTTGCATAGATACGGCCTTGTTCGCCTCTGCCTTCCTTAAGCATGATCTGCGCGAGGTATTTGTAAGCCTGCTGTGCCGACTTGACATCCTCCGACTTTGTTGCCTCGAGGAGGTAGCTCACGGCCTTGCTGTATTCCTGGTCGGCGAGGTAACGCTTGCCGATGAAATATGCTGACTCAGGTGATGGGTTGAGCTTATGCAACTTGATAGCCACTGCCAAATAGAGGTCGCTCTTGTCGCAGTTTCTTGCTGAGAGCACTGTGGCGATCTTGTTGAGGAGCTCGATGTTATCAGGTTCGGCGTCGAACTTCTTCTGATAGATGCGGACGAGGTCTTCGCAGTTGGCGTAAGGCTGTACGCCGCCTTCGAGGTTACCCTTTGTGGCCTGGTAGCTGGTGAGGAGTTTCTCGTTGGCTTCTTCGGTGTATTTCTTGATGTTGAAGTCGACGATGTCCATCAAACGGCTGTATTCGTCGAGGATGGCGGCTTCGTCGAGCTTACCGGCCTTCACCATGTTGATGGTTGTCGAGAACAGTCCGTCGATGAAGGCGTAGTTGCTGTTGTTGCCTTCGAGGTCGACAGCGTCTTTCAAAGCATTGTAAGCCTGCTCCAAACGTGAAGGATATCCCATGAGGTCGACACCCATACGTCCTTTGATGTTACCAACCTGGTTGCCGGCCTTGGTCTTCGGGAAGTACTGGATACGTGTCTCGTAAACCATCACGAGAGTATCGATGTATTTCTCTTTCAAAGCTGGGTCGTTGGTGCTTCTGATGAGGGCGTTGTTGACGATCTTGGTGCCGTCGGTCAGCGTTCTCTCTTTGTAGCCTGGGCAGTTGATGAAAACTCTTCTCCATGCTTGAACCATCACTGGGTTTGCCGATGATGTCTTACCGTCCCATTGTTTGAATGCTTCTCTGTAGACTGAGATGTCAGCGTCGCATTCTGAGTTTTGTGCAAATGCCATTGATGACATGCATAAAATTGCTCCGAGGAATAAAATCTTTCTAAATTTCATGTCTTAAAATATTTTTTAGTTATTTGTATCTTCGTTTTACAAACCACTTGTCACGCAGCGAGATGCCGAATGAGATGTTGAAATATGATTCTTTAATGAGGTTATTCTTGACGGTGCCCATCTTTCCAAACTCGACTGCCACATTGAGCGACGTCATCACGCGCGGGATTGGGAGCCCGAGTCCGAAGGTCACACCATATTTATTAATCGACGTCCCGTAGATGTTGAAAAACGTCTGGTCGTAATGGAATCCCGCGCGGTATGTCACCTTACGGAAGTAGCTGGAGACAGTGGTGTTGAACGGGGTATAGCATCCGCCCACGGCGATGTTCCATGAGTTCTGCAGCGAGTCGCTGACGCCGTTCATGGTGAATGCCGACCAGTTGCTCCAGTTGAAGTCGACGCCCACCAGCCAGCGTTCGTTTTTCTGGAATGTGAAGCCTGCTCCGATGCTTTGCGGGTATTTTACGCTCACTTTCTCGCCTTTTGTGTATAAGATAGTGTCGATAGGTGTCTCGGTGCTAGTGCCGTAGCCTTTGAACATGGTGCGGATAAACACGTTACGATGAGCGTGCATGTCGGCCGGCAGACCGTAGGTGGCACCGAAGGTGAGGGTGTAGTCTTTGTTCAGATCCTGCTTGTACATTAATCCCAAGTCGAAGGTTAAGTCGCTGAAATTCAGGTTGATAGTGCGACGTTCGTTATGGAAGTAGATGTAATCAGGGTAGTAAAGGGTGGTCTCGTCGGTGACGTTGCCGAAGATGTAGTTCAGCTTGAAGCCGAGTGAGAAGCCTTTATAGATCTTGAATCCGCTGGCCCAGTAGAGCTTGTTCAGACCGCCTGTCCCCTCATAGTCGATGCTGTAAGGATACTGGAAGTCGAAACTGGCTGTCGACGAGTAGGCGCGGTTGCTGTAAGGAGCGACGCCGAGGCCCATCTTGAGCCATTTCGTTACGCCGAAGCCGAGGTCGAAGTAGTCGAACGAGGCGTTGGAGCCTTTCTCCGAGGCATCGGTGGTGCGATAAGTCACATATTTCATGTAGAATCCGGCGTCGAACAGGAAGGTGAGCGAGTCCATCGCGGCATATGAGGCCGGGTTGGAGTTGTTAAGTAAGTACTTGTCGCTCATGGCGTTGCTGATGCCGCCCATGCCTTGCATGATGGTGTTCGTACGGTTCTTGTCCATCGTTCCGAGACCGAAACGGGAGTACGGCGAAGAGATGTCGGATTGCGCAAAAATACCGTTTGCCATGACGAAAATCATGGTAAACAGAAAAAGTATTTTATGTAACTTATTGATTATCATTAAATTCCAAAATCAATCTTAAGCCGTTAAACATAAAGTTTGAACCTGCAAAGTTACAGTTATTTAACGTATTTTGCAAGAAAATATTATCACCTCCAGTGATGAAAACGCCTAAGTCGTTGAATTTCAATGAGTAAAGACGGATAAATTCTTTTATTTCGTGTAAGACGCCAAGTTGTACTCCGCTTTGGAGGCATTCGACGGTGTCGTCGCAAACTATTTTGAGTTCGTCGCGTGTCGGCTCACAGAGGGGCAGGAGGGCGGTGTGTTCGTGCATCGCCTTGAAGCGCAGCTGCATGCCCGGACTTATCGGTCCGCCGAGGTGTCGGTCGTCGGCAGTGAGTATGTCGTAGGTGATGCAGGTGCCGATGTCGATGACGAGGCTGTTTTGGTGTGGACGTTCGGCGTAGGCTGCAGCCACCAGTGCCAGACGGTCGGCTCCGATCTTCGATTTCTCCTTGTAGGTAAGGCTGAAAGGCAGTTTTGTCTCGCTGTTGAGCACTATCACCTCGATGCTTTCGAGTTGTCGGAGACAGTCTTGCACCATCCCGCCTACTGACGAGATTATACCTCTATTAATATTTGGGTGGCGTTGCAAAAGATGCGTGAGGTCGTCTGAAAGTGGGTTGAAAACGTCGGTTTCGACGATGTTTTTGTCGTTGAAGACCGCGTATTTTGCCTTGGTGTTGCCGATATCGATAGTTAAAACCTCACTCATTTTTTTAATGATTTCAACTGCAAAATTAGTAAAAATCCGTAAAATGAAAAAAAAATTAAAAAAATGTTTGTGGTATAAAAAATTGTTGTATTTTTGCAGCGCGAAAAAGGGGTACCATAGCTCAGTTGGTAGAGCAACGGACTGAAAATCCGTGTGTCGCTGGTTCAACTCCCGCTGGTACCACGAAGCAAGAAGGTCAACTAATTGAATATCAATCGGTTGACTTTTTATTTTTGTCCCCGTAAATTATTTACATCTATAACCTTTTACGTCTTTCGTGATAACGCCTTCGTCCAGCATGTCAGATAGCACGCGGCTGAGTGAAGGCCTTGTGGCACCTAATTGTTGGGCGACATCGGCGACGAAGGTGATGCTGCCGTGGACTTCGAGGTATTCGAGAATGCGGTTGCGGAGGCCGTTGACAGCGAAAGTGCGCATCTTACCGCTCAGAAAATGGCCGCGCTCGGAAAGCACTTCAAGGAAGGCGCGAAGAACGGTCGGCTCCTGCTGGAGGAACTCGAAAAACGCCTCGCGGTTGATGTGCCACACCACGCAATCTGTCAGAGCTGTAACCTCAACTGGAACGATGTTGGGTGTGGCAAAAAGAAACGCTGGTGCCAGCAGCATTGGGGCTTTCAGACGGTCCACAAGCACCTCGCGACCTTCATCGCCCATCATGCGCGCCTCGGCCTGACCATCGACAAGCACCATCAGAGCACGACAAGGGTCGCCAACGTTGAGCATCCGTCTGCCCGCAGGATATTCCTGTCGGCGGCAAGGTTGGTTCAGAAGCCTCTCTAAAGCTTCGTCGCTACATCCAGCAAAGAGTTTTATCATTTTGAGTTCTTCCATATCATTTTTTTGCAAAAATATAAAAAAAATTATTATTGTAACATTTGTTACGCTTTACCTCGTTCAGCGGCTGTAGTTTTGCAGCTAGATTTCATTTCATTATTAACTCAAAATACAACGAACTATGAACGAGAAAATGTTTTGTTTTCAGTGTCAGGAAACTGCCGGATGCGTCGGCTGCAAGATTTCAGGAGTGTGCGGAAAGACCCCACAAGTGGCTCACGCCCAAGACCTTCTGATTTATGTCCTTAAGGGACTTGGTGTTATTGCTAACCATCACCTACATGGCTGTGGGCAGGATTATTGCGATTTCCGCAAGAGAATCCACGCTTTTGTGAATGATTCACTGTTCTGTACTATCACCAATGCCAACTTCGACATGGAGAGCATCTATGCCCGCATCGACAAGGGCTTGGAATTGCGCGAGATGTTCAAAGACCGCGTGACCAACAAGAAAGGCATTGAACTGCCGAAACTTGATGTTTTGGATTGGAATTGCCCCCGCGAACAATACGACGAGAAAGCTCAAACCGTGGGCGTGTTAGCCGAGAGCAACGAGGACATCCGATCATTAAAAGAACTCACCACCTACGGACTGAAGGGCATGGCCGCCTACTTGGAGCACGCTGCCCGCCTCGGTCAGGTCGATAGCGACATCAACGAGGCTTTGCTGCAAACCCTTGGCCAATTAGTCACCTGCAATGATGCCAACGAACTCACTGCCTTGGTGCTGAAAACCGGCGAATGGGGCGTGAAGGCCATGGCCTTGCTAGACAAAGCCAACACGACCGCCTACGGCAATCCCGAAATCACTGAAGTGAACATCGGCGTGGGCAGCCGTCCGGGTATACTCATTAGCGGTCACGATCTCAACGACATCGAGCAACTGCTTGAACAAAGCAAGGACGCGGGCATCGACATCTACACCCATAGCGAGATGCTTCCTGCGCATTATTATCCGAAACTCAAGAAATACAGCCACTTGAAAGGTAACTATGGCAACGCTTGGTGGAAACAGCGCGAAGAGTTTGAAGCCTTCAACGGCCCGATTCTGTTCACCACCAACTGCATCGTGCCGCCGACCGCCAACGCGACTTACAAAGACCGCATTTTTACCACCAACAGCACGGGTTTCCCGGGTTGGAAGCACATCCACGCTGATGCCAACGGCAAGAAGGACTTCAGCGAAATCATCGCTTTGGCCAAGACCTGCCCAGCCCCGAAGGAGATTGAAACGGGCAAGATTGTGGGCGGTTTCGCTCACGAGCAGGTGTTTGCCCTTGCCGACAAGGTGGTGGAAGCAGTGAAGAGCGGTGCTATCCGCAAGTTCGTGGTGATGGCAGGCTGCGATGGTCGCATGAAGAGTCGCGAATATTACACTGAGTTTGCCAAGACCTTGCCCAAGGATTGCGTCATCCTCACGGCAGGCTGCGCCAAATACAAGTACAACAAACTCGCCTTGGGCGACATCGGCGGCATCCCTCGCGTTTTGGACGCTGGCCAGTGCAACGACAGTTATTCCTTGGCACTCATTGCCTTGAAACTCAAGGAAGTGTTTGGCTTGGACGACGTGAACCAACTGCCTATCGCCTATAACATCGCGTGGTATGAGCAGAAGGCCGTCATCGTGCTGCTGGCTTTACTGAGCCTCGGCGTGAAGAACATCCACCTTGGCCCGACCTTGCCCGCTTTCCTCTCCCCCAATGTGGCCAAAGTGCTCGTCGAGAAATTCGGCATTGGCGGCATCACGACTGTGGAAGAGGACATGAAGATGTTTGGAATTTAAGGTTTCTGTAACCTTTCTCATAAAAACCGCCGCAAGGGTTTTCGTGCTTTTTGCGGCGGTATTTGTAAACTAACAACTGAAGATGAGAATGATCTTTGAGTTTTATTACACGGTAGACAAAAATGAAACTTTTTGTCTACGAAGATGGTTAAAGTTGACTAACCTTGACAAAGTTGGGGATAGTTAAGACCGACTTATTCAACGCTTGTCAACGTTAACTATTTTGAGAAGTACTGCTGGTACCACGAAGCGGGAAAGTCAACTAAGTGAATATCAATCGGTTGGAGCTTTTGTTTTTAAAGATATTCCCCAAGGATATATATACCATACGTTATATTGTTTTTACTGTTGCCTATTATATTGTTTACAATATCGTTGACTTTTAAAAAATAATTTGTATATTTGTACCGCCGAAACCATTTAGGCAAAACGAAATTACTCCTATAAGTACAGTCTTTTTATAATTATGCTGAATTCAACATGAGAAAAATCGCCATCACAATTCTAGTTTGTATATTCGTAAATAGCATCCAATCACAGGATATTATAACGGCTTATCCTCAATACGACACTGCGATTGAAAAATATATACGGGAATGCGATTCGGTCGGTTTGGCAGCCGTGTATTTAAATATGTTGAAAGATACTGAAATACATATGTCTATTGAAAATAGTGACAGCCTTCTTCTTTATTCTGCTAGTGTTTTTGAAGCTATTAAAGACTATACAAAAGCGTACCAGTGTTATAATTTGATGTCTGTTTTAAATTTCAACAAGGGTAATAACCATAAAGCGCTAGATTATTCATTGATGGCAATCGACAAGGCAAGGCAAAATAATAAAGAAATCGATGAGGCTATTGCCGAAAGTAACATGGCATTGATTTATACTAAAATAGGTGATTATGAACGGGCGAACGAATATAATTTCAAAGCATTACGACTTTTCGTGAATCAAAAGAACGATATGCATATAGCGAGATGCAAACTTGGGATAGGTAACGTTTACTATCTGTTGCATGATTATGAGAAAGCCAATTTGTTTTTTATTGAAGCCGACACAGTTTTCGTTAGATTAAATGACAATAAAGGTCATGGTATTTGTTTAACAAATATGGGATCAATATGCAAAGATATGGGTGAATATGAACAGGCTTTGAAATACTATTCTGAGGCAGTGTCCATTTGTGATATTGATAATGATAAAGACGGGAATGCATACAACTATTCAAATATCGGCAGTGTGTATATAGATCTTATGGATTATAGGCAGGCCATAAACTACTACAATAAATCCAATGATATATGTTTTGAATTAAATAATAACAGTCTGTTGTCAAGTAACTATTTGAAATTGTCGAAGATTTGTTTTGCTCTGGAACAATTCGACACTGCTTGTGACTATTGTGTTCATTGCTTGGATCTTGTAGAAAAAACAGGAGAAAAGAATATCGAAAGTCAAGCCTTGGAACAGCTGTCTGACGTGTTTTTAGAATGTGGGGATTACAAAAAAGCATATGAATATTACCGCAAGGCGTCGGTTATTAACGACAGTTTGCTGTATGTGGAAAAATCTGCGCGTAATGCTTTGCTTGAAGAAAAGTATAATAATGAAAGACTTGAGAAAGGAAATCTTGAATTGCGATTCGCAAATGAAATACAAGCCATCAAAATACATAATCAACGACAACATATTGTGGGTTTTGCCATAATTTCACTGACATTGTCAGTGTTGTTCGTTATCATCCTTATCTTATACAGAAAGAAAAACATAGCGTATAAATGGATTGTCAAAAAGAATCTGGAAATAATTCAAACAGAGCAAAAAATTAGAAGCATAAGTAATAGGGTGCCAGAAGAGAAATATAATAGTATAATAGTATTTTTGGAAACAGAGTTTATTGAGAATAAAATATACACCGATCAAGAACTGACCTTGGAAAAATTGGCAAAATTATGCAAGACCAATCGCACATACCTTTCAAAAATTATTAATGAGGAGTATAAACAGAACTACACGGATCTCATAAACGGTTATCGCATCAACGAAGCCATTCGTTTAATATCAGACCCAGTTATATCTCAGAAGTATTCCATTGAAGCTATAGCTAATGAGTCTGGGTTTACCAATATTTCGTCTTTTAATACGACATTTAAAAAAATCACAGGACTGACTCCATCTGATTTTAGGAAAAACATATCAAGAATATAATATATTTGTTTTTCAAGCTTTGTTTTATGGATTTATCAATTCATCATTATAAAACTTGTGCTGACCAGCATACCTAATTACTTTTGCACGACATTAACCATATATTAACCATAAAAAAGTCGTGTAAAATGAAAACAAAATTAGTATTAAGAGTTAGCCACGTGTTAGTGCTTTTATGTTTATGTACCTTCACTACTCGTGCACAGTGGGTTATAAACGAAGGATTTGAGCAAGAAGGTCTGCCTGCAGGATGGACCACAATTGACGCTAATCATGATGGTGAGACATGGTTTTCGCTACAACATGCCAACGCTTATTCTGGAAATAGGATGGCCATTGTCCAATGTTATAATAACAATGGAGACGATTGGCTGATTACACCAAGTATAACTGTTGGGGATGGTTTCGTGTTTTCATTCCAAGCTCGGGCTTGGTGGGGCACTGAAAAGATGTATGTGAAGCTTTCCTCTTCGGGCAATTCGATTGGAGATTTCACCACAACATTAGCGTCAGTGCTTGATTTGGGGGCAAGTTACCAGGAGTTTGTTTATGACTTAAGTGCTTATTCGGGACAAACTATTTATCTTGCTATAAATTGGGTGCAAGACACATACGCTATGTTAGTTGATGAAGTCAAAGTTGGGACGCCACCATTATCCGACTTAGGAATGGTTTCGATACTGCGCCCTAAAACGATAGAGATGAAGGGTGGTGTTTTGGCGCCATCGGCTGTTATTGGTAATTTTTCGGAAGTTGATATTATTGATCCATTTACAATATCTTGTAGTGTCCGCGATTCGACAGATAATATAGTATATACAGATACGTATTATTGTTCAGAAAGCCTGTCGCCTGCCCAAACAGACACAATTACGTTCAATACATGGATTCTTCAAGAGGAAGGCGACTATCAAGTGATGATGAAGGTTATGTTGCCCAACGACGGTAATAACGCAAACGACAGTATTATCCAAAATATGAGAGTTGTTGTACATCAGGGAATAGGAGGCCCTGATGCGATGGGGTATTGCTGGATTGATAACACCATTGAAAACGGGCCGACATATAATTGGATTGATATAAGTTCCACAGGTACTTCAGCTATTATGTATGGTGTAAATCAGTTCTATGGCGACAATAATTTATCGGAGCTAATTCCAATCGGTTTTCCTTTCCCATTTTATGGTATTGCAAGAGACAGTTTATATGTTGATACCAACGGAGAAATTTTGTTGGCACCTAACAGATGGGCCAAACCTTTTCCCAAAAGCAAATGGTATAAAGACGGAAATTTTATGAATTATTATTCTCCATTGCCAGGATATTCGGAAATGCCAGCATTAATCGCTGTCTTTTGGGACGATTTGTGCGCGGATGAAGGGGTTGGCGATGTTCTGTTCCAAACGATGGGAACAGCACCTAATAGATATTTTGTCATTCAGTGGAATAATATGCGATTTGTAGGGGGAACAGGTGGATCCTCGACATTGTGTTTTCAGGTTATTTTACATGAGAATGGCGATATTATCATGCAATATCAAACAGTTGATAATGGTCAAACAGGAGGAAGCGTCCCGCATGTCAATGGGCAAAGTGCGACTATAGGTATACAAAACGATGATGCGACAATGGGTCTTTCATATCTTAATGAAATCGTTACTGGCAGCCAATATATTGGTTATCAACCTGAAGGGAATCTAATATATGACAATACAGCGATAAAGTTCTTCCTTGAAGAGGATCAGTACCCACCGATTATTAACCATACAAAAGTTTACAATACTTTTGACAATCACATGGAGTTAAAAGCGAATATTACTGACAATTCCAATATATTGTACGATACTTTGTATTATGATTTAGGGAATGGATGGCAATCAACCACCCATTACTCAATAACAGAGTCAAACGAATACCATTATTTAATTGATAGCATACCATCAGGATCCACAGTCTATTATTATTTTACAGCTGTTGATGGTTCAGATAATGAGAACAGAGCAGTATTAAATAGTATTGAGGGATTGCCGCTGGTATTCAAAACGTTACCTACAGAAAACGCCAATGTACTGTTGCTGACGCCTGGTAATGCCCCAGGATTTCAAGACTATCAAAATCTGGAATTCCCTAAATACACGATGGCGCTGGATTCTTTGAATGTAGAGTATGATATTTTCAACTGGGCAGCTTACGATACATATCGTATACCGAACAATTACGATATACTTATTGCTTATTCTAACACTACAAGAGTCTCTGCCATTCACGACACCTTGTCTGCTGCAATTATGGATTTCTTAGATCAAGGGACGCTGTCGGCTCCTAAAAACATTTTTTTCGCTTCTGATGATTTCGCATCAGCACAACATGCGCTTGCAAACAATAGAAAGATGAAAAAATTCTTTACCGCCTATGTGAGAAGCTCTTTTAATGTACAGCCCAATCCACCTATCTATGGTGGAGACAACGGAATCGGAGGTCCTGATTATTTGGGATATGCCAATGGAAGTATTATGGGATGTGCAAACTCACCCATAGGAGTGGAAAATGTTGAAATCAATGTGTGCGCAAATGACCCGGATGTGATTCTGACTCGTAATTGTCCCAGTTGGTATGCTGAGGAAGTTTCAAATCCGGAAATTAGTTCAAACTATTCTTTTGTATTTGAGAAAGGACCTATTAACGGTTACGCCTATTCAAAGGGTAACGGATGTGCTGTTTGGCTTGATAATTTGATTTACAAGTCGTTTTTTATTAGCTTTGACATTTCACAGTTTACTGCCGATGCAGATATTATTGGGATTATATCAGATGCTATAAACTGGTTTGCTCCTCAATCGTTCTCAATCAGCGTTGTCGCCGATCCACAGGAAGGAGGAGTAGTTTACGGTGCGGGGAGCTATCCTCATGGTT
>LUZN01000045.1 GCA_001603665.1 Bacteroidales bacterium Bact_22
CGTTGTCGCCGATCCACAGGAAGGAGGAGTAGTTTACGGTGCGGGGAGCTATCCTCATGGTTCGACGGTGACGTTGACTGCGGTGCCGAACAACGGATACGGGTTTTTGAATTGGACGGAAAACGGAGAGGTTGTGTCTGAGGATCCAGAATATTCTTTCACTGTCACACAAAACCGAGATATCAGCGCAAACTTCATCCTGAATATGTACGAGATATACGTTGTCGCCGATCCACAGGAGGGAGGAGTAGTTTACGGTGCGGGGAGCTATCCTCATGGTTCGACGGTGACATTGACTGCGGTGCCGAACAACGGATACGGGTTTTTGAATTGGACGGAAAACGGAGAGGTTGTGTCTGAGGATCCAGAATACTCTTTCATCGCCATGACAAATCGAGATATTGTTGCTAATCTTTTCAACATACAAGGAATTGATGAACAAAACAACAACACTATAATACTGTATCCCAACCCTGTCACCGATAAATTAATCATCGAAGCACAAAATGATATAGACAATGTATCAATTTATAACCTAATGGGTTCACTAGTTTATACACAAAAAGACTGCTTAAATAGAGTAGAGATTCGAACAGAGCAACTACCTGCAGGCACCTATATCATACGGTTGATAACACAGAATTTCTCGGAAGTTAGAATTTTTATGAAAGAATAATGCAGTAGGACGTGTTTTGATCTAACGCGCCTCGCCATGGAAGAAACTTGCGAAGTAGGTTTTTTTCTTCAAATTAAGTCCACATTGTTTTGCAAGATTATTGGTTTTTTTACCAATCCTGGCGGAGGCGCTTTTTTATTTCATATAAACCACCGACTTTAAATGAATTTATAAATATATGAAAATCTTTTTTATCTTTGCATTTTAAAACAAAGATGAAAAACAAAGTCCTATTATTTCTATTTGCTTTTACGTTTTTTAATGTGGTGCAGGCACAATGGCAACCCATGAATGGGCCGCAGGGACGCTACATAAGGAGTATCCTTTGCACCGACAGCTTGTATTATGCCGCAACAGGCGGCGGCGTCATGGTGAGCAGCGACAAAGGTCTCAACTGGGAGTTCCGCAACAATGGACTCACCTCGTGTGACACGAAATGCCTCGTCACTTATAACGACACGGTGTTTCTCGCCACCGACGAGAATATCTTCCGCACTATTGACGGCGGTCTGCACTGGACGCCCGACCCTTACATGCACAACCATTACATCAAGCATATACTTGTACACAATGGATCGCTCCTTGCCTCGACTTACGTCCAAGGGGTTTATCAATCGACTGAAGGCACCCAGGGCGAATACACCTCGGATGCTTTTCCTGGCGATGTGCGATATCCTTATTTTATGTCCGACAACGACGATGCTATCTTTATCGCTACCTACAGACGCGGCATCTACCGTTCGTTCGACAACGGAGCCTCGTGGGAGTCGTGCAACAGCGGCCTGAACAGCGACGTGCTTGGCATCTACTGCCATAATGGTAAGGTCTTCGCTACTGTGCTCGGACAAGGTGTTATGGTCTCCAGCAACAACGGCAATACCTGGACGAGCGCCAACCTCAACAAGCAAGCCAAAGGTTATGCCCACCTCGGCGACAGGCTCTATGCCGCCTGCATAGGGCAGGGCGTTTATGTCTCGTACGACAATGGCGTCACTTGGCAGGACTTCAACTCCAACCTTGCGTCGAAGAACCTCTGGTGCATGGACGCCCGTGACGGATACATCTTCGTCGGCGACACCGACGGACATATCTATCGTGGCAACGCCGACGGCAGCGGCTGGATCCGCACCAACACGCCCTCGTTCCTCGCCTCGGTGGGCAACATCGGCATCAGCAACGGTCGTATTCTTGCAGCCACTCATGGCTCAGATATGTTTTACACCGACAACGGCAGCACCTGGACACAGAGTAGCAACATCGGGACAGTTGAAATACGCGGAATGCTGGTGGAAGGCAATAATGTGTTTATCGGCACCGACATGCTGGGCAGCTTCCTCTCCACCGACAGAGGCGCTTCGTTCAATTCGGCAGGGTCGGGACTGCCAGAGGCTCAGTGGCTTCAGAGTCTGCTGCGCTGTGGCTCACAGATTGTTGCAGGAAGCAAGGAGAGGATGTACGTATCATTTGGTCTCGGCCAGCAATGGTATGTACCTACTTGTCTGCCTCTGGAAATTGACGTCGTCGACCTCACTTGGGACGGCAGCATAATGTATCACGTGTCCTACGACGGCGTGTTGCGCTATAGCAGCGAGCAAGGCTCCAACTGGCAAGTCCTCAACTCCCCGTTTGAGGGTGTCAACTATACCACTTTGCGCTACCATGACAACGGTTTGTATCTGGGTACTCGTAGGCGTGGTCTTCACTTTACTGACGATATGGGTGAAACATGGCAAACTATTGGTGCTTTGCCCAGCGATGCCACCATCAGACGCATCACTACTACTGACACCATCATCGCCGTGGGCTGCGAAGACGGCTCCATTTACCTGAAATATGACCATAGCAACGTATGGCAACAACTTGAAAACATTCCCGTTGACGGTCCTATTCTCGACATCTGCATCGATGGGGAACTGCTTTACGCTTCGCCAATGGCTGGCGGCATTTGGTATATCGAATTGCCTCCGATTCCGGACGCTGTCGCAGAATTCGACGAAAAAGCCTTGACTATTGCTCCCGACCCGGCTTCAACGTTTGTTGCCATTTCTGTTGGCGAGTCATTGCGCAATGCCGAACTAACCGTTTATGACCTTCAAGGGAAGGTGTGCTACAGCTGTAAGATGCAAGGCGACAGGCACGAGATGTCCACATGTGATTTCCCGTCAGGAATTTATTTCGTGAAAGTTTCTGGCGACAATGCTACTATTGTCCGAAAAGTGGTGATTCGGCACTAGAGGTTGCTAGTAAAACTACAAGCTTGCAGTGATAATCTCTGCGATATCCTTTTCGGTGAGCGGAGCGTAGGCGTTTTCGAGACCTTCGTTCACAGCGATGTGATGCGCCATCACGCTCGGAAGTTTAGCTATAACGCCTTTTCCGAAAATGAGGCGCGTCGGTGTTTGATAATCAAAGTTTTGCACAATGATAGTGTTTTTTAGTTTTATTGCAGAGATATGAAAATTATATCGTGCACGATATAATTATTTTTGTCTTATTGGAAACTCAAAATATGTGTCAGGATATGGCTCGTCGATAAGGGTGAAGTGCCACCATTCGCTGTCGATGCCTTTGAAGCCATGGCCGAACATAGCATCCCAGAGAATATGACGGTTGGCAATTTGCTCGTCGGTCAAATCCATATAGTCGGGATGGCTCTCAATGCCGAACCAGTCGAACGGACTGCCCATGTCGAGTTCCTTGCCTGTCTGCTCATCGACCAAGGTAAGGTCGACAGTTGAACCGCGTGAATGGCCTGAGCGGGCCATGATATATTGCTGTTCGAAAAGCAGACTTTTGTCAACCATCGGGTAGAAGATGTGCTTCATGGCGGTGTCTTGCAGATTTTCGGCCCAGCGGATAAAATGATTCACTGCGCATTGCGGACGGTAAGAGTCCCAAATCTTCATACGATAGCCTTGCTCGCGGAGCTCGTCGCTTGCCGCCTTGAGCGAATCGGCGGCCTGCTTGGTCATCAGCGCTATAGGCACCTCGTAGCCGTCGATGCGGGCTCCAACGAAGTTGTAGGTGCTGTAATAACGAATCTCGAGAATGGCATCGGGCACCACGTCGGTGATAGCTACGAAGTCGCTGCTGTCGAATTCAGGCTGAGGTTTCTTTTCTGTGTTGCAGGCTGTGAGGAGTGCTGCAAAGCATAAAATGAATAGTAGTTTTTTCATGTTAAATATTTTTTGCAAAGATAAGAAAAAACTCTTATCATTTCATATAAACCACCGACTTGTCGAAATCGAATATGGCATCGGTTTTTTCGAAAAACTTCAGTCCGATGTTGCCGGGTGTCGTGATTAATGGCAGATTTTTGGTGATGACGACTACAGCATCGGGAAATGTGGCATCACCAATCTGACATTGCTCGGTGATGATGTATTGTCCCACCACCTGACCGTTTGGGGCGACGGCCTCATGCAGTTTAAGATCGGCATTGTCGGCAAGAAACTGCTGGACCTCTTTGGTCTGCTCTATTAGGAACAACAGCTCCGGATTGCCAAAATCGATAAGGAAATTGCCGCTGAGCGTCCTGGGTTTTATCCCGTCGTCGAGCGTCGCGCTGGTCTCGACAGCAAACATATCCAAGTATGTGTCGGTATTCATCGTGCTTTTCGAATAACTTGCTTTTTTAGTGATGAGCGCTTTTCTGCTGAGCATCTGCATGCGTAGGTTGCCAAGGTCGAGGTTGACGATGCGGCTGCCTCTGTCGAGGTCGTTGTGCAGATACATCACCGGCACCGCCATTTCGTAATTTCCGCAATCGTAATTCGACAAAACAAAAACATCGCCATTAAAAGATGTGTTGTTGCCTATCCGCACCTTTCCGTTAGCTTTGTGTGTGATATTAAAGACGCGGCCGCCAAGGTTGATTTTCTCTTTTCCGCCAGTTGGCGTCAGTGTTAAATCCGAAAATATCCCATTATTGAAAACGTATGCCGAGTCAGCAAGCAGAGCCGGAATGCCCGATTCCACAAGTATGGTGGCGTCGGCTGTGCCGTTGATGCTGGCCGTGAATACATAATGCGCACCCTGCTTAGTAAGCTCGAAAGTCTCGCCCGCAGGCTTGTTCTGCGCCGTAAAACTCATTGTCATCATAATCACTGAAACCAGCCCCATCAGGTTGCCGGCCATGTGAACGAGGATTGCGAAGATATGATTATCGTGTTTTTCCTGATAATATCCGGCAATTAAGCCTAAAACAAAGGTGAAGACGAGGACTCTGATGATAAACATCGTATCAACACCCGAAGCAAGAAGTACCAGGTGTGCTGCGCTGAAAGTGAGAGCGCTTATCAACACCGGCAAGCTTATTCTTCTTTTGAAAACCTTAAACCCACAGTTGCCAAGCGACTTCAAATAGTTTTGGAAGAATCCTCTGAAAAGGAACTCTTCGCCGATGCTGGCAAGGATGAACACCGACAGGAAATTTTTCAAAACTGTGGTGTTTTTCATCAAAGGATGAGTCTGGATTGAGCCGGTGACAACGACAGAGATGATGTTCATAACCACGTTTATCACCACAGCGCATAGGATTCCGAACAATATCGGCTTGAAGATCTGGCCTATTTTCGGCATCGCAATGCGATATTTGACCTGCTTTTTGAAGGCTAAAATAAGCAAAATTGACAAAATCAGCATCGTGCCATGATTCATAACCGAGTCTTCGACGATGCTTGAGTTCAGCTGCCAGTGATGTCCCATAAAAATCGAGACAAAATAAACCACAGCGGTTAAAATCAATCCGCTAAGAAATACAAAGAAAGGATTTTCTGCAAGTTTTTTCATTTTTTAATTATTTTGTTCTAATAAAATGACCTTCCTGTATCGCTGCAAAAGTGGCAAAAATACGGATGATTGTAATGATGTTTGCCATTAAATAATCAGTGTTCTCCTCTTTCTACCTGTTCATCAGCCTGCTTTCGCCCCAGTTGTACTGCGGATAGGCCTTTTTGAGGTCGTTAGCTGAGCCTTCCACGCCACTGCCGCCGCTGGTTGCGAAAACTTTTAACGTTTTGCCGCTGAGGTCGTGGGCTTCGATGAAGGTGTTGACGATAGTCGGTGCGGTGTACCACCAAACAGGAAATCCTATCCACACCACGTCGTAGTCGGCGATGTTGTCGCAATGGCCTTTTATTGCCGGACGTGACGATTTGTCTTTCATCTCGATGGTTGAGCGTGAGTTTTTGTCGCGCCAGTCGAGGTCGGCGGCGGTGTAAGGCACCTCAGGTGTGATTTCGTATAGGTCGGCGTTGAATTCTTTAGCCAGACGTTGTGCAGCGGCCTTTGTTGTGCCGGTTGCCGAAAAGTAAACTACAAGTGTTTTCATGTCTTTTTTGTTATTTTCTTGTGAATATGCAGTCGTATTTAAACATAATATCGCTGCAAGTATGATGAATAGTTTTTTCATATATCAAAATTATAAGCTTGTTGTGATAATCTCAGCGATATCCTTTTCGGTGAGCGGAGCGTAGGCGTTCTCGAGACCTTCATTAACGGCGATGTGATGCGCCATCTCGCCTACACGGCTTTCGTCGATGCCGAGATCGCGGAGATGCATAGGGATTCCTATACTTTCGAAGAATTTGTAAGTCTCATCAATGGCCTTATTTGCAATTTCCCATTTGTCGAGATTCTTATCTATTCCAAACACGTTGATGCCATATTTCACAAAACGAGGCAGCGTTCTCTCGTTCAAAATGTGTTTCATCCAGCGAGGTGTGATGATAGCCAGTCCCCAACCGTGAGTGATGTCGTAGTAAGCACTCAAGGCGTGCTCGATGCCGTGGCAAGGCCAACCTGACGGGCTGTTGCCGAGAGCAAGGATTCCATTGCAGCCGTATGTGCAGGCGAGCATCATCTCAGCGCGGGCGGTGTAATCCTCTGGGTTTTCGAGGCATTTGCGGCCGTTCTCCATCAAGCTGCGGAACATCGACTCGCAGAAGCCGTCGTTAAGCAGCGTGGCATCTTCCACAAAATACTGCTCCATCACATGGTTCATCGCGTCGGCAATGCCTGCTGCGGTTTGTTTCTTGTTGACAGTAAAAGTATATGTCGGGTCGAGGAACGACACTACAGGGTAGAGATGACGGTCGATGTAGCCGATTTTGTCGTTGGTCTCGGTGCGCGAAATCACGCCGCCGGAGTCATATTCGCTGCCCGTTGCTGCCAAAGTGATGATATCGACGATAGGAAGTGCGGCTTTTGCTTTCACCTTATATGAAATAAGATCCCAGGGGTCGCCGTCGTAGCAGGCACCTGCGGCAATGGCTTTCGAGCAGTCGAGCACCGAGCCGCCGCCGACAGCCAGAATCACGTCAATTTTGTGTTCCTTGCAAAGACGAACGCCGTCCAACACGCTGGGGTCGTACTTCGGGTTTGGCTGGATATCAGGAAGCTCAACGATTTCGTAACCTTTAAGCAATTCATAAACCTTCTGATACAGTCCGATTTTCTTGATGCTTCCGCTGCCGTAAGTCAACAATATTTTCTTTCCGAACTGCGCCATCACGTTTGGAAGTTTAGCTATAACGCCTTTTCCGAAAATGAGGCGCGTGGGGGTTTGATAATCAAAGTTTTGCATAGTGATAGTATTTTTAGATTTTTTGCAAAGATAAATAAAAAAACCAATATAAGCTATTTCATTATAATTTATGATTGCAAGAAGATAAAATCACTAATAATGGTGATGTCGGCGTATCTTTCAAGGTGGTATTTTTGCAAAAAAATTAAACTTAAAAAAATGAAAAACGTATTAAAACTTTTGTTGATGGGGATTGCCTATCTCGCAATCTTTATTTTAGGAGCAACGAGCGGAATTATTCATCCGGCTTGCTACGCTTATGTTGGCGCAATTCTGCCATTGTTGTTCGCCTTTGTGTATCTTTACACTTCGAAAATTATCAAGGGATTTGGAGTACCGACTTTCTTGAACGGATTCATCTTGGTTTTGTTCCTTTTAGCAGGTGAAGCAGATTTGACGCTCGTCGTCGGATTTATTATCTTGACCGCACTTTCTGAAATCATCAGATATTTCTTGGGATACAACACTAAGAAAGGTGTCCGTTGGGGCTTTGTGCCGTTTGCCTTCTCATTCTTTGCATACACCATGCATTGGTGGACCGACACAGCTGGATCATTAGCAGCTGCCGTCGAAGAAATGCCTGCAGGCTATGACGAAATGATGAAACCTGTCATCGACAATGTTCCAATGCTTATTGTCGTGTTGCTTTTGACGATACCGATTTCAATGTTGTCGATAAGACTTGCGGAAAGAAGATTAAAGAATGGCATCAACGATGAAGTAGTTCATTAATATCATCCTCCATCATGTCAGGTGAGACCATCGGCTCGAAGCGGATGATGGTCTTGCCGTCGCGTGAAACTAAAAACTTCCCGAAATTCCATTTGATGGCGTCGCCTTGGTCGAATCCGGTTCCGGTCTTTTGGTGAATCTGAGTGAGCATGTCGCCGAACTCCTCCGTGCCTTCAGGATAGCCTACAAACGGAGCCTGTGCCTTCAGGTAAGTGTAAAGCGGACTTTCATTTTCGCCGTTGACATCTATTTTGTCGAATAACGGGAATGTTACGTTGTATGTCAGAGAGCAGAAGCTCTGAATCTCGTCGTTGGTGCCAGGTTCTTGTCCGAGAAACTGATTACAAGGGAAGGCCAAGATTTCCAACCCTTGGCCTTTGTATTTCTGGTAAAGCGCTTCGAGGCCTTCGTATTGCGGAGTGAGACCGCATTTGCTTGCCACATTGACAATCAACAGCACTTTGCCTTTATATTGGCTCATCGACACTTCTTTCCCATCGATATCCTTCACGGAGATGTCATAGATGCTTTGTTTTTTGCTGCAGCCTGCAAAAATCAGCATCGCGAGGGCTGCGAATAGTAATAGTTTTTTCATAGTTATTTAGTTAACAATTCACAAATCTTATCTTCTCTTATGACTTTGGGAGCCGACTTTCCGGCGAGAACCAACACCTTCTTTCCATTCCGATAAATATGAAGCTGTCGGGATCTAACCACAGCAGTCAGTTCCGGGTCGTCTTGCATCGATAACCAAAGATGATGATACACGCCGTCCTCGTCAAACAGCTTCTTTTGCAAATGGGAGCACATATTGGTAGTGTCGATTGTCATAATACTATTCTTTTGTTAACCTCTCAATCAGTTCTTTATGCTGCGAATATAGCTGAAGAAGATTTGATTTCTTTGCCAATTCAAAGTTTTCAAAGCTGAAAGCGGGTCCGACAGCACAACCGACCAAACAAAATCCCTGCTTCGATGGAATTTCAGCAGCAAACCATTGTTCAGGCATGATGACAACTTGCATTTCATAATCTGTTGAAAGCTTATGTATGCTGAGTTTGCCATCTTGATCAATCACATAAATATTAAGTGGCTCGCCGTCATGATAATACCAGATTTCAACCACGCCATGAAGTCTGTGGAATGCTGAGATATCGTTGGCGGTAAGCATATAATAAATGGTTGATATATCCTTCTTCCCTGTTGTATCATTACCGTAAAGCTGACGATAATAACCACCTTCGGGATGAGGAAGAAGCCCGAGTTTTTCGATATAGTTGTTTACTGTCATTTGTATTGATATTTCCCGCTGAGGATTTTTGCTCTTAATCCTTTCACGGCTGGTTTGTAATATGAGATTTCCATTGCTTCGATAATCCTTTTAAACTCTTCCTTCAGCTCGGGATAGAAGTTGCACATGCGGTATGCGAGTTTCATGCTAAGAGTTTGTATGCCCGGTAACTCATCTCCAGCTACCATGTGATCCAAGCAGAAGTCGAGAAAATCAGTCCGCAGGTTGTCTTCGGTAAGCTCCAAACGCTCGATAATGCTCAAAGTCAACCGCCGTACAGATGAGTTCTCGGTGTGCATGGCTTGATTTATGAGTTCGTCGAGCAAAACCTGAAGTTGTGACAGTTCTT
>LUZN01000002.1 GCA_001603665.1 Bacteroidales bacterium Bact_22
ATATTTCTATTTAAAATTTAAAATTCAAAATTGGTTTAATCCAAAACGCAAAGATACTAAAAATATGTTGAATGTTATAATTTTTTATCAAACATTATCTTCTTTTTCCCAATAATCGGCGTTTTTGATGCCCAGATCTTTAGGGTTGAAACGTGGCTCGACGCCTTGTTTTTTCTGTCGTTCGTAGTCTTTCAAGGCACGCAGGGCTTTAGGCGAGAGCAGCAATATCGCCACTATGTTGATCCAAGCCATGGCGCCTACGCCGATGTCGCCCACCGTCCATGCCACGCCGCTGCCGGCCATTGAGCCGATAAACACTGCTGTTATGGTACAGGTGCGCAAGATCCAAATCACTATCTTCTCGCCACGGTCGTCGCCGAAATACATGTCGGCTCTCTCAAGTTCTTCGAGGCGTTCGGGATGTTTGCGATACTGCCGGCGTCGCCAGCGGTTGAACAGGTACACGAGGTTGGTCTCGGCATAGTAATAATATGCCATGATCGTCGTGAAGGCGAAGAAAAACAGGGCTATTGAGACGACCATGTCGCCTGCGCGACGTCCGAGCACCGTTCCCAATGCCGAAGATGTGTAAAACACCCCTGGCTCGCCGGCTGGGGCGTTGGGGTTCTGCTGCAGGTATGTCACCACGGCTTCACCGCCGACCACCGGCTTGACAGTGTCGATGATGTTGTATGTCTTACAAGCCAGTATTATCAAGGCTGTAGCTGTGCACACCAGCAAGGTGTCGATATACACCGAGAAAGCCTGCACCAGTCCTTGTTTTATTGGATGGCTCACCTTTGCTGCCGCCGCCACAATAGGCGCGGTGCCTTGTCCCGCCTCGTTGCTGTATATTCCGCGTTTCACGCCCCAGGCGATGGTAGTGCCGAGCAGGGCGCCACCGAACTCGTTGATGCCGACGGCACCGCGCAGCATCTGCATGAAGACGTCAGGCACCACACGGTAGTTGATGACAAGCACCACGATGGCCAGGATGATGTACAGCAACGCCATGAATGGAGCTACAATCTGCGCCACATTGGCGATACGTTTGACTCCGCCGATGATGACAAGAGCTATCAGCATAGCCACGACGAGGCCGACCATCCAGGGCTCGACGCCGAATGAGCGGGCACACGACAGCGCTATGCCGTTGCATTGCACAGGAGGCAGCAAGATGCCGCAGGCTACAGCCGCCAGCACTGCGAAGATACAGCCGAAGACGATGCTGTGCAGTCCGTTTTCGATATAATAGGCCGGACCGCCACGAAACTGTCCGTTATGATTCTCCTTATAAATCTGGGCAAGAGTGGCTTCAACCAAGGCGCTGCCGGCTCCGAAGAAGGCTATCACCCACATCCACACTATGGCACCCGGACCGCCAAAGCCGATGGCTGTGGCCACTCCGACGATGTTACCGGTGCCCACACGCCCCGAAAGAGCCATGGCGAAAGCCTGAAACGACGATATTCCTACCTTGTTTTTATTGCCGGTAGTGCCGAAGAGAAGACGAAACATCTCGCCGAAACGGCGTACCTGCACAAAACGAGTACGCAAAGAGAAATACAGTCCGGCAACGAGACACAATCCCACCAAGGCCGGGCTCCACACCAAATCATTGACGACGCCGACGGCTTCTGTCAGCCATTCGCCTATGCTATGAAGAGAATCGTTCATCAAAAAACAGTTTTGTTAAAATATTAGTCGCAAAAGTATGAAAATTTTTGAGGATTTACAACATTTTTATTTCAAAAATTCATAAATTTGCGGTGTTGAATACTCAAAATGATTGATAACATGAAAAGTTTAAAATTAATTCTAGCAGGTATGGCAGCAATGTTTTTAGCCGTTTCGTGCGGCGGTAAGAAGGCACAGAAAGTGCTGGTGCTTTATTATACACAGACTGGCAACACTAAGTTGGTGGCCGAGCAGATTTCCGGAAAGATGCAAGCCGACATAGAAGAGATTGTGGCTGTGAATCCTTACGACGGCGACTTTACTGAGACTATCGAGAGATGTCTGAAAGAACGCGAAGAGGGCGTGATTCCTGAGATTCAGCCTTTGAAAGCCGATTTGTCGAAGTATGACGTGATATTCATCGGTTATCCAGTGTGGTTTGGCACCTACGCGCCGCCCGTCATCAAATTTTTGCAGGATTATGACTTGAGCGGCAAGGAAGTGGTCCCATTCTGCACCTTTGGCAGCGGCGGCCTTGAGTCGAGCATGGCTGACATGAAGCTGGCGCAATCTAATGCCAAGATAGACTGCGGATTCGGCATACGGGCGGCGCGTTTGGATAAGGTTGGTGAAGAAGTCGGCATCTTCCTGAAAGAAAACGACTTCATCGAAGGAAAATACATCAAGTTGGATGCTTTCTCAGAGCAGCATGAGGTCACAGAAGAAGAGAATGCCATCTTTGAGGCGGCCACCGGCGATTATCCGATGTTGCACGCCAAAGCCAAGACAGTGGCAACGCGCGCCATTCATAATGGTACGGAGTATTGTTTCATCGCTGTCGACATCCCACGCGTGCAAAGAGACGACATGCCTCCAGCGGGTGAGATACAAGTCTACGTAAACGTAGTCGGCGACGAAGCCCCGGTGTTTACAAGGGTTGTGAGATAATTTATTATATCTTGGTGAAGCGGAACGTCATGAGTTCGATCATGTCGCCGACTTCCTCGATTTCATGCCATGGTGAGACTTTCTCGCCAAGCACTTCGCCTTCTTCCTGGGTGTCGAAGTAGGCTTTGCCGTCTTCGGTCTTCCAGTCGTAGCACTCGGCATACATCATGCCGTCTTTGAGCTGTATCTCGCCTGATTTCACAGCCTCGTCGATCTCTTCTTGCGACACGCCTTCCGGAATTGGCACTAACATGAGAATCTTGTTGTCGGTGAACTCCATTATGGTTTTCGCCGCATGGACGTAATCAGGGTCAATATCTGGTTTTGCAAGGAAATCCTCAACTTTAAGCCATTCAAAATCTTCTTTTTTGTCGTTATACCACAACATTTCGGCGACACGCCATTTTCCGATAAAATCTCTCATTATGATGATTGTTTAGTTTATTAAAAATTATTCTAAAACGATTTTTTCTGTTAATCCGTTGGCTTTTACAAAATAAACACCGCTTTGGGTGCCTTTCAGGTCTATAAACACGACACAAGAATCCGTCTGCTGTTGTAATATTGTACGGCCTTGAATGTCAATAACTTCTACGGTAGTAGGGGAGCTTAATTCGATCTTTATCTGACCGTTGGTGGGATTGGGATACACCTTCAACTCACCTGTGGTCGGGTTGTTGACGTTGTTTACCGCGTTTTTACCCGTAAAGAAATCGTGAATATAATCGATATAGCTTATATCATATTGATTTGCATTGCGATACCAGCTGTGGGTGCCGCCGATGACCTTCAAAAAACGAAGCTCTTTGGTGCCGGGATAGACGTATTGCACAAACCTCAGGCCGTCGTTATGAGTGTCGGGCAATGAGTCGATAATCGGCTCGTTGGTGCAGCCGTTGGCGTTTCTCCAGTAGTTGAGGATTGCGTCGACACCCAGTCCGAGGTTGGAACCGAAATACTGCGAGTAGCCGTTGTCGCCTACGACATTATCACTGGTTCCGTGGATATGCAGCAACCTCACCGGTGCCACTGGAGTTTGGTTTGCCATGGCGTAGGTTATCAGTCCGCTGACAGGCGCGGCAGCATTGATGCGGTCGCCGTGTTCGATGGCCATTCGGTGCGACATGAAACCGCCCATCGAGAAGCCGGTGAAGAACACACTGTCTTGATTTATCGGATATTGTACGGCCAGACTGTCGAGGAGAGCCATCAGAAAGCCAGAATCGTCGATTGTGCTGTTCATGAGGGCGGCGTTCCACATGGTTCCGTTGCCTTCGTTGATGGCTTGTGGTATGACGACCATCCAGTTGAAACGGTTTGCAACCTGCTGGAAATTATGCTCGCTGTTGACATGGTTGATGTTGTCGCCTAAACCATGAAGGAAGAACAAAACCGGCAGCGATTCGTAGTTTTCAGGTGTTTTTACGAGATATTGCCTCTGCATGCCTTGCCATTCGATGGTTTGAATCTGCGCGAAGCATAGGTTACCGGTTAATAAGAAAAGGATGATTGGTAATAATTTGCAAATTTTCATGATCGATCAAGTTAATTTATTCTGCAAATATACAAATTTTTGGATGTTTTTCATAAATTTGCAGAAATTATCGTTGATATATGAGCAAAATGTTTGAATTTGATGCGATTATCATCCAAAATGAGGATATGGATGCCGCATACGTCGAGGTGCCATTTAACATCAAGGAAATATTTGATAAAGGCCGTTTGGCGGTTCATGCAACATTTGATGGCGAGCCTTATGACGGACAAATCGTGAAAATGGGAACACCTTGTTTTATTATAGGGATTCGGAAAGATATTCGAAAAAAGATAGGGAAGACGTTTGGCGATGTGGTTCATGTGACCTTTGAGGAACGATAAATGAAAAACAGGAATATTATAAATATCGTGCGCTATCTTTTTCCATGCGGGGAAATGATTTTGGGCTCGTTTGAAGGGAAACTGTGCCTTTGCGATTGGGCTGATGGTAAGCGGCGTGCTTCAGTTGACCAGCGTTTGCAAAGAATCTTGAATGCCAACTTTGTTGAGGGCTCTTCGGATGTTATAGAAAGGGCTAGCCAACAGCTAAACGAATATTTTTTGAATCAACGTCGTAATTTCGATATTCCTTTATTATTTGTCGGGACTGATTTTCAAAAGAAAGTTTGGAACGAATTATTGAAAATCCCGTACGGGAAGACCATTTCGTATGGTGAACTGGCTCAACGAATTGGCAAGCCGAATTCAGTCCGTGCTGTCGCTAATACCAACGCAGTCAATGCAATAAGCATCATAGCACCATGTCATCGCGTCATCGGCAGCGATGGCACTTTGACTGGCTACGGTGGAGGTTTGGAAAGGAAAAGATATTTATTGAATATGGAGAAAAAACATTATCTTTGCAAAAAATAAAATCATGAAATCAAGAATTTCGGAAGCAGTGGAGAAGAAAAACTGCGGCTATAACTGCGCGCAGGCTTTGCTTTGCACGTATTGCGACCTCGCTGGTCTTGACGAAGAGACGGCAAGAAACCTCGGTAGCGCGTTCGGCCTCGGAATGGGTAACATGGAAGGCACTTGCGGAGCTATCACAGGCGCTGGAATGGTGCTGAGTCTGGCGTCCGACGACAGAGTGAAGTCTATCCGTGGCATGAAACAGATTATGAATAAGTTTCAGCTTCGAAACGGTGCCACGCAATGTAAGATGCTGAAAGGCGTCGGTACTGGCAGGGTGCTTCGCGAATGCTCCGACTGCGTGGCCGATGCCGCCGAATTTCTTGAAGAGGAGTTGGAAAAATAGTTTATCATGAGCGAGACATTCAAATCACAGGCGCTGGAGGCAAATTTGGCGCAGACTCGATACAAAGACATCTTCATTCCTGAAGAGCATCAGGCGTTTATTGCATTGAGCGCCAATTACTTCGGCATAAATAAGCGCGCTAAGGAGTGTGTCACAGAATACCATCATCCGCTGTCGAACCACACCTTTGTGACTGAGGAACTGCGTAAGATTTTGATGGACGATTTCTGGTTTTATACCCGCGATGATGTTCCGGCCGACACGCTGAAGCTGCCTCTCGAGATGATGCGAAGTCTTCTGAAACCTGAAGTGGCGCTGAAATTGCGGCTTAATGTCGTTGTCACTTTGCTGGAATTCGCAGGTCAGGTTTACACCAAATCACCAAAGCATTCCAATCTTATTGAATTGACATTCAATATCTTAGAAGATAAATTTGAATCGAATAAAGATTGTTATATTCTCGCAACGAAACATGCAGAGCGTTATCTGGATTGTGTAGCAAAAGATGAGAAATTCAGCAATTCGGCTTGCAGTCTGTTGAGAATGATGCTTCAGGAGAATTATCGTTATTGGCAGTCGACATCGGAGGTTGAAAAATGGGTTTCGGATAACGAAAAACTGCTTTCCGATGAGGAAAAAATAGTGATTATTGATGAGGTTGGAAAGCCGTATTTCGATGATTTGAATAAAAATTTAAAGGCGGCCAAGACTTGGGACGTCCTTGCGGAAATGCCTCATTTTGAACAGGTTGCGAAGCGTTTTACCGAGTCGGAAAAGCTGTTCGGACACTTCATCACTAAGTTCCATTATGTGTTTTATCTGCTGCATCTTCCAGGGATGGAAAACCAGCGCGAGCGTCTGATTTGGAACATGGACCGCATGATGCGCGACGCCATCGATGAGATGCCGCAGGATGAGCTGATTCCGTTTATCGACACGATCTTCAGTCTGGCCAAGGAATTACGTAAGAATTACACCTCGGCGGTGCTCGATTTCCAGCTTACATTGGGTAAGAAAATCATCGACATCGACACTACCGAGATGAAGGAGATCGTCAATCATTTTGAGAAACGGTTGATTGAATTCGGCTTCGTCACGCCAGGCAATGTGTTTGTAAATGAAGACTGGCAACTGTCAGTAAATACTGACCATATCAAGAATATTCGGGTGTGGCTTGAGCTCATCGAATACTCAAAGACACCTCTCGACAAGCTGCTTTCCTCGTTGATTGTCAACCTGAAACTCGGCGGCATCTTTATTAGCGATACCGACCTTTTCCAGAGGGAGATTACCAAGATTTTGAATTCCAACATCTCGCCTTATTATAAAAAGGTGAAACAGCTCTCGCGAATCTTCCCAGTGTATTTCAACGAGATAGGAGCGGAGGGCGAGATTCGTAACGTCACTACCAATATGGATGAGATCTCGCTTCGTCAGGATAAGCTGGTGCATTTCTTGAGGAAACAGGTTCACACCGAGAGCAACAACACTCTTATCGACTTGACTTTCAAGGTGTTCCAGTTCTGGAGCGACGGCAATCTCGACGATTTGAAGCCGATTTTGCCGAACAACGTGTTCGAGTCGATTGACATGGAGAGTCAATATTTCGTTCACGTCCATAACCTTGTGCAGACGATGTGCGAGATATCGTGTCTGAATCCCGAGGATATTCTGATGCTTTCGCGCGACGACTATGAAAATCTCATCAAAAAAGCAGCCGATAAGATAAGTCTCGATGAAGAGTCATATAAGCGTGAGCATCTGCGTTTGATGGATATCCGCGACTTGTATGCTTATCTCCGTGAGAAATATAGCTTCGAAAGTGTCAATATTTTCGCGTATTTGCGCAATTTCCCGTTCATTCCCGACAAGGATATCGACGATTTCGAAAAGGTTTATAAGGAAAAGAATTTCGGCAAGTCGCTGAGCATGATTTACGCCTTCATGAACAAGCTGAAGGAGATAATTTTCAATCCGGAAGTCAGCGAGGGCTGGGAAAATATCTATCACAAACGTCATATCGCCATCGGAATCCCGTCGATGTACGGCACCTATCGTGAGAACAAATTCGAGGCAATGGGCTTGACGTTCAGACTCGAACGTGTGGCGACGCAGCTCATGGAGCAGGTGGTGCAGAGCATCAACCTCGAGTACATCTCTGAGCGGACGCTGAATCAGATTTACATCATTTTGCGTTATTTCCGCGACGGTCTGGCACTCGACGGCATCACCAACCAGAGTTTCAACTCGAAACTCGACATGCTGAGGTATTCGTTGACCTCGCGAAGCTTCTCGTTTGGCCAGTATATCAACATCTTCCAGTTCATTGCGGAAGACGTCAGACGTATAATTATCAAGTACTTCCTGAAGTCGTACGAATACCCGCTGAAGGTCGTCATTCCGCAGCTTTTCGACCCAGAAAACAAGCTCAGCGAGCGCGACATGGTGGCTCTTATCAGTAAGAAATCGGAGGAGTTCCATCGTGACATGCTCTCCGACGCTTTCCTGATGCAGCCGTTGGATAACTTCATCGGCCGAATCCTTAATTCCTTGAGGACTATGGAGGCCACGCTCGACCACAAGCTCATCAGCGACATCATGACATACAACTCCGACATGCTGATAAGTCCGTTCTGGCGTTCGACGCCGAAGATCGACAACCAGGTGTTTATCGGCAATAAGGCAAACAACCTGAAGACCTTGTATTTGAAGGGAATGCCGGTGCCTCCGGGCTTTGTCATCACCACCGAGGCTTTCCGTCGTAACGAGACTATCAACGCTATCCCGGAGCTGCAGAACGAGATTCACGGGATGATCAAGAAATACATCGCCGAGCTGGAGCAGATCTCGGGCCGTAAGTTCAACAACCCGGAGGCACCGCTGCTGGTCTCTGTGCGCTCGGGAACGGCTATCTCGATGCCGGGAGCCATGGATACGTTCCTCAATGTAGGCTTGAACGACGAGCTCGTCGAAAAAGTGGCGGAAAACCCTGAAAAAGCTTGGGCTATCTGGGATTCGTACCGTCGTTTCCTGCAGAGCTGGGGCATGGCGAAAGGCATTCATCGTGACTTTTTCGATGAGGAGATAAACAGCTTTAAGCTGAAGTATAACGTCAAGCAGAAGGTCGACTTCAAGGTGGCTCAGATGCGCGAGATGGCTTATTCCTACAAGGAAATCCTGAAAGAACACGGCGTTGAGCTGGAGCAGGACCCGTTTAAGCAGATCATCGAATGCGTCAATATGGTGTTTGACTCATGGAACTCCGAGCGTGCACTGGCATATCGCAGGCATCTGGGTATATCAGAGAACTGGGGAACGGCTGTCATCGTGCAGCAGATGATTTACGGTAACATCAGCGAGGTGTCGGGCACCGGCGTGGTGTTCACTCAGAACCCGCATCGTGAGCGTCCTGGCGTGCATCTGTATGGCGACTTCACCATGCGCAGTCAGGGTGAGGACATCGTGGGCGGCTTGGTGAAGCCGTTGCCGATAGGAGAGACGCAGCGTATTGCCGCTAACCTCGAGGGACCGTCAATGCAGACTGCACTTCCCGAGATTTACAAGAAGATTTATTCCATTGCCACCACGCTGACCGAAGAGCTAGGTTACGCGCCGCAGGAGATGGAGTTTACGTTTGAGTCGGATAAGCCGGAAGACTTCCACATCCTGCAAATCCGCGACCAAGACCTAAAGCTTGAAGACACCGTCAACGCTTTCGTACAGTCGCCAACGGAGATGAACCAGATCGGTAGAGGCATGGGCATCGGAGGCGGCGCGATGAACGGTCTTGTGGCATTTAATGAATTGGATATCAAGACTTTACGCAAAGAATACAAGAAAGAAAACGTTATTCTGGTGCGTCCTGACACCGTTCCTGACGACATCGGCTTGATCTTCGACTGCGACGGATTGCTCACGGCTCGTGGTGGAGCTACATCGCATGCGGCTGTCACAGCGGTACGTCTCGGAAAAGTCTGTGTGGTGAGCTGTGTCGAGCTGATGGTCAACGATGAGAAACACTGCGCCGAGCTGAATGGTCATAAGATTCAGATGGGCGACAAGATCGCCATCGACGGCAACCTCGGCTTGGTGTACCTCGGTCATTATCCGACCGAGAAGATGACAATGGGAAAGGGATATAATTATTAGTGTAGAGTTTAGAGCTAAAATGGAAAAAAGATAGGGGCGAAAAACGCCCCTAATCTTTAAACTGTAAACCGTAAACTATTTAAAATATCTGTTGTACAGTCCTTCAAAGCCTTTACCATGACGGGCTTCGTCTTTTGCCATCTCGTGCACTGTGTCGTGGATAGCGTCGAGGTTGCGTTCCTTTGCCACGCGGGCGATGCGCATCTTGTCTTCGCAGGCGCCGCATTCAGCCACCATACGTTTCTCGAGGTTGGTCTTGGTGTCCCAAACCACGTCGCCGAGCAGCTCTGCAAACTTAGCACAGTGATCTGCCTCTTCGAATGCATAACGTCTGAATGCCTCAGCAATTTCTGGGTATCCCTCGCGGTCGGCCTGGCGGCTCATTGCGAGATACATACCCACCTCGGTGGCTTCTCCCATGAAATGAGCGTTCAAATCTTTTATCATGTCATCGCCGGTGCCTTTGGCAATACCGATGACGTGCTCGGTCACAAAGTTAAGTGCTGCACTCTCATCGAGGACCTTCCATTCAACAACCTGTTTGCACTGTGGGCATCTTTCAGGAGCTTCTTCTCCTTCATAAACGAAGCCGCAAATTGGACATACGAATTTCTTTTTCATGATGATTTATTTTTAGTTTAGAATTGTATTTTTTACTTTAAAGCATGTTTATAACCTTGGATCTTATCCCAGTCACCACGAGTAAAATCAGGCATTTTCACTGGCATGCCGTGATTTTCGATAGAAGCAGCGCTGAGCTCGCCGATGCATGACCATTCAGCGGCATCGTAAACGTCCTCATCGAGCGGCAGACCGTTCTGCAAGCAGTAAATCAGACGGTAATCCATGATGAAGTCCATGCCGCCGTGACCGCCGACCTGCTTTGCCAGCTCTTCGATATCTTTCGCGATAGGATGGAGGTATTCTGCTAAAATCTTGTCGCGGACCTCTTTCGGAACAAAACCGTGTACGTTGAGCTGTTGACCTTCTTCGAGGAATCCTTCAGGCAGATTCTTTTCCATCAAAGTGAAGCCTTCGACAGGATATTTGTTTGCAAAGCCTTCAGTACCAGTGAGTTGGAATAATCTGTTGTAAGGACGATAGGTGTAGACGTTGTGTTCAATCAAGATGGTCTTGCCTTTGTGAGTCTCAATCATGGTGGTGGTCATGTCGCCATTGGCAAACTGGTCGGTGCCCATCATCTTTTCGGCGATTTTCTTGCCGTTATACGAAGGTGTGCTCATCGAGACGAGATAATCCATCTTATCGCCGCGGTGGATATCCAACACCTGACAGATTGGTCCGAGTCCGTGGGTGGCATACACGTCGCCGCTGTGTTTTTGGTTGTAGTCGAGACGCCAATTGTCTTGATACTCAGCCCAATACGGCTCGAGGTTGTGGATGTAGGCGCCTTCGCCGTGAATCACCTCGCCGAACATTCCGAGTTTAGCCATGTTTAAAGCCGTCATCTCGAAGAAGTCGTAGGTGCAGTTCTCGAGCATCATGCAGTGTTTGCGGGTCTGCTCAGAGACGTCGACGAGCTTCCAGCAGTCGGCAACCGATGTGGCGGCTGGCACTTCAACGGCTACGTGTTTGCCGTGTTGCATAGCATAAACAGCCATCTCGACGTGCGTCTGCCAGTTGGTGCAGATATAAACGAGGTCGATGTCGTCGCGCTCGCAAAGTTCTTTATACGCTGTAGGACCAACATATTCAGCGGCTCGCGGCAATCCTTTGGCTTCCAGAATGCCGCTCTGAACCTTCTCCACATTTTCCGGAAGGAGGTCGCACAAAGCCACAATCTCAACGCCGTCGATGAAAGTCATACGATAAACGGCATCCGGACCGCGCATGCCTAATCCGATGAAGCCGATGCGGACATTCTCAATCGGCTCGGCAGCAAATTCAAGCATACTCGTCTGACCTTCAACACGTTGCGGCTCGTCGAAGACGATAAAGTTATCTTCAATTATGTAGTTTTTCCCTGAATTACAGTCGCTTTTACAACCGCTCATCACGACGATGAGAAGCAAAATCATCGCTGTGATCGAAATAGTTAGTTTTTTGTTTTTCATAGCAAATGTATTAAACATGTAAAAGTACAAAATTTTTTCATTCGTACGATATTTATTTCTATTTTTACAAAAAATTTTAACATGAAAAAGCTGAACGATATTGTCGAAAAGTTCGAAATCACTGGGAAAGTGACCGATGTGAAACCGATGGGCGAGGGCTTGATTAACGACACTTTTAAAGTGTTTATTGATGGTTCTGATAAGCCGAAATATGTGCTGCAACGCATCAATAACGCCATTTTTCAGGATGTCGACATGCTCATGGACAATATTAATAAGGTGACTGATCATATCCGGAAGAAAGGCAAGAATACTCTTCAATTTTTAAAGACAAAAGCTGGAAAATCGTATTATTTCGATGGAGAAAAGTATTGGAGAGTGATGGTATTTGTTCCCGATTCGATTACATATCAAGCAGTTACGCCTGAATATTCATATATCGCAGGCAAATCGTTCGGTGAGTTTGAGTCGCTTTTAGCTGATTTAAAAGAGCCACTTGGCGAGATCATTCCTGATTTTCATAATATCGAATTCCGTTTGAAACAGCTTCGCGATGCTGTGGCTGAAGATAGGGTAGGGCGTGTGAAAGAAGTGCAGTACTATCTTGATGAAATCTTCAAACGTGAAGAAAAAATGACTCTCGGCGAGCGTCTTTTCCGTGAAGGTAAGCTGCCGAAGCGTGTATGTCATTGCGATACGAAAGTAAATAATATGCTTTTTGACAATGAAGGTAATGTTTTGTGTATCATTGACTTAGATACGGTTATGCCGAGTTTTGTCTTCTCCGATTATGGCGATTTCTTGAGAACTGCAGCAAATACTAGTGCTGAGGATGACCAGAATCTCGACAATGTCGATTTCAATATGGAGATTTACAATGCTTTTTCTAAGGGTTACCTTGAAGGCACGAAAGGTTTCCTCCTTCCAATCGAAAAAGAAAACCTTCCGTATGCGGCGTTGCTGTTTCCATACATGCAAACCGTCAGATTTCTAGCGGATTACATCAACGGCGACACCTATTATAAAATCAAATATCCCGAGCATAACCTCGTCCGCACCATGGCCCAATGGCGATTATTTGAAAAAGCTGAAGAAAAAGAGGAATTAATGAAGAAAAACATTGGCTATTAGCCGTTGGCCATTGGATTATAAATCCATGATAGCCAAAAGCCAATAGCCAACTGCCAAAGTATTATTCCGTAGGAATATCCTTATTCACATTCTTATGTCCGAGCAGTGCATAATATAAGATGTATGCTGCGCAGAACAACACCACGACGTAGCTCGTCATGTAGCTGCCTGTCCAGTCGGCGACGAGGCCTTGCAGACCTACCATGATGGCGAAGCCGAACACCATCGTCATGAAGATGCCCGATGCCATGGCGGTGTATTTGCCCAGACCTTCAGTTGCGAGGTTGAAGATGCTGCCCCACATCACTGAAGTGCAGAGACCGACCAGGATGAAGGCGAAGATTCCAACCGGCACTTCAGCCCAGATGACGGAGACGTTGGCCCAGTCGATGCCTGGAACCTTGACCATGAGGCTTGTAGGGGCGAACATTCCGAACAAAACGAGCACTATCGAAGCGATGGAAACCGTTGTCACCATTGCCTTTGACGACACTTTGCCTCCGATGGCGCCGCCCACGAAACGACCGACGAGCATCATCAGCCAGTAGACTGCCACGATGAGACCCACGATGGTTCCGTTCATGCCGAAACCGGGTGTAGCAGCATCAGGCTGAGCCGTGAGATACTGCATGATGTAAGTTGGCGTTCCCACCTCGATGCCGCCGTACAGGAAGATGGCGAGAATGCCGAGCTTGAAGTGACGGAACGAGAAGGCGCTGTATTTATCCTTGACTTCCGATTTGACCTCGACCGGCTGGGCAGGCTCCTCGATCTTCGTGAAGAGGATGACGATGAAACCGATGACGAAGATGGCTAAGGCTATCATCAGAGCAGGGGTGGCGTCGGAAATCTTAGCTTTTGTGGCCTCTCCGATGAGTGCGCCCATGATGATGTAGACCGCCACTGCAGCCGCTGAGTTAAACACGCCGCCTATCTGGATGAGCTGGTTGCCCTTATTTCCGCCGCCACCCAGAAGGTTAAGCATAGGGTTGACGACTGTGTTGAGCATGCACATGCAGAATCCTGCGATGAAAGCGCCGATGAGATACACACCGAAGCCTGCCCAGCCGCTGGCCCACTGCACCAAAATACCAATAATACCTACTGCTAACGCTATCAGCGAGGTCTTTTTATAACCATATCTCTTGATGAGCATGCCCGAAGGGATTCCCATGACGAGATAAGCGATGAAGTTGCCGTAATTGCCAATCTGCGAAAGGAAATTGCTCGCGCCGTACTGGTTTTTGACGATAACTGCCATTGGCGAACAGAGGTTCGTCACGAAGGCTATCATCGCGAAGAGGGCTATCATCACTATGATTGCGCCCCATTGTTTTGCTTTTTCTGCCATAATTCGAAATTATTTTTGAACTCCAAACTATGCAAAATCACTTTAGGGCGAGCCCTCGAGGTTTCGCAGGCGTGATTTTTTGCATAGTTTTTCGTAATATTATTTAATGATTATTTCCATAATTCTTTAGGATACACGCCCTTGTCAATCAGATTCTGAATCTTCTTCACCACATCCGGCTTATCTTCCTTATAAGTCACACCAAACCACACGGCATCGCTTGACAAAACTTTGAGTTTTGCTTTCTTGTCATTGATTAAATTGTTGACCATCAATGGAATATAAAACTCGGCTTTGATGTTGGTCTGTGCCGGACCATCCAAGAATGTCTTGAATCCGTCTTCGAGGTAACCCAAGAAATCAGGGGTGAAGCCGAAGAAATTCATCGATACCAAGGTGTCAAGTGGGAGAGAGTGCTCGCCAGTCTCGTCAGTGTAGGCTGCACCGTCCTTTGTCTTGGCGATAGAAGTGCGCTCCACAATCGTCTGAAGGTAGTTGCATCTGTTGCTTGTGCAAACGCCTCTTGACACTGTACCGAAGTCTGACAAGGTGTTTTGGAGCTTATAAGCCACCATCGAATAAGCGCCTTTCTTGCCTTCGCATTCCACGAGATATTTTGCCATCACCTCGAATGCCTCTTTGCCATAGAAATCGTCAGCGTTGATCACTGCGAACGGCTCTTTGATGACGTTGGCCGCCATCAGCACTGCGTGACCTGTTCCCCAAGGTTTTACACGACCTTCAGGCACTTTATAGCCCTTCGGGAGGCATTCCAGTCCTTGGTAGACATATTCTACCGGGATTCCGAACTTCGCGCTGCTGTTTACTTTCTCGAAAGCCTCAGCAAAGTCTTTACGAATCACAAACACGACCTTTCCGAATCCTGCGCGCTTTGCGTCGTAAATCGAATAATCCAAAATCGCTTCATTGTTTGGACCTACACCGTCCATCTGCTTCAGGGCTCCATATCGTGAACCCATTCCAGCTGCTAAAACTAATAATGTTGGTTTCATGTATCTATAGATTTAAAATTCAAAGATTTAAAGATTTAAAATTTAAAATTCAAGGCGACGAGCTCCATCTGAGATTACCACATCATAAACTTTTGGCTCATGTCCGAATTTCTTATTAAACTTATTTTTCGCTGTGGCGATAAACTTGTCGTAAAGTCCTTCTTTTACAAGGTTTATCGTGCATCCGCCGAAGCCGCCGCCCATCACTCGCGAGCCTGTAACACCGCATTCTTTTGCGATGTCGTTCAGGAAATCGAGCTCTTCACAGCTGACTTCATATTCCTTGCTCATGCCGTAATGTGTGCCGTACATACGGTCGCCGACAGTGGCGTAATCTCCATTTTCAAGGGCATCGCAGACGTCCAAAACACGCTGTTTCTCGCCGATGACGTACTTGGCGCGCATGTAATCTTCTTGCGGAATCTCGTTTTTAACCTCATCGAGCATCGCCATCGTAGCGTCGCTGAGATATTTCACCTCGGTATGACGTTTCGCAATGTGAGCGCAAGCATTTTCGCACGATTCACGACGTTTGTTGTAGGCTGATGATGCCAACTCATGTTTCACGACAGTGTCGAGCAAAACAACTTTGTAGCCTTTGGGGTCAAACTGGAAATACTCGAACTCCATTGTAGCGCAGTTTAGGCGCATAAGGTGACCTTTTTTGCCAAAAATAGAGGCGAATTGGTCCATTATACCGCATTTCACACCACAATAGTTGTGCTCAGTCGATTGCCCGATTCTCGCAAGCTCAAATTTATCGATACCTAAGTTATAAATATCATTCAAAGCGAAGGCAAAGGTACTCTCCAAGGCCGCTGACGACGACATTCCAGCACCAAGCGGTACATCGCCTGCAAATACTGTGTCGAATCCCCTAGGCTGGAAACCGCGTTTCTGCATCTCGCGAACCACACCAAAGATATATCTTGCCCAAGGCTCTTTCGGAGCGTCTTCTTCGCGCATTCCAAACTCACTTTTAGCTTGATAATCAATAGAGTAGGCCCTGATTTTGTCAGTTCCGTTAGGATTTATCGCTGCATAGATGCCTTTATCGATAGCTCCCGGAAACACGAAGCCGCCGTTATAGTCGGTATGCTCACCGATCAGATTAACTCGACCAGGCGAGGTGTAAATGCGTAACTCATTGCCAAACAACGAGTTAAACTTTTCTTTTATAGCTTTTATATCCATCTTATTTCTTTATAAAAGTCTTAATACTCTTCTCGTCTTTGCCAATGATTTCAATGAAATACATTCCCGATTCAAAATTTGTGAGGTCGATGACAGCTTCCTTATTATTAATAACCATCTCCATCATCTTCACGGAAAGAATGTTATAGATGCTGATGTTTTGTATCTCTTCTTCTGCATTGATAGTCAAGATGTTATCAGCTGGATTCGGGTATATATTGGTCTCAAGATAATTCTCGTTTACCGAAGTGATAGTATCTGTAGCCACGACCTTCACCTTGTCGATGAACCAAGAATATGTTAAGATATCTGTGCCGTTGTTGTGGCCGCGCCATCTCAGCCTGATGTTATTGCCCTGATACTGCGAAAGATCGATGCTGACCGGCTCGTCGAAGTTGTTAAGCATAGGCGGCAGATTCACTGCATCCCAAAGTGTGGTCCAGGTGCCGGTATTTGTATTCAAAACATCGACTTTATAATGGTCTTGGTAATCTGGAACGCCATACACGCACGATGTCTCAAATGTCAGCACTGTCGGGCGGTTGATGGCAATCAAAGGTGTCACGAGAGCCTCATCCTGCGGGCCCCATTCTTCCGACTCATCCCATTCGAGAGCGGCCATCTTGGTGCCTTGAGGCGGTGTCACCAGATATTCATCACCGAAGTAGGTTGTAGCCCATTCAGCACTTGCTCTGTACCATGTAAACCAGCTAATGTTGAGCGATTGTATCGACCATCCCGCTGGCGGGAACTGCTGTCCTTCAAAGCCTTCGAGAAGGATAGGCGCCTGCCAGTCCCAATGCAACTCGAAAGGATCCGAATCGGCTGAATGTCCGAGATCGTCGACCATGTGGAACACAATGCTTGCCGTGGTGTGGTTAGGCTGTGCCGGCACTGTAGCCGTGAAGTCGTAGTTGGCCTTAGCGTTCTTATTTAATGTGATGTTATATGATTGACCGTCAATGGTATACGTGGCTTCCATCTGGCTAGGAACGCCAGTTTCGTCGTACACTCTCAAGGTGATATCCATTGGAGTGTCGGCCCAGGTCTGCGTGCCTCTCAGATACACCACTGTAGGCGGGTCGTTGTCGACAGATGTGGAGTTGATGTAGATATCGTCGATACAGAGGTTCCAGCCGTAGCCGCTCACTGCCTCGAAGATCACGAAACCATAGCCTTCCGGACTGTCGAAGGTGTAGTTGTATTCGTACCAGTCGCTGACGTCGCCGACAACTGGCTCGAGCATGGTGTTACGGTGCACGGTGCCGAGCAAGGTGCCATCGTTGATGTTGGTGGTCGGGGAGTAGTAAACATTGATTCTATCCGGACCCATGATGTTATTGTTGTAGTTACGGAAGATCCAGTAACGAACAGTGTTGTCGGTGGCGCTGAGCTGCAGTTTGGGTGAAACTAAGTTGCATGAACTGCCCGATGGACTGGTGTAGCAGTAAAAACGAGCCATAGCGGCGCTTTCGTCGTGTGGCAGACAACTTGGCCAGTCGTTGGAAGTCTTGCGTTCATACACATAATTGCCGTTTGTGGCCACGTTTTGCCAGCCTACAGGAGGGAAGGTAACGTCCTCAAAGCCTTCTGTCAACGGGAAGGTGCTGACAGGTGCAGCGGCAGTGATGGTGAAGTCGGCCGACTGCGTAGGTGCTGAATGCGACGATGTGACATCGAAGGTTGCATGCAAAACCTCGCCATTAGTAAGATTCATCGGCAAAGTCGCTTTGGCAATCATCTCAACGGAAGTGTTGTATGCTAAGCTTACCTGACTTACCTGCGAACCGTTCTGATAAAACTCTATCGGCAATGAGCTTGTATTTGTGAACTGATAAGTATCGGCCTGTTCGCCTGTGTTGCTGAGGCGGAAACGCAGATATGCCGACTCGCCGAAATATGCCGTGGTGTCGGCTGTAAGTTGTTCAATATCAAAGCAATATTGCGCTGTATGCTCAATCACTACATCGTCGATCGACAGATACCATGCGAAATTATTGGCAGAGCTGTGGAATCCGACATAATAATTGCCCGTGCTTGTGGCCTGGAAAACTCCTGAGGTCTGCTGATATTCTGTGTTATCGATAACAAACAGCGGAACAACATTTGTTGTCATTGTCGCCGGATTGGCACTTGGACCGGCTTTGACTTCAAGGTTGAAGTGGTCGGTATGCCAAGTCACATACCAAAACGAAACGCGATAGTATTCGCCAGCAGTCACGCTGATCTCCTTGTAAGTCCAAACATCGGTGTTATAGGTAGCATACATGTACCAGTCGCCAGTGTGCGGCTTACGTCCGCGGGCTTCGTTATCATCCGGAATGGTGATGCCGGCTTTCCAACCGTTATCGCTGCAAATCCAGCCGACGGGCGTCTGGCCCACTGTGTTACCAGTCTCAAATCCTTCATTAACAATGACTTGCGAAAAAGCCAATGTAGTGATCATCAATGCTAAAAGCGTCAAGTAAAATTTTCTCATTTCTATAATTTTTATATGATTATTTTCAATAAATGATTTAACCTACAAAATTAGAAATGATTTTTGAAAAAAACAAGAAAAAATTTGTATTTTTGTGACATGAAAAGAATAATTCTGAGTGCGATAATAGCTCTGACTTTGGCTTCGTGCACCAAAGCTCCGTCGCCGATTTATCCAGTGCCTACTGATGCTCAGCTCGAATGGCAGGAGCTTGAGACCTATGCTTTTATCCATTTCGGACTTAACACTTTCAACGATTTGGAATGGGGCTATGGCGATACTCCGGCGACTACTTTCAATCCTACCGATCTCGATTGTGACCAATGGGCTGCAACTCTGAAAAATGCAGGCATGAAGGGCGTTATTCTTACTGCTAAGCATCACGATGGATTCTGTCTTTGGCCAACAAAATCAACCGATTACAACATTTCTAAATCGCCTTATAAAAATGGGGAAGGAGATGTCGTAAAAGAACTTTCCGAGGCATGTAAGATATATGGTCTTAAGTTCGGAATCTATTGTTCGCCTTGGGATAGGCACAATTCTTTCTATGC
This sequence comes from Bacteroidales bacterium Bact_22, assembly GCA_001603665.1. Taxonomy (GTDB): domain Bacteria; phylum Bacteroidota; class Bacteroidia; order Bacteroidales; family F082; genus Limimorpha. The sequence goes on from LUZN01000002.1 coordinate 19,369, forward strand.
TTTTCCTGAATATGTTGAGACATATCATCAACAGATTCAAGAACTTACGAATAATTATGGCCCGCTTTTCGAGTTTTGGTTCGATGGTGCTAACGGTGGTGACGGCTATTATGGCGGCGCTTGTGAGACTCGTCAGATTGATCATAATAAATACTATGATTATCAACGCGCTAAGGATACAGTGCTGGCTCATAATCCCACAGCAATGATATTTGGCGGTCCATTCCAGGCGGTTCGCTGGATAGGCAATGAAAAGGGCTATTCTGAGCCCACAAATTGGTGTAATGAGACGGAAAATGGCACTGAATGGGTCCCTGCAGAGGTTGATGTTTCAATTCGTCCGGGTTGGTTTTATCATGAAAATGAAGATGATAAAGTAAAGACCGTCAACGAGTTATGCGATATTTATTACAATAGCGTCGGACATAATTCCAACCTGCTGCTTAACTTCCCGGTTGCCCTTAACGGAAAGATTCATCCGATCGATTCGATTCGTGCAATTGAGTTTTATAATACAATCACTAACGAATTGAGTAATAATAAGTTATATGACGCAAAAGTTAAGGCAGATAATGAACGTGGCAGGCGTTTCTCGGCTTCAAAAGTAAATGATAATAATTCTGAAACGTATTGGGCTACCGACGACGATTATCCTTACGGAACTATCTCATTTTCATTTGAAAAGGCAGTTACGCTTAGCAAAGTGATGATTCAGGAATATGTAAAACTCGGGCAGCGCGTTAAATCGTTTTATCTGGAAGGTTGTAAAGATGGTAAATGGTTCAGAATCAATACTTTCGATGAGACAACAACTGTTGGTTACAAACGAATAGTTCGCTTTAATCCTGTTGAACTCGATAAACTTGTGATAAACTTTGAGGAGAGTCGCGGACCGTTGTGTATCAGCAACATAGAAGCTTATTGACGGCTTCAACCTGTGGCTCTACAGCCTTATTCCCATCGTTATAAATAACGTAATCGGCTTTCGAAATCTTGGTTTCTTCGCGCATTTGCAGGCGCATCCTTGAGCGGACATTCTCTTCAGAGCATTCGTCGCGAAGCATAACTCGTTGTAAACGAAGGTCTTCGGGCGCCGAAACGAATATTATCTTATCGAAAAACTTCTGATAATTCTTTTCAAATAAAATTGCCGATTCATAAAGAACATAAGGCGATTTCTGCTCATCGCACCATTCGTCGAAACGCTTGTCCAGAGCGGGATAAAGCACCGACTCGATAAACCGCATAGCTTCTTCGTTTTTGAAAAGATGATAGGAGAGAAGCTTCTTGTTTAAGGTGCCGTCTTCGAAATACACTTCTTCTCCAAATCTATTGATTATCAATTCTTTAACGGAAGGAATCAAATATAGTTTTTTAGTCTCATCATCGGAATAAAACACCGGGATGCCGAGCTTTTCGAACATCTTGCACACGTAGCTCTTGCCACTGCCGATGTTGCCGGTGATGCCTATTCTTTTCATTATTTCACGATGATGTATTCCACCTCTTTCGGGTCGATGTCGATGATCTGCGTGTTGTTGGGGAACAGCACGAGTTTTACGGGCAGCACATCGCTCAAAAACATGTCGGTGGTATCAGCTATTGCCTTGAATGACATATTGTTGATGATGGCGTAATCTTTCATCGCCACGATGTAACGCACGTTGGCCTTGTTAGGGTAGAGGTGCATGTTGAGATTCTCCGGAATCTCTATCGGGACAACAACCTCCGATTCGGTGTATTTCTCAACGTTTACTGACACTTCCACCTCTTCGATGTCGGCCGTGAGCGCCTCGTCCAAATCAATTTCAGCCGTGGTCACGACATTTTGGTTCACGTTTTTGCGCGTGATGACTTTGGTTCTTATCTCTTTAGTCCTATTGACATCGTCCACCGAGCCGTAAATGGTAATGGAATCAGGCGTTGACGTAGGTTCGCCGTAGTAGTTGTACTGCTTTTCGAACACGAAACTGGTCTCAGGCACAATCTTCACCTTCTTCGAAGCCAAGCGGCTCATGTTGAAATACTGCACGTCATCGGTCAGCTGTATGTCGTTGGCGCTCGACGCAAGGAAATCGGCTATTGCGTCGATGATGAAACGGCTGCTGTACGAATACACTCTGTCTTCGATTTTCTTGTATTTCACCTCCTTCAACGAGATGTCGATGCCACGGTTTTTCTTGTCTTTGAAATAATAATTCAGCAACTTAAAACCACTCGTCGTCACCGTCGCATTGACCTCCTGGTCGTTGTCTTCAACCAGCATCGAAGCGGGGATGTCGACATAATTAATGGCAAAAGGAACGGTCACGGTGTATGTGTCCGACAGCTTGATGATAAGCCACAATGTGGCTGCCACCAGGATGAAAATTATCATCCCGCTGAAGCGCCTAATTCCTTGAGACTGTTCTACTTTTGCCATCTTACATAAAGTATTACTTTAAGGTATTATTTTGAGGTGTTTGAGTTGGAGCAGCCACTAATGCTGACTTCTCGACCTCGATTTTCACGTTGTTGTCGATTGATACCAAAACGGTGGTTGGCTTCACTTCGACCACTTTGCCGTGGATGCCGCCAACGGTGACAACGTCGTCGCCTTTCTGCAATGACTCACGGAATCTCTGTTCCTCTTTCTGTTTCTTGTTTTGTGGACGGATGAAGAAAAGCCAGAACACCACGAAGATCAAAGCGATCATGATAAGTCCTGACCAGCTGCCGCCTTGCTGTTGTGGCTGAGCTGCCTGAAGTAAAATGCTTAATGTGTTCATATTCAATAATTTAAAATTTAAAATTCAAAATTTAATAATTAAAAATTGTCGACGGTCTGCACTTGAGCCTTGAATTTCAAGATGGTCTCGGAAGGGTTGGTGTTGGCCTTCACTATGACGCGTTTGTTCTGAAATCCTTTATGACCTTTGCTGTCGTAGGTGATTGTAATGCCGCCTTCTTCGCCAGGTTTTAAAGGCTCTCTCGGGAATTTGGTGTCGGTGCATCCGCAGGTCTTCTCAACCGCTGTGATGATCAACGGGGCGTTGCCGGTGTTCTTGAATTTGAAGGTAAACGACACCTGTTCGCCTTGTATCATCTTTCCGAAATCGTGCTCATAGACTGCGAACTCGATCTTCGGCTCCTTCGAGTTGGCACTCTCAGTCGCCGAAGCCGGATTGTTCACCAAACCGGTGCTGATCTTGCTTTCATCATCACCGCAAGACCACATCAAAATCGCAATCAATATTGATAGTAAAAATCTTCTCATCTATTAAACTTATAAACTATTAAACTATTAAACTATTAAACTAACGTCCTGAGTTCCAAATCATTACGCTTCCTTTATAATTATAATTCTGCGTATGTCCTTTGCAGTCCAAAACGTAGAAATATGTGCCATCCGGGAGCTTGCCGCCGTCCCAGTCGTTTTTGTAATCGTTTGATTCATAAACGATTTTACCCCATCTGTTGAAAATCACCAGCTTGTGACTCTCAAAATATTTGTTCAAGTCGTTGATAGGCTTTCCGTCGTCGCCGTAACCGATCTCAAAATAGTCGTTAATGCCGTCGCCATTAGGGGTGAAGATGTTCGGAACCTTAAGTTTTACTGGCATCACCGTCACATAGTCGCGATAAGTGGTGTCGCAGCCTTGCTCGTTGGTGACCGTCAGCATGGCGTTGCCTTGACCTTCTTCCGAGAATGCAATCTTAGGTCGTGAACTCGTGAAAGTGTGGTCATAACCGTCGAATTCCCAGAAGAAATTGTCGATCTCGATTGGTCCTTCGTGACCTTCATACACAGTGTCGTTGTTGTTGAACCACCACGTAACGTACGGATTATCAAGGTAAACGGTGTCGCTAGGGTCGGATATAATCTCGATATTCGGGTTCATATAAGCCCTCAGGCTCACCGTATCGGTCTGCGAGCAGCCGTATTCGTTGGTCACCGTCATGGTGTAGTTGGTATAAGCGCTGAGGCCTATCGCCACCTGCGGGTCGTCCATGTACTGAATCGGCAGGATAGGAGCGTTCCAATGATAGGTAAAGCTGGTGTAGCCGCCTCCCGATGCTGTCGCTCTGACGCGTGCTGTCTTGCCGTTGTCGTCGTTTTTATCCGAACACGTCAACGCAAGTTGCTCAAAATCAATGTCAAACTTCGGCCTCATCGTTACTGTGATGCTGTTGTCGCAGACCGGTGCGCTAGTCACCGTGTTGTACACGAAAACGCTGTAAACAGAGTTGTTTTCGGTGATTTTCACCAATGCCGAAGGACCTTCGCTGATGGTGTCGCCTTCGTGCACCCAGGCATACGAGTAGTTGACGTTGAGGTCGACGCTCAGCAGCAGCTCGCTGTTCCAGCAAACCGGCATCGTCACCCCATCTTCGAGATGGATCTCGCACTGTGCCTTTATCTCATTGATAGAGAATAAGATAGCGACGGCTAAAACGATGAATTTATATGTCGAAGACAGTTTTTTCATTTTCCAATGAGTTTAATTTGCAAAGATAGTAAATTTTCTTTATTAATGAATAAAAATAATAATTATTGTGAAAAGTGTCAAAATGTCATTTGTTATGTCAAAATTTCCGATTTTACTCTTTGGAGTACTTTTTGATGTATTTCAAGAAAAACGATAGAAAGGAGAAAAACAATGAATAACAACCAATTTAACAATCAACAGAACGGACAGGAGAAAGCTTTGGACAAGTTCGCGCGAAACCTCAACGAGCTCGCGGCTCAAGGCAAGCTCGACCCGGTCATAGGCCGTGACGAGGAGATCCGTCGTGTGCTTCAGATTCTGTCGCGACGCACCAAGAACAACCCTATATTAATAGGTGAGCCTGGCGTGGGTAAGACAGCAATCGCTGAGGGTTTGGCGCAGCGTATCGTGAGCGGCGACGTGCCCGAGAACTTGAAGTCGAAGAAGGTGTATTCCCTTGATATGGGCGCACTTATCGCGGGTGCAATGTACAAGGGCGAGTTTGAGGAACGTCTGAAATCGGTCATCAAAGAGGTGGTCGAGAGCGATGGCGAGGTGATACTTTTCATCGATGAGATTCACACTTTGGTGGGCGCTGGCGGCGGTCAGGGCGCTATGGATGCCGCAAACATCCTGAAGCCAGCTCTGGCGCGTGGCGAGTTGCGTGCTATCGGTGCTACAACCCTCAACGAATATCAGAAATATTTCGAGCAGGATAAGGCTCTGGAGCGTCGTTTCCAGATCGTGATGATCGACGAGCCTGACGAGCAGTCGGCAATATCGATTTTGCGTGGTCTGAAAGAGAAATACGAGACACATCACCAGGTTCGTATCCTCGATGAAGCTATCATCGCCGCTGTGGATTTGTCGATTCGTTACATTTCCGACCGTTTCTTGCCGGATAAGGCTATCGACTTGATTGATGAGGCGGCTTCGCGTCTGCGTCTGCAGATAAATTCGGTTCCTGAGGAACTTGAAGACGTGCAGCGTAAGATTCGTCAGTTGGAGATTGAGCGCGAGGCCATTAAACGTGAGAACGACAAGAAGAAGGTTGATGAGTTGACTAAAAGTATCAATGAGTTGAATAAGGAACGCGAGGGAATCCAGCAACGCTGGGAGACCGAGCGTGGCTTCGTGGAGAAGATTCAGCGCGAGAAGAAGAATATCGAGCAATACAAATATCAGGCAACGGTGGCCGAGCGCGAAGGTAACTACGGAAAAGTTGCAGAGCTGCGTTATGGTAAGATTGCCGAATCTGAAGCAGCTATTGCCAAAGCAAAGGAGCAACTCATTAAGGTTCAGGGCGATAACCCATTAGTCGACGAGGAAGTCTCGGCCGACGATGTTGCTGAAATCGTGTCACGTTGGACTGGCATCCCGGTTCACAAGATGATGCAAAGTGAGCGTGAAAAACTCTTGAATCTTGAGACGGAGCTTCACAAGCGTGTCGTTGGACAAGACGATGCTATAGCCGCTGTTTCCGATGCTATCAGAAGGAGCAGGGCAGGCTTGCAGGACTCTAAACGACCAATCGGCTCGTTCATATTCTTGGGAACCACCGGTGTCGGTAAAACCGAGCTGGCAAAGGCCTTGGCGGAGTTTTTGTTCGACAATGAGAATAACATGGTTCGTATCGATATGTCCGAATATCAGGAACGTCACACCGTGTCGCGTTTGATCGGTGCGCCTCCAGGATATGTGGGCTACGAAGAGAGCGGCCAACTCACTGAGGCTGTGCGTCGTAAGCCATATTCGGTGGTGCTTCTCGACGAGATTGAAAAGGCGCATCCTGACGTGTTCAACATCTTGTTGCAGGTGCTCGACGATGGCCGTCTGACTGACAACAAAGGCCGTTTGGTGGATTTCAAGAACACCATCATCATCATGACTTCAAACGTGCCTGAAGGCGAGCTTCGTAACCACTTCCGTCCTGAGTTTTTGAATCGTATCGACGACATCATCGTGTTTAAGCAACTCACTGAGGAGCAGATAGTTAGCGTTGTTGCAATGCAGTTCAACAAAGTCAAGGAAATGCTCAAACCAAACGGCATCGACATCAACATGACTGACGCTGCAATGAAGTACATGGCAAAGATCAGCTACGACCCTCAATACGGCGCCCGTCCAGTGAAACGTATGATGCAGCGTGAAATGCTGAATGAGTTGTCACGAATGATCATCGCCGATAAGGTTAATAAGGATAAACCGATTACGGTCGATTACGACGGGAATGGGTTAGTGTTCAAGAACTAAACTAAAAAAGCACCGATCTCTCGGTGCTTTTTTGTTGTTTTTTAAGATTTTGAATCTTAAGCCTCTGTGGCTGGTGCTTCTTCAGTTGCTGGAGCCTCTTCTGCTGCTGGAGCTTCCTCTGCGTTTTCTGCATTCTCAGCTGCTGCTTCTGCTGCTTCCTTGGCTGCGAGCTCGGCCTGCTTCTTGGCGATAGCTTCGGCGCGTGCTGCGTTCACCTTGCTTTCAGCTTCGATTCTAGCCTTCTGGTCAGCTTTCTTCTTCTCGGCTTTTGCCTTGATTTCGCTAGCTAACTTAGCTTCTTTTTCTTTCATCCATGTCTGGAATTTGACCTCAGCCTGTTCAGCTGTCATAGCGCCCTTCTGGACACCAATCATCAAATGCTTCTTCAACATGACACCTTTCTTCGAAAGGATTGAACGGACTGTGTCGGTTGGCTGAGCACCCTTGTTTAACCAATCAAGAGCTTTGTCAAAATTCAAATTGATCTCAGCTGGAACTGTTACAGGATTGTAAGTTCCGATTTTTTCAATAAATCTACCATCACGAGGTGCACGACCGTCTGCAATTACAATGTGATAGAAAGGCTGACCCTTCTTACCATGTCTCTGTAATCTGATTTTTGCTGGCATAAAATTACTTTTTTAATTGATTTATAATTAGTTAACCCAAATCTACCCGAGATTTGCGGGTGCAAAAGTACAAAAAATTTCAATATCTTAAAATTTTATTGAAAAAAATATTATTTTTGTATTCCAAAAAATGTACGATATGTTTTTGATTTTCGACACTGAGACCACAGGCTTGCCGCTGCTGTATAACGCCCCGCTGACCAACTTCAACAACTGGCCGCGGATGGTACAGATTGCATGGCAACTGCACGACGAGCTGGGTAACTTCGTCGAAGCTCAGAATCATATCGTGCGCCCCGAAGGCTTTGAGATTCCTATCAACGCCAAGATGGTGCACGGCATCTCCACGGAATACGCTCTCGAGCACGGTGAACCATTGGGCGATGTGCTCGATATGTTCCTCGAAGCTGCAAAGAAGGCGAAATATCTCGTCGGACATAATATAAACTTCGATTTAAGCATCGTTGGCTGCGAATTTCTGCGTAATCGTGACGAGAATCCGCTTCCCGAATGGAAAATAATAGATACCTGTACCGAGAAAACCGCTGAGTTTTGTCAATTTCCAGGTGGCAAAAACGGCAAATTTAAATTACCTAAACTCATTGATTTTCACAAACTTCTGTTTGACGAAGACTTCAGCTCGGCTCATAACGCCTGCGCCGATGTGGAGGCTACAGCACGCGTGTTCCTGGAATGTGTTCGTCGCGGAGTGCTTGATAATACTGATATTCCGGAAGGAGAGGAGTTCTTCAAAAAGTTCCGTGAGGCAAATCCTGATGTGATTAAAGCAGCAGGAATCGAAATCAAGCCGAATTATGAGGTTAAAGAAGAGCCCAAAATAGAAGAGAAGGTTGAAGAAAAACCTGCGGAAACGCCAGAAAATGCTGACACTATCCAGTTTACGCATCTTCATGTGCACTCGCATTTTTCCATCCTCGACGGAATGTCGAAGATCCCGGATCTGGTCGACAAATGTCTGAAAAACGGCATGCACGCCATGGCTCTTACCGATCATGGTAACATGTTTGGAATCAAAGAGTTGGCCGATTATGCCGATAAGGTGAATAAAGACGGGGCCAACTTCAAGCCGATATTCGGTACTGAAGCCTATTGCGCTCCCGTGAGCATCGATAAACGAGAAGGTCGTAACGACCGCGGCTGGCATCTTATCTTATTGGCGAAAAACAAGACGGGCTACAAAAACCTCTGTAAGCTCGCATCTATAGCATATACTGACGGTTTCTATTATAATCCGCGTATCGACCACGCGCTTCTCGAGAAATATCATGAGGGAATAATCGCCACTTCGGCTTGTCTGGGTGGCGAGGTGCCGCAGAAGATCATGAACGGTGACATCAAAGGCGCGGAAGAGACTATCAAATGGTTTAAATCGTTGTTCGGCGACGACTATTACCTTGAGGTTCAGCGACATAAGACCGACAAACCGGGCGGCGATCAAGAAGTGTATGCCCGTCAGGTGGAGGTCAATAAAGTGATTTTTGAGCTGGCTAAAAAGACGAAAACCAAAGTGATTGCTACCAACGACGCGCATTTCGTGGAAGAAGAGCACGGCGAGGCTCACGACCGTCTGATATGCTTAAGCACAGGCAAAGACCTCGACGATCCTTCACGTCTGCACTACACTAAGCAGGAATGGCTCAAGACGCCTGAAGAGATGTACAAGATATTCTCCGATGTGCCGGAAGTGCTAGCAAACACTATGGAAATCGCCGATAAGGTGGAGGCATATTCCATCAATTCCGACCCGATAATGCCGGAGTTCAGCATCCCTGAAGACTTCGGAACTGTTGAGGAATACAAGAAAAAATACACCGAAGAGGATCTTTACAATGAGTTTACGCGTGATGAGCACGGCAACGAGGTGATGAGTCGCGAGGCAGGCGAGAAGAAGATCAAGAAAATGGGCGGCTACGAGAAGCTGTACCGTATAAAACTTGAGGCCGATTACCTTGCGAAACTGGCTTGGGAAGGCGCTAAGATGCGCTACGGCGATAACCTCACCGACGAGCAGAATGAGCGTATCAACTTCGAGCTGCATACCATGAAATCCATGGGATTCCCAGGATACTTCCTTATCGTGGCCGACTATATCCGCGGTGCACGTGAAGAACTAGGCGTCTCGGTCGGTCCGGGCCGTGGCTCGGCGGCAGGCTCTGTGGTGGCTTACTGCTTGAAAATCACCGACGTAGACCCACTTAAGTACGACTTACTTTTCGAGCGTTTCCTTAACCCTGACCGTATCTCGTTGCCTGATATCGACGTTGACTTTGATGACGATGGTCGTGGCAAGGTTCTCGAATGGATCACCAATAAATACGGCAAGGAGAAGGTGGCGCATATCATCACCTACGGCACCATGGCTGCTAAATCGGCAATCCAGGACGTGAGCCGCGTGCAGAAGATTCCGCTGTCGGATGTCGCGACAATCAAGAGTTTCATTCCCGACAGGAGTTTCCCTGATAACATCAAGGATGAGAAGGGCAAGTCGCCAAAGGTGAATCTTAAAAACTGCTACAAATACGTTCCTGAGCTCAAGAAACTGCTCGAAGGCGACGATGAGAATGTGTCGTCAATGCTAACGTACGCTGAAGAACTCGAAGATACTAACCGTCAGGTGGGCATTCATGCCTGCGGCGTCATCATCGGTGCCGACGACCTGACGAAATTCGCACCAGTCTGTACTATCAAAGATAAGGATTCGGGCGAGGATGTGCTTGTTACTCAATACGATGGACACGTAGTTGAGAACGTCGGTCTCATCAAGATGGACTTCCTTGGCTTGAAGACGTTGACGCAGATTAAGGATGCTCTTGCGAATATCAAGAAGACGCGCGGCATCGACCTTGACATCGACCATATTCCGATTGACGATAAGGAGACATTTGCCTTGTTCAGTTCTGGTAACACCATCGGCACGTTCCAGTTTGAATCGCCTGGCATGCAGAAATACCTGAAGGAGCTGCAACCAACAGTGTTTGAGGACCTTATCGCTATGAACGCGCTTTACCGTCCGGGTCCGATGGATTACATCCCGAAGTTTATCGCTCGAAAGCAAGGACGCGAGCCTATTTCGTACGACTTCCCGGAGATGGAGAAATACCTCAAAGATACTTACGGCGTTACGGTGTATCAGGAGCAAGTGATGCTTCTGTCGCGACAGCTGGCCAACTTCACACGTGGCGAGTCGGATACCCTGCGTAAAGCTATGGGTAAGAAGCAGATAGCTAAGATGATGGAGCTTAAGGACAAGTTCATGAAACAAGGTCAGGAGCTCGGTCACGACGCTAAGATTCTCGAAAAGATATGGAACGACTGGGAGAAATTCGCTTCGTACGCTTTCAATAAGTCGCACGCCACCTGTTATTCGTGGATTGCTTACCAGACTGCATACTTAAAAGCCCATTATCCGGCCGAGTTTATGGCGGCAGTGTTGAATTCGAGCATTCGCGACGCTGAAGAGGTTATTTTTATGCTTGATGAATGTAAACGAATGAAAATCAATGTGTTGCCACCGAATGTCAATAGGTCGGAATACAAGTTTACTGTCGACGAGCAAGGCGATATTTGCTATGGAATGGGTGGCATCAAGGGCATTGGCGAGGTGGCCGATGTCATCAAGGAGGAACGCGAGGCTAACGGTCGTTTCACGAGTTTTGCCGATTTCATGGCGAGGGTGGGAGCGAAGCAGCTTAACAGGAAAGTGTTGGAACAGCTAGCAAGAGCTGGTGCTTTCAGCGATTTCACAGAGCTGCATCGTGCCGCATATTTCTATATCGCTCCAGGCGAGAAGATGAATTTCATCGAGAAGTCGATAAAGCAAGTAAATGCTAGCAATGAGCGCAAAAACAACGCTCAAATCGACCTCTTCGGAGAACTTGAGGCAGCTGGCGGTGACGACCTGTTTAAACTCGACATTCCTGAATGCGAACACTGGTCGAACGTGAAGATGCTCGACGAGGAGAAGGAAGCCATCGGTTTCTATCTGAGTTCGCATCCTCTCGACGCTTACGAATATACGATAAAGTATTTTACCGATGCGAAACTCGAAAATTTGCCCGACATTATTAGAAATAAGAAAGGCACCACTGTACATGTGGCCGGAATCGTCACCAATGTTGCCGAATTGACTTCGAAAAATGGTAAGCCATACGGCAAGTATACCATTGAGGATCAGACGAGTAGCTATTCGTTTGCCCTCTTCGGCGAGGCATATATGAAATGTAATTACAAGCATCTGTTCGTAGTCGGGACGCCGTTGATGATTACCGGAATCGTTCAGGAACCATACGGAAATAGAGATTTGCCGGATGAAAAGAAACGTCCGAATGAGTTGAAGGTTCAAGAGGTTGCATTGCTTGACGATGTCTTCAGTAAATCGACACGCGAAGCTAAGTTTAGATTGAATATCAATAAGTTAGATGGTGAAAATGTTAAAGCTATCATTGATATAATTAAAGAAAACCCTGGCAATCAGCCGTACTCGATGCTTCTTATCGATAAAAAGAATAACATGACTTGCTCGACGCATCCTGAGAAAGGCAAGATCAATGCTGAGGCGGTTTTCAAAAAGATGAATGAATACAAAGATTTAGTAACTTACGAATTATCAAAATAAATTTAAAATTATGGCAGTACATATCACAGAAGAAAACTTCGAGGCTGAAGTCTTGAAGTCGGAACTCCCAGTAATGGTTGACTTTGGCGCAACATGGTGCGGTCCGTGCCGCATGATTGCTCCTTATATGGATCAGCTTTCAGACGAATTCGCCGGCAAGGCAAAAGTGGCAAAAGTCGACGTCGACGAATGCCCGGGAATATCAGCAAAATATGGCATTAGAAACGTCCCGACCGTGCTCTTCTTCAAGAATGGCGAGATCGTCGACAAGAATGTCGGAGCAGCTCCAAAGGCATCGTTTGAAGAGAAGCTGAAGAAGTTGTTGTAGTGCTTTTAGTCGTCATTTTTCGGCTGACCACCTTTCTTCGAAAGCTGAAGGCCTTCAAAATTGACGACTAAAACTATTTGATTATCAAGGTGCTGAATAAAAACAACATTGCGCCTCTTGGGAGTCTTGAGTTTCACGCTCGGCAGATTGTCGAAGGTTTTATCACGGGACTTCACAAGAGTCCGTTTCATGGGTTTTCAGTCGAGTTTGCGGAACATCGTTTGTATAACACTGGCGAGCCGATCCGTAATATCGACTGGAAGCTTTATGGCCGGACCGAAAAGCTGTTTGTGAAACGTTATGAGGAGGAGACCAACCTCCGTTGCCAGCTTGTGGTGGATACAAGCTCGAGCATGTATTTCCCTGTGCGTCAACATCTTGATTATCAGCATCCTAACAAGCTGTGGTTTGCAGTTTACAGCGCAGCTTCGCTTATGGAGCTGATGCGTCGTCAACGTGATGCGGTGGGTTTGGATCTGTTTGACGACGACGTTACGATTCACACCGAGGCGAAGCTTGCTCCAGTTCATATCAATATGATTTACAATGAGTTGGAGAAGCTATTGTTGCCTTACGACAAAAATGAAAAGAAAGAAACCAACGCCACGGCTTGTCTGCACAAGATTGCCGAGATGACGCACAAACGCTCGCTGGTCATAATCTTCAGCGATATGCTTGAAAACATGGCATCTTACGATGATTTGTTTGCCGCTCTCGAGCATCTGCGTTACAACAAGCACGAGGTTGTGTTGTTCCATGTGCACGACGGACTCCTTGAGCAAAGGCTGGAGTTTGAGAACCGTCCGTATCGTTTTGTCGACCTCGAGTCGGGCGATGTGGTGAAGCTCAACCCGACGGAGGTTAAGGAGAAATACGAACAGATCATGAAGGCGCGTAAAGACGAGCTGCTGCGCCACTGCTACCAATACCAGATTGACTACGTCGAAGCCGACATCAACAAGCTGTACGATCAGGTGTTGACTGCATATCTCATCAAACGCCAAAAACTGTATTAGAATTATTGATTTAAAGATTTAAAATTTAAAATTCAAAATTAGTTTTAAATCTTAAATTTTTAAATTTTGAATTTACAGTTTCCAAATCAGCTGTAGTTTTCCCTCAGTTTTCACATTTCCTTCAATTTTTTCCAGCCCACTGCCTATTTCGTTGACGTCGCTGTAGATTGTGCAGCCGATTTTCGCGTTGATGGCGAGTCCCCATCGGAGTTTTACCTTGCCTAGAAGGTAGATTCTCACACCTTTGTGGTAAAAACTGCCGATGGCGAAGGCGTTGAGCACGTCGTTTTCGTAAGCGTAGACGGCGCCTATGGGACTATCGAATAGCGCATAGCGGAAGGCGAGGCTGTAAGGATGATTCTCCGGATTGTACAGTATATCCTGATATATCAGATAACATGTGCCATTTTTCGGCACATCTTTGCTGACGATGTATTCGACTCGGTTTTTCAGTGTAAAATCGGGGCCGACAGGGTAGGTGACATGAAAACGGAGCGACATCTTGCGATCGTGAATCAGGGAGCGCATGTAGGTATTCTCGCTGGAGCCGTTTTTCTCTTTGTCTTTATATCGTAACTGGATGAAAAACAATGATTTGCTATTGATTTGATGTTCAATCTGAAGGTTGTAATCCTGCGCGCGGCTTGGTGCGTAGGCCGATGTCTTGACCCAGTCGGACTGAGGATAATCGGCGGTAGCGATTAGTCGCCAACGAGGTGCGAACGTGATTGACGTTGAAAGATAAAGCCCTCTTTCGTTACGCGCGCCACCCGAGGCGAAGGCGTTACAGTAAAAGTTCTGATATTTTTTGTCGTAATATCTGTAAAGTACAGTAAAATCGATATATCCCGCAGGTTGAACCGTTGTCCCGATCAATGCTGCAGGCGCTTTGTTGTCGCTGATTGCAGCTTCACCGTAAAATGCTATCTTTCGCAATACATAATAGAAGTCAACTCCTTGATTTACAAGTGATTTGCCACGAAAATAAAAGGTGTTGTAAAGTCGAGGATCGGGATTCAGTTCACAGCTTAAAAGTGTTTTATGGATTGTATATCCGATTTGAAAATTTGAGCCTCGATAGCTGAGATTTCCACCATATAATTGTTGTGTAATCGCGTGACGGTCAGCGAGTTCGCTCTCGGTACGATGCAGGCCTGACTGTTGCAGCGAAGTCACTACCAAAGGCTCACCAAGACTGTCGATGACGCTGACGTTGGCATCGGCTTTTTTATTTGAATAAAAAATAGTCAAGTCGAGATTTTTGTAATTCAAAGTGGTTGCAACGCCTCGCAGATATCTCACTTCATTGGCTGATTTAGAGGCACGAATCTTCTTACTTTTTCTCAAGAGAGAGCCTCCGCTGGCCGCGAATGCCATGCCCGAGCCCAATGTAACCCCTTGACCGAAAGCAAGTTGGTAGTCGCCAAGAGCCAGAGTCTTCACAAATTTTAAGTCATGAAGAACGCAGTGAAACGACACGAAATCGAGCATGTTTTTCTCGCCGGCGTCTTTCTCCATGGCAAAGCCGAATTCAAGTTTATTATGAGATGTAAAGCTGTATCTTAGCAGCATTTTCTGCGGACTTCCGAGATATTTATCCTCTTTGTAACCCGCTTTTTCGTTAAAACACTGCTCAACTTGAAATATAGTCTGATGCTTGCCAAATTTCCATAAATCTTTAACTCGTAATATCTCTTTTTCCGACGGTTTTTCAAAGCAAATCAGTGGTTTTAGTATGTTGAGAGTCATCTCGTCGATGCCTTCAATCATAGTCAATTCGTTGAGCATCATTATATTGCCGAAATTCTTTCTATATGAATTGATATTTTCAATAATAAAAACGTTAACTAAATGTAACTCAATGAGTTGATTCAATTCTTCGGCATTGTTGATATTGATTTTATTCTCGCAGATATTCCAATAGTTCTCGATAAGATCGGTGAAATCGAGTTCGTCGGCATTATCGTCGTTTTCAAGCATCCGTTCAATCTGGTCAATAATGATTTCATCGGTAATATCGCTTTGCGTGAAAGCCAGTAAAGGAAACATTATTAATAAAGGTGTCAGAATGCGTTTCATAGTCCGACCTCCTTGATTTTAAATATCAGACTGCTTTGAAACGACACGCCTGTGTATTGGTTCATATTTGCGGAAACATCAATAACGACGCGGTTTAGCGTGTATCCGACGCCAACGCTTGCCGTCGCAGGATTTGTATGTACTCCAACACGGATGTAAAACTCGTTTAGGGTGTGATATTCCAGTCCGAAACGGTAGTCGATACGACTTTCCGAATTGTATTCCACCTCCGATGTCGCCAAGAAATCTTTAGTCACTCGATAAGCGAATCCAAAGCGGAAAACGACCGGAACCCGTTCATTATGAATGGTTTTCAGCTTTACATTGATTGGGTTGAAGACATAGACTCCAATTCGCAAATTGTCGGTGATGTCCGACTGAATTCCCAACTCAAACGTGGCCGTTTGTCGTTTTTCGTAGTCATCGGAAAAGTTAAATAGCAGATAGTCAAGCTTCAAGCCCATCTTTAGATATGGGCCGAAATCTCTCGCGTAAGCCAATCCGAGTTTGTTTTCGTTGAAATCTTCAAACCCGAAACGACTCATCGAAAGTCCGAAAGTACCAATTTTTACTGGCATCACGAAGGCTGTGTTGTAATAGCTAAGCTCCTTCATGAAGAATCGGTTTTCGTAGGAAAAACCTACGCCGAGAAAAGGATAGTCGGCCATACCGGCCGGATTGTTTTGAATGCTCCAGAAGTCGTTGAACGACACCGAACAATTACCCGTCGCATTGCTGCGACCGCCTGCAACACCTGATAAATCCCAGGAAAAGCAATGATTGCAAAATAGGCACAGGCCTATTAGGAAAAGGCTTCTTCTCATGATATTCAGTTTTTAAGTCCTTAAATTTTCGCAAAAATACAAAAAATTTGTGAAATGTCAACAAAAATTATTAACTTTGTGCAAAATTTTTGACATGGATTATTTGTTGTTTATTTCAGCAATAGTGGTGCTGATCATCGGCTTGATTGGCGATATAATACCAGGAATTCCTGGCACTCCCGTGAGTTATCTCGCGCTGCTTCTGGTGCATTGGACCGACAGATACAGCTATTCACCTAAGTTTTTGGTGATAGCTGGCTTGATTTGCGCTGTGATAACGGTTCTCGACTATGTAGTGCCTGTTTGGGGTACCAAGAAATTCGGCGGCACCAAAGCTGGAGTGCGAGGCAGCACCATTGGTTTGATAGTGGGAATATTGGTACTTCCGATGCTTGGCATAGTGCTCGGACCATTTGGAATTCTTGGTATTCTCGGTGGACCGTTTGTTGGGGCATATGTAGGAGAGAAAATGGGCGGCACGCCTGATGAGAAGGCTTGGCGTTCGGCTTTCGGTTCATTTATAGGCTTCCTCGCTGGCACTTTTATGAAGATCGTTTATACCGTTGTTATCGGTTTTTATGTGGTAAGAGCCATTATTGAAGTCGCTGTTAATCAATGAGAAACACCATACCTTTAGCGGAACGGCTGCGTCCGACATCGTTGGACGGCTACATCGGTCAGGAGCATCTGATTGGTCAGAATGCCGTGCTGCGTCGCGCCATTGAAAGTGGTCACATCCCTTCGATGATATTCTGGGGACCTCCAGGAGTAGGTAAGACTACGTTGGCTTACATCATCTCGAAGCAGGTGCAGCGCCAGTTTTTTGTGCTTAGCGCAGTCAGCAGTGGGGTGAAGGATGTGCGCGAGGTCTACGACCGAGCGCGCATGGCGCCCGAACCGCCGATACTGTTTATCGATGAAATCCATAGATTTTCAAAGGCGCAGCAAGACTCGCTGCTCGGCGCCGTCGAGAAGGGACTGGTGACGCTGATAGGCGCCACCACAGAGAACCCGAGCTTCGAGGTGATATCGCCGTTGCTGTCGCGCTGTCAGGTGTATATTCTGAAAGAACTCGAGAAAGACGACCTTAAGAAGCTGATAGTCAGCGCGGTAGCTGTGTTGAGAGAGGATTTCAAGAAGGAGATAGTGGTGAAGGAAGACGAGGCTCTAATGCAGATCAGCGGCGGCGATGCACGCAAGCTGCTCAACGCCATCGACCTTGTGGTAGGAATGCTCGACGACGCCGAGCCGAAAGCCAAAAAACTGGTGGTAACAAACGAAGTTACAACGAAATACATACAGAGCAACCTGCTGAAATATGACCGTCTGGGTGAGATGCATTACGACATCATCTCGGCCTTCATCAAGTCGATACGCGGCAGCGATCCTAACGCGGCGGTTTATTACCTCGCCAGGATGATTGAGGCAGGTGAGGATCCGCTGTTCATTGCTCGCAGAATGCTGATTTTGGCTTCCGAAGACATCGGAAATGCCAATCCTAACGCGCTTTTGCTTGCGAATGCATGCTTCGACGCTGTGAACAAGATAGGATGGCCTGAGAGTAGGATAATCCTTTCACAGACAGTGACTTACCTTGCTTCGTCGGCTAAGAGCAACGCTGCAGTTATGGCTATCGACGCAGCTCAGGCTTTGGTGAAGAAGACAGGTAACCTCAGCGTGCCTCTGCACCTGCGCAACGCCCCGACAAAACTGATGAAAGACCTTGGATATCACGATGGTTACAAATATGCACACAGCTATCCGGGTAACTTCGTTGAACAGGAGTTTATGCCTGAAGAGATTTCGGGAGTGCGTTTATATTCGCCTCAAGATAACCCAAAGGAGCTTGAATTACGACGCTCGTTAAAAGCTAAATGGAAAGATAAATATGGCTACTGATAACGAGCATATCGCATTGATGTTCAACGATATAGCTCCGACTTACGACAAGCTGAACCATATCCTCTCGCTGAATGTCGACAAATCGTGGAGACGTAAGGCTGTGAGACGTCTTAAAAAATCCTTGATTGATGTCGAAAATCCGTTGATTCTCGATGTCGCATGCGGTACGGCAGATTCTACGGTAAAAATCGCGGAAAAGGTAGAAAACGCTAAGGTTTTCGGCATTGATATTTCAACAAAAATGCTTGAAATAGGGAAGGAGAAGACCGAGAAAAAAGGCCTGCAAGATAGAATAAGTTTCTCAATTTCCAGTGCTGAAAATATTGGTTTTAAAGATGATACATTCGACGCCGCTATGGTCGCTTTTGGGGTCCGTAACTTCTCCGATCGAGAAAAAGGATTGAAAGAGATTCTTCGCGTTTTAAAACCTGAAGGAACTTTGATAATTTTGGAACTCTCTGAGCCTCAGAATGTTATGGTGCGTTGGTTTTATAATCTTTATTTTAAAAACATACTACCTCATATCGGAAAACGTGTCTCGGGCAATGCCAATGCTTATCGTTATCTTCAGCAGACAGTTGAAAAGTTTCCGATGCCGGAAGAGTTTATGGCAATGTTGAGTGATTGCGGTTTTAAAGAATTGAAACACAAGGCATTAAGCTGTGGCTTATGCCGTATTTATCAAGCGAAAAAACAAAATGAGCAAGGTGTCATTTAAATATTGGATAAAAGCGGCTCGACCAAAGACTTTGTTGGTCTCGATAGCTCCCGTCGTCATGTCGGTGGCTTTCGCTTCTATTTATTTGAAAATCAATTGGTTACCAGCTGCAATTTGCCTCATTTTTGCTGTTATGTCACAAGTCTTATCCAATTTTGCCAACGACTACGCTGATGGAATTAAAGGTGCTGACGATCAACGACTTGGACCTCAACGGATGGTGGCTTCAGGACTGATTTCTCCACAAAAAATGCTTCGTGGAATAATAGTTTGGGGCATTTTGACCTTTATGTTGGGCTGTACCTTATTATATTGGGGAGGCTGGATACTTCTGCCGTTCGGAATCGTCATATTATTAAGCGCTTTTGCATATTCCGCCGGCCCGTTTCCGCTTTCACGCCATGCGCTTGGAGACGTGGCAGTTGTCCTGTTTTATGGCATAGCACCAGTAATTTTTACATTTTTCATACAAACAGGTTTTGTTAACTGGCAGATATTAGTTATAGGTATCGCTATCGGTCTTGTCGCTAATAACTTGTTGATAGTCAATAATTATCGCGATGCTGAACAGGACGAGGCAAACGGCAAAAAGACGACAGTAACGGTTTTCGGCAAGCGATTCATGCGAAACGTTTTTTATCTGAATCCAATAATCGCAATAGCATTGATTTATCTGATATTTAAAAACTTGATGATATTGGCTTATTTTATTCCATTTTTAGCTTATTCAATACTGATCAGTGCTAGATTTTCAAAAGCTAAAGGTATGGAATTCAATAAGTTAATAGGATTATCATCGATGGAATCTATAATTTTTGCAATAACAATAATCATTGAGATATTATGTCTGAAAATTTAATAATAAAAGGTGATTCGAAGAAAGAATTATACGAAAATCTAATTCCTCAAATCGCAGCTTTGATTGAAGGCGAGACTGACGTAATCGCCAATATGGCCAACGTCTCAGCGTGTTTGAAAGACACATTTAACTTCTGGTGGGTAGGTTTCTACCGTGTCCTCGGTGATGCGCTTGTTCTCGGTCCTTTCCAAGGTCCGTTAGCCTGCACACGTATCAGTAAAGGTAAAGGAGTTTGTGGCACTGCTTGGCAGCAGGCTAAAACCGTTATCGTTCCTGATGTCGACGCTTTCCCGGGACATATTGCCTGCAGCAGTCTTACAAAATCGGAGATTGTGGTGCCAATAATTAATAAAGGTGTAGTGACAGCGGTTCTCGACATCGACAGTGAGAGAGCCGGCAATTTCGATGAAACCGATAAGTTTTATCTTGAAAAGATGGCGGACTTATTCGCCTAAGACCCTAAGGAAATCGGCAGGAAGCCACACGTTGTGCATGCGCACTGCTTCTTTGAACAAAGGAGCGATCTCGGCTGCCGTAAAGCCTGCAATGCCGCATCCGATGCGCGTCACGAGGAAGTCCTTCTCGGGATGATCAGCAGCAAAAGCAATAAATTTGTCAACATAAGGTTTGATTGTCTCCACACCGCCTTGCATCGTCGGGATGGCGTACGACTGTCCCTGAATACCATCGCCATTGCCCATCACAGCGCCGAATTTCACGCGAGCCGTAAAAGCGGCGCCACCTGCGTGATAACCCTGAAGATTGCTGCCAAAAACAAAAATCTCATTCGGCTTGAGCGCGATGATTTCGTCCGGAGTGATTCTTCTGGTTCCCATATATACCGATTTTTCTGACATAAATTTCGCACCACCAAAGCTGAATCTGGCTTTTGCGCCACATTTCGGAGCCGGCATGTATTCCGCCTCTGTTTCTCCGGCCTCAATTTCGTACATTGCTCCTTGATAGAGGCCTTCCGAATAATTTTCGACCACATAAGGAGTGATGAACTCGTCCATCATTTTCTTATAACGCTGGTTTACAGCAGCCGGCGTCATGTGAATCATCTCAGCCACCTCTTTCTGCGGATAGCCGGAAAACAGCACCAACTGCACTATTTGCTGCATGATTTCGTCGTTTTTATAATGTAACGACGCCGCATCGGCTACCTGCTGCATCATGCCTTCCTCATAATCAGTAGAGCGAATGTATTCCAAAACATCGTCTGCTGAAGAGTCGCTAAGCTGCGCAAACTCCTTGTTATACGCCTTAAGCGCATCAAGCACGACATATCTGAAGCCATTGATCATCCAAGTCGAAAGTTTCATGCCTCTCGGACGGTCGAGAAGCGGCTTGAACTCATGAACAAGCAAACTGATGTAATATTCGTGCGCCAATGAATAAAAATCAAGGCCGGTCTTGTTGCAAAGCTGGTATTTATGGTCGAAAATATCATACGCTTTGCGACAATAACCGTAAAAATATTCCTTCGTGATGTATTCGTCAAAGGAACAGAAACCGTTGATAATCAATTCATCATCTATCATATTGCAAAATTAATAAAAATTTTTTACAGTTCTGCTTAATTTTTTTTGAAAATCGTCTTCTTAATGATAAAAGATGATTGAAATTCAAATTTAATATTCACAATTTAAAATTTAAAGACATGGAAAACACAACAAAAACAACACAAACAAAGAAAGTTTACAACTTAATCATCGTCGACGAATCAGGATCGATGAGCATTATCCGCGAACAGGCCTTGGCCGGACTTAACGAGACAATCGAGACATGCCAGAAGATGCAGGAATTGCATCCTGAACTTGAACAGCGTATCACCTTGATTTCCTTTGACAGCAATCATTTTAAGATTCATCTCGACAATGAACCTGCCGGAAAGGCCCGCAAACTTACAACCGATGACTATCGTCCGAATGCAGCCACACCGCTCTACGACGCGATAGGCAAAGGAATAGCCAAACTCAACGCCCAGACTGGCACTGACGACAATGTCCTCGTAACCATAATCACCGACGGTGAAGAGAACTGCAGTCAGGAATACAACCTGAAACTCGTGAAAAACCTCATCGAGAAACAGAAACAGCAGGGATGGACGTTTACCTTGATCGGCACAGATAATCTTGACGTTGAAGGAATGGCTGGTAGCTTGTCAATCGACAACCATCTGGCGTTCACCGAAGACGCGCCGTCGACAGCAAAGATGTTTGCAAAGGAACGCAAGGCCAGAGCAAGATACTACGCAAGTGTGGCTTGCGGTAAGGCGATGGAAGAAGGTAGCTATTTCAGCGAAAGCTAAACAGTAAGCTTCTTGTGAATATGGGCTTCGACTACGTTAATGACGTAGTCGCCCAGTTTTTCACACTCACAGATAATATCCATATACTGCACTCCAGCTTGATAGTTATAGAGGTGTTCGTTGATGTCGTTGACATTCGCCTCTTTAAGCTGGGTGCGGTAGTTGTTGATCTCATTCTCAATGTTCAACGATTCGTTGATGTCGACAATTCCTTGATTATCGTCAAGGACTTTTTGCATATGATCTAAAGCCTTGTTACAGAGTTTGAACATATGGCGGATGTGGACCTTCTGCTCGTCTGTAAAATGCTCATTCTTAGTGTGTTTCTGGTTGATCGTACGTGCCAGGTTATAGCAACTGTCGCCAATACTCTCGAGCTCTCCGACCTCACGAAGCATGTAGCGGATCTTTGTCTTACTTTCAGGACTCAGACGGCCTTCAGTCACTTTGTTGAGGTAATTAGCGATCTCAATCTCCATATGGTCGGAAATCTGCTCATATTTCTCAATCCTGGTAAAGAGTTTGCTGAAATCCTCTTCATTTTTGGTGTTGAAAAGCAGGGTAGGGATGAAGTTGAACATCCTGTTGGTACGTGTCGAGAATAAGCTGATCTCTTTCTGTGCCTCGAAAATCGAGAGCTCAGCAGTGGAGAGCAATCCACCGGAGATGAATTTCAGCTTGCCTTCTTCGTCTTCTTCCTTCTGTCTTATAACATGGCAGACAAACTTTTCGATAGGTTTGATAAACCATATGAGTATCAATACGTTACAAAGGTTGAATGCAGTGTGGAAGGCCGAAAGCCCGTATGTGACCTTGACCTGCGCTGTGGCGATGTCTTCAGGCGTCTCAGGCACGAAATCAGGGTCGAAGCCGACGAATCTGCAGACCAGTTTCACCAGTGGACGGAATACGATAAGAACCCAAATCACACCGAAAACGTTGAACACCATGTGCGCCAAAGCAGCTCTGCGGGCATTTGTCGAAGCGTTGAGTGCCGCGATATTAGATGTGACTGTGGTACCGATATTTTCACCCAAGACGAGCGCAATACCTTGATGTATAGGAAGTACGCCGCTGGAGCATAAAATCAAGGTGATAGCCATGATTGCAGCTGACGACTGCACGCACATTGTCATAATGCTACCGACAAGGAGGTATAACAAGGTCGTCAAGAAGCCCCACTGGCCTGTGACGGTGAAGAAATGGACGACACTCTCATTTTCCGGGAGATTCATCGCTATTGCGTTTTCACGCAAGGTGACGAGACCGAGGAACATGAACGAGAAACCGAAGATAAACTCGCCGAATGACTTGCCTGCAGGCCGTTTTTGGAATATCAAAGCGATAGCTAATGCAAACAGAGGGAATACGACATTACTCATGTTCATCTGGAAGCCGAACACCGACATGATCCAGGCTGTTACTGTGGTACCGATGTTAGCACCCATGATGACCGAGATAGCTTGCGCCAGCGTGAGAAGTCCGGCATTTACGAAGCTGACAGTCATAACTGTGGTGGCCGTTGACGACTGCACCGCCGCGGTCACAAAAACACCTGTAAGCAACCCTGTGAAACGGTTTTTGGTCATGGCTCCCATGATGTTGCGGAGATGTCCGCCACTCAGTTTCTGCAAACCCTCACTCATGGTTTTCATACCATACATGAGAAGAGCGAGGCATCCTAATAGCTTTAAAAACAAGTAAATGCTCATATTCCTGTTGTGTATGAATGCAAATATTTATCTTGCAAAAATAAAAAAATATTTTCTTTTTACAAAGAATAAAAAATTATTTCTTTTTAGTGATTTTCAAATTGTTTCCAGCATTGCTGAAGCTGCAGTTTTTGCTGGGAAGTTCGATGCATGTCTCATAATTGTCGTAATACATCTCGACAACCTTCAACGCGTCGTAGACAAGTTCTTTGTTGATCTTCATCAAGTCGTAGATATTGTCGGCCATCCAGAATTTCTCGACTATTCTTTCATTCAAATCAAGAATCTCAGCCATTTTTCTTGCCTCATTCAAACTTATTTTCGCTTGCCCGTTTTCCTTTCTGTTGTATTGCGCTTCCGAGAGAAACAACGTCTTGGCCATCTGAGCCTGCGTTATTCCCGAGTACATCCTTGTTCGTTTTATAGTTTCACTTAACATTTTATCTGGTATGAAGGTCCAAGATTTCATTTAATAATTCATTGAAATCGTAGTAATACAATGAGACTCCAGTTGTGTCGGCTATGTTTTCGTTTGAGTAGTATTTGTCGGCCAGCCCCACAATCTGATGCCCAAGCTCATGTCGAATCATGTAATCGTCTGATTGTGAACGAATTGCAGCGGTAGTGTAAAGGTTGTAAAGACTTCCACCGCCGTTTTTATCATCGTTCATCAAGATGATGATATAATCGTATGGCGCCTGTGCTGCAAATTCTCGTATCACCCAGTCATCGCTGGCAAGAGCGTATCTGTCGTGACCAAAAGCGCCATATTTTGTGCCGAGGCTGTTACGACCGCCATAAGGAGGCACCTGGATAGCATGCACATTGAAATCCGTTTTTCTGCTTTTAAACGGCTCGGTGTTAATCAAGCTGTTGTAAAAATGCAGCACGTCAGCGTCAAAACGCTTGATTTCATTGAGGGTGTAGCCATCGCCCATGATCAAAATGTCGACTTTCTCCTTCGGATCGCCACTGTCGAGCAGACGCACTATGCGGTTGTTGTTATTCTTCGAAGGCTCCATCAGCGATTTTGTCTGCCGGTCGATGATATACTCCCAGACTGGCTCCATAATATCAAGAGTATCAATCTTATACATCATCAGCTTAGCGTTGCGGATAGGGTAAGGCACGCGTATCGACTCGTTGAACGACATTTTGCCTTTCGATGCTGCTGCCGTACGTCGCCATTCGCTGAAAACAGTGCTGATTCCGTCGGAATATAGCAGCTCATCGGTTTCCACATCTCTCAACTCGTAGTGATAAGCGCCCAAACGATAAGGATTAACCATGTTTTTGGTGCGTCCATACCACAATCCGTCGTCGTAAATCTTGTCGAGCTTAAACGATTCGGTGGATGAGTCGCCGGTGTGTATAAGATTGATTCTTAATGTCTTATCTGTAAAATGCTTCTCAAAACCATTCTTTTCGCTTCTGTTGCAAGAAACGAATAAGGCTATGATTATCAATAAGAAAGCAATTCTTTTCATCTTATTTGTCTATTGTAGCCAAAAATTCTTCGTTGGAGATAGTCTTCGAGATCCTATCTTTAAGGAATTCCATTGCCTCGACTGGTGTCATGTCGGCGAAGTGGTTACGCAGCGCCCAGACACGTGCCAGAGTGCGTTCGTCGACGAGAAGGTCGTCGCGACGTGTACCAGATGCCACGATGTCGATAGCAGGGTAGATGCGTTTGTTCGAGAGTCGGCGGTCGAGCTGGAGCTCCATGTTACCTGTGCCCTTGAACTCTTCGAAGATCACCTCATCCATCTTAGAACCAGTGTCGATCAAGGCTGTTGCGAGAATCGTCAGTGAGCCGCCGCCTTCGATGTTACGTGCGGCACCGAAGAAACGTTTAGGTTTCTGCAAGGCGTTGGCTTCGACACCGCCCGAGAGCACCTTACCTGATGCAGGCGACACTGTGTTGTAGGCACGCGCCAGACGGGTGATGGAGTCGAGGAGGATAACCACGTCGTGACCGCATTCTGTCAAACGTTTTGCCTTCTCCAGCACGATATTCGCGATCTTAACGTGTTTCTCAGCCGGCTCGTCGAAGGTCGAGGAGATGACTTCAGCTTTAACGCTGCGGGCCATGTCGGTAACCTCTTCAGGACGCTCGTCGATTAACAATATAATAAGGTATACATCCGGGTGGTTGGCCGCGATGGCGTTAGCCACTTCCTTAAGCAATACTGTCTTACCGGTCTTAGGCTGTGCCACGATAAGTCCACGCTGACCTTTTCCGATAGGAGCGAAGAGGTCCATAATACGGGTGGATACCGTGCCTCCCTGATGGCCGGTGAGTTTGAATTTCTCATCCGGGAAGAGAGGAGTGAGGAAATCGAACGGGATACGGTCGCGCACCTCATCAGGGTTACGTCCGTTGATCTTGTCGACCTTCACCAATGGGAAGTATTTCTCGCCGTTCTTTGGCGGACGGATCATTCCGAGGATGGTATCGCCGGTCTTGAGGCCAAACAGCTTGATTTGTGACTGTGACACGTAGATGTCGTCAGGGGAGTTGAGGTAGTTGTAGTCGGCCGAACGCAGGAAACCATAGCCGTCAGGCATGATTTCG
The DNA here is from genome assembly GCA_001603665.1 of Bacteroidales bacterium Bact_22. Classification (GTDB taxonomy): domain Bacteria; phylum Bacteroidota; class Bacteroidia; order Bacteroidales; family F082; genus Limimorpha. Next base: position 45,683 of record LUZN01000002.1, read on the forward strand.
AGCACGCCTTCAGCTTGCACCACGCCATCAAACTCGCTGATGAGCTCGTCGCGTTTCTGTGGACGAACCTCGTAAACCGCCTGTTTTTCCTCAAACATAGGCTCTTCATGCTCGACATTCTCGATGTGCTCAACATGCTCGACATGTTCAACACTCTCAATCGGTTCAATCTCAGGAATCTCTGTCTCTTCCTCGTTATTCTCGTTGAGAATCTCGTTGGCGACGTCGACAACAGCCGGCTTCGGCTTAGGATACGACACATGATGCGTCTTTTCGCTTTCGTCGCTGATATTTTCGAATGAGGTCTTGATCACATCGGTACGCTTGCCGATTCTCGGGCGACGGCCGCGACGCGGAGCCTCAACTTCTTGATTCTCTTCTGGTTTGTGCTCTGCAGCCATTTCTTGGGCTGCAACTGGCTCAGCTTCAACGACTTTCTTCTTTCTGCCTGGTCTTCCTTTAGGTTTGACTTCAGGAGTGTTGCTTTCGGCTTGTTTGTTGATGATGCTGTAAACAAGGTTTTCTTTTGGCTGGTTGACATCTTCCAAACCGAGTTTCTTGGCGATTCCCTTGAGCTCAGTCATGGATTTGTCGTTTAATTCAAAAATGTCATACATAATTAGTCGATTGATTTAGACTGACTTTCAATAATTTCTTCTGATAATTTGAGGGACGACTTGCCCTCTAAAAGCGAACAAAAACGGATTGGCTTTTTGTTCAATTGACGATGCAAAGATACGATTTTTTTTCATACAACCAAAAATTTTGTTAATTTTGCAGAAAAATTTTGAATATGATTCAGCGAAGACAGACCATTTTCATGCTTTTATCAGCAATTATCAGTGCTTTATTATTTTTTATGCCTCTTGCTTCGTTTTATGACGGCACTACAGTGATGAAGTTCACCATTTTCGGCATAGAGAACCCTATTGATACGCTAACTCTTTCACAATCATACACTTGGCCATTGGTTGTCTTGACGGTTTTGATGACAATTTTGCCAATCTACACCTTATTAAGATATAAGAAACGTAAGCATCAAGTGAAGATGTGTCAGCTGGATATGCTTTTGAATATTGTTTTCATCGGCGTGGTGTTTTTATACTATGAAGCTGATATTCAGGAAGTTATAGCTGCTGTCGAAGGCGATGAATATCAACTCGAGGTTGCTTATTTCATCGGAATGGCTATCCCGTTGGTAAATCTCGTTCTTGAGATTCTCGCCATCAGAGGCATTAAGAAAGATATTGAATTGTTGAAATCTATCGACAGACTGAGATAAAACCGACGATTAAAGGTTATCGTCAACGTTTCTTCTCATAAAGCTCCATATTTTTTATTTCGCTTCCATCAATCTGGAAACGTAACATTGTTATAACCTTGTGAAATCCGGTGTTTCCTGCGGCTCCCGGGTTGATATGGAGCAAGTTGAGGTTATGGTCGTTCATCACCTTCAGGATATGTGAGTGTCCACTGATGAAGATGTTAGGTTTCTCTTTGATTATCAGTTCTTTAATTCCAGGTTCATAATGGTTTGGGTATCCGCCGATGTGTGTCATCATCACCTTCACGTTTTCGATTGTAAAGATGTTGATTTTCGGGAACATCAGTCGGATCTTTTGGTCGTCGACGTTGCCATACACTGCGCGCAACGGCTTAAAAGACGACAAAGAGTCGGCGACATCGGTGGAACCGATGTCGCCGACATGCCATATCTCGTCGCAGTCCTTGAAGAAGTCAAAGACTGCAGGATTAAGCCATCCGTGTGTGTCTGACAGTAATCCTATCCGTTTCATTACGGCAGTTTGTACGAAATACCGAGGCTCAACACTTCTTTAAACTGACGGAAGGTGGTGCCTTCAACCGGGCTCAATGGGGCAATATCCTCATCGTAGACCAGACGTGCAGTGAGATTGCAGGTCAACCAGTCGTTAACCTTCATAATCAATGCGTTATCCCAGTCAAAGTCGACAGGGCAGGTGTATTTCTCGCCGATAGCGTTCAAATCGGAAGATTTAATCAGATAGTTGTAGAAAGCGATGAGTTTCGATGAGAATGTCACGTTCTCCACAATCTGATAGTTGAACTCAGCTGTGAGTTGTGCACCAAGCTCCCAACGGATGTTCTCGCCGTGCTTGATGAGAACGCCTGCTGTGTCGTATTCAGCGTGTTTCACGCCGAAAGCGCCAGCGTCAGCAAGTCTCTGGTCGTTGACGATGGTCATACGGGCTGTGAGAGGGGCGAAGTTTACTTTGAAATGCTCATTCGGAACCCACTGAACACCAAGACCTAATGTCACATAGCCAGGATTCATGAAACCTGAAATACGGTTGGTGCTGTCCACTCCGTAGTTGTAACCGTTGGTAAACTGGCTCTGGAATGTCAGGTTGGCTGTGGCAAACCATTTCTCATTCTTAAGATTATAACCATACAACGAGCTGAAGAAGATACGGTCGTCAGTCTTGATAGGATCTTTGTCCATGTCGTAGTAGCTGTAGCCAAGCTGCAGGTCTAAACCATTGTCCCACTTGTGATTACCGTTTTTGTAGTTCATGTCATACTTGAGCATTCCGAGGAAGTTGACATTGTCCTGTCCGCCCGGTGCCCAGTTGTCGAAATGGCTCTGAGCCATGTTAAAACCGACGTTTCCGCCGTGAGTCCAATTTGATGCCGGAGCATCGTCCTGAGCAAATGCCACGTTCAATGAAAGCAGCAATGCAATCAAAGGAAATAATAATTTTTTCATATTATAAAATTTTAGTTAAACTTTATATCTTGTCAACTTTAAACTTTAATAATTATTTCCATCATGATAGTTTCGCTCTCCAATCTGGAAAGTGATATCCTGCGTCATTCTCGTCCTCACAAGACTGTCGTTCTTCACTCCCGGAGTCCATACCAGATTCTGTATCAATCGGATAGCCTCATTGTCGCAACCGCCTCCAACGCTGTTTTCCACAAGGATATTCGATGCTCTGCCGTCGGTCTCAACGATGAAACTGAGCTTCACAGTGCCTTGAATCTCAAACTGCTTGGCCTGATCGGGGAACTGCAGATTGGTGCGCAGATATGCCGCCATAGTCACCTGAGGATTGGCAAAATAAGGCTGCGGGCCCTGATGTAACTCCTTGACATTGTATACGTTATTGCTTTTTTGAGCCGGATGAGGCTGCTCGGGAAGCATCAGACGCGGATTCTTCTCTTCGGCTTTTTTATAGCTCTTCGGCGAGAATTCAATTGTGTAATAATCATTGACTTTCACTGCCTTACCGTTCTTCATCGCAGGGTTCCATTCAATCATCTTCACCAGACGTACTGCCTCAGCCGCACATTCCTCGTCGAATGCGTTCTCGACCTTGTAGTTGCTGGCGTTTCCCATCTCATCGACGTCGTAATAAACGGTGATTTTACCGCCTTTTTTATCAAGAGCCGACTGAGGATAAATGAGGTGATTCTGTATGATTTTCTTTGTTAACGGGAATCCCGATTTCGGCTCCGGCGATTTCGTCTGAGCGTTAAGATTTAAACTTAATAAACTGATTATCAATATGATAAAGAAGGATGTAACTTTGAAGATTTTCATATTTTTTTATCTAAAATTAGGATTAAACACCGCAAATTTACAAAAATTTTAAATGATAAACAATTTTTTTATAATTTTGTACCATTATGATAAATACTAGAAAAGAAGATTCCAATATGGTCTTCGGCGTGCATCCCGTCGAGGAAGTTATCAAGGCAGGGAAGGAGCTCGAGAAGGTTTTTGTGCAGTCGGGACTGCGTTCGCAGCAGATCTCCGAAATCGTAAAATATGCTAAGGAACACGAGGTTCCTGTTCAGTTTGTTCCAATCGAGAAGCTAAACCGCTTGACGCGTAAAAACCATCAGGGCATTGTGGCTTTTGTGTGCCCGATTTCGTATCAGACAATAGAAAATGTCATCCCGATGGTCTACGACGAAGGCCGTATGCCGTTTGTCGTCATCCTAGACCGTGTCACCGACGTGCGTAACTTTGGCGCCATTGCCCGTACTTGCTACGCTGCAGGTGTCGACGCCATTGTGATACCTTCGCGTGGAAGCGCTCTCATCAACGGCGATGCGATGAAGACCTCGGCAGGCGCATTATCATTAATTAATGTATGCCGAGTTGAGAATATCAAAGATACTATCGATTTCCTGAAAGCCAGCGGCTTGAAAGTGATAGCGTTTTCTGAGAAAGGCAAGCAGACCATCTGGCAGGCCGATCTTACAGGACCTATCGCCATCATGATGGGATCGGAGGAAGACGGCATCAGTGAGGCTTATCTGAAACGCGTCGACGACCATCTCGTCATCCCGATGCCTGGCGACATCGACTCGCTTAACGTCAGCGTAGCCACGGGAATAGTGACATTTGAGGTTGTTCGACAAAGACAAATGTAAGGACAGACCGCGTCTGTCCGTCAGACTGTAACAATCCGCATAAAAAAATATCGCCCCGCTGCAGCAAGGCGATATTTTTCATTGTCAAGTACCAATTAGTTTTCTTTCTTCTTAAGAACTTCCTTGATACGGGCTTTCTTACCGCGGAGACCTCTGAGGTAGTAGATTCTAGCTCTGCGGACAGCGCCTTCCTTGTTGAGCTCAATGCTCTCAATCATTGGGTCAGCGATAGGGAAGATTCTCTCAACACCGATGTTGTTCGATATCTTTCTAACTGTGAAAGTTGCACTCTTGCCCTGACCTGCACGCTGTAACACAACACCCTGGAATTTCTGCAAACGTTCCTTGTTTCCCTCAACAATCTTATAAGTAACGGTGATGGTGTCACCTGACTTGAACTGTGGGAACTCCTTTACTTGTACTTGATCTTCAACGAATTGAATTAACGCGTTTTTCATTTCTATTGTATTTATCTTATTTTTATCCTCTAAATTGGCTTGCAAAAATACAAAACTTTTGAATACCTACAACAATTATTTTATTTTTTTTATTTTTTCGTACATCTCGGGACGACGAATCTTTGTTCTCTCCAGTGCCTGCTGATATTTCCAATCATTGATAACTTGGTCATTTCCTGACAAAAGCACCTCTGGAACGGCCCATCCTTTGTATTCTCGAGGCCTTGTATACACCGGAGGCGACACCATTCCGTCCTGAAATGAGTCGGAAAGTGCCGAAGTTTCATCACTCAGAGCACCCGGAATAAGTCTCACCAGACTGTCGGTCAACACCGCTGCGGCGAGCTCTCCACCCGACAAGACATAGTCGCCAATCGAAATCTCTTTCGTGATGAGATGCTCGCGTATGCGCTCGTCGATGCCTTTGTAATGACCGCAAAGCATAATCAGATTCTCGTTTAAAGAAAGCTTATTTACGACAGGCTGCGTCAGTAATTCCCCATCAGGACTCATATAAATAACTTCGTCGTAGTTGCGCTCCGACTTCAGCTTTGTGATGCAGTTGTCGACAGGCTCTATCATCATCACCATGCCCGCACCGGCCGAAAAAGGGTAGTCGTCGACACGCTTGTGCTTGTCGGTGCTGTAATCGCGAAGGTTGTGAAGGTGAATCTCCACAAGACCTTTGTTGATGGCTCGCTTCACTATCGACTCGGTGAATGGACCCTCAAACATTTCAGGGAAAATTGTGATGATATCTATACGCATAACGCCGCAAAATTACTAAAAATTCTTGAAATTAGAATAAAAATGCTTAAAAATTCTTGAATGTTTTACCTTAATCTATTGATTATCAATTTGCAAAAATTTTTTAAAAATTTTGTTCATCGTATTGAAAAATGCTGTAATTTTGCAACGCTTTTCAAAAAGCAACCCTTGCCCAGGTGGTGAAATTGGTAGACACGCTACTTTGAGGGGGTAGTGACGAATGCGTCGTGCAAGTTCGACTCTTGTCCTGGGCACCAAGGAATCCAAGAAATTCCACCCAAAGCCCATGTGGTGAAATTGGTAAACACGCTACATTCAGGGTGTAGTGAGCGGACGCTCTTGGAAGTTCGAGTCTTCTCATGGGCACGAGACATAAAAAAAGAACCGGTTGTTAACAATCGGTTCTTTTTTGCTATTAGCTATAGGCATTTGGCCATTGGCTAATGTTGATTCTCCCAACAGCCAACGGCTAAAAGCCAAAGTTACTTCAGGTAAGTGTCAAGCCAGTTCTTGAAGCGTCTCTGCCAAAGAATTCCGTTTTGCGGCTGCAGCACCCAGTGGTTCTCATCAGGGAAGTAGAGGAACTCGGCAGGAACGCCGTTAAGCACCGCCGCGTTGAAGGCTTGCATGCCCTGAGTATAAGAGATACGGTAGTCCAAACCGCCGTGAATCACAAGGATCGGCGCTGTCCACTTGTCGACAAACAGATGCGGCGAATTGGCATACGACCACTGCACCACAGGATTGTCTTTATCCCAGTAAGGACCACCTAAATCCCAGTTCACAAACCACATCTCTTCAGTCTCAAGATATTGAGCATCAAGGTTAAACATGCCGTCGTGGGCAATTAAAGCCTTGAAGCGACCGTCGTGATGTCCGGCAAGCCAGAACACCGAGAAACCGCCGAAACTCGCGCCAACAGCGCCTAAACGTGTCTCATCGACGAATGATTCCTGTGCCATGGCATCGATAGCCGAAAGATAGTCTCTCATGCACTGTCCGCCATAGTCGCCGCTGATCTCCTCGTTCCACTCCTGTCCGAAGCCCGGCAAACCGCGTCTGTTAGGAGCCACGATGATGTAGCCGTTAGCCGCCATCTGCTGGAAGTTCCAACGATATGACCAGAACTGGCTCACAGTGCTCTGCGGACCGCCTTCACAGTAAAGAAGGGTAGGATATTTCTTGTTTTTATCGAAATGAGGCGGGTAGATGACCCAAGTAAGCATCAGCTTGTCGTCGGTGGTTTTGATCCATCTTTCTTCGACTTCAGCCGTGGTTAACTGCTTGAAAATGTTATCGTTAACATGTGTAATCTGCTCAAAGGCGCCTGTCTTCGGGTCGACAGAATAGAGCTCTGTGGGATGACTCATCGACTGCATGCCTCCGATGAGTTTGTCGCCTGCCACAGCCAACGAAACAAAGTTATGCGTGCCAGTGGTGATCTTACGGATTGTGCCGGTATTCAAGCTCAACTCATAGATTTGGTCTGTAGCGTTTTTATCGCTGATAAAGTAGACCTTTGTTCCGTCGGCCGACCATGTCAGACTTGTCGAGTTCTGGTCGAAGCCGATGCTGTAGTCGGTCTTCTCGCCAGTAGCGAGGTCCATCACGTAAAGTCGCTGTTTATCAGCCTCATAGCCGTCACGTTCCATGCTCTCCCAAGCCATCTTGTTGCCTGTTGGAGCCACGCTGATATTGAGGTCGTAACCCATCATGCCTTCGGTGATGTTGGCGGTCATGTCGGCAGCGATGTTGTATCTGTAAACGTCAGTGTTTGTTGATGTTGCATAGTCTTTACCTTCTTTCTTGCGGCAGCAGTAGAGGATGGCAGTGTTGTCTTCGCTCCAGGCTACCTGTTCCATGCCGCCCCAAGGTCTCACCGGTGACTCCCAAGGCTCACCTTTGAGGATGTCTTTACCATTGGTAATCAATCCGTTACCAAGTGGTGCGACAAAAAGATGACTGTAAGTATCAACCCACTGATCCCAATGGCGATACATCAGGTCGTTGTTGATTCTTCCTGACGAAAGCTGGAGGTCAGGGTAGAGGTCGGCAACGGTTTCTTTGATTTTTACTTCAGCAGAGTAAACGAGCTGACTGCCGTCCGGACTGTATTTGAAACCGGTGATACCATCAGGAATATCGGTGATTTGCTTGTGGTTCTTGCCTTTGGCATCCATCTCCCAAAGCTGCATGTCGCCGCTCTTGGCCGTCATATAAGCGATTTTGCCCTCAGGAGTCCAGGTTGGACTGTATTCGCTGAAGGTGCCGTCGCTGAGGCATTTCACGTTCTTTCCATCGGCATCCATGATGTAAATCCTCGAGAAGCCCTTGTTTTGCTCGACATAGTAGTCGGTGACGTTGTAAACGACTTTGGTGCCGTCGTCGTTGACTGAAAACTCGCCAATGCGTCCCATGCTCCAAAGCACTTCAGGTGTCTGGATGTCTGATTCAAGTTTGATTTTCTCGCGCACCGGAGCCTTCTGCTTCGAGGCGTCACCGCACGACTGTAACATTAACAGTATCAATGCGATAGGAAGTAAGAATCTTTTCATATTGCTTGAAATTTAATTTTCGAATTGTTTTGCAAATTTACGAATAAGTTTTAACTTTGCAAAAATTTTCGTCATGAAACGCACATTATTAATATTGGTTCTCATCATTTTGGGAATGACTGCTGGAGCCCAGCAACGTCTTGTTTATCAATCATATATGCTTGGCTCGGATAGCGGTGATACTACTTTCCGTGAGGTTAATAGATATAAAAACCAATTGAAAATCAACGATATACAAGAGTTTAAAGGAAAACTCATCGATGGTGTTTCAACCGATTTCACTTTCGTGGATTATGATGCCGATTCGGCTTATTTCCAGATGAATTACCCTGACGGAGAATCGTATTTTTATGCTTATTCATTGAAAAACAATGACATAGAGTTTAAAGAGGTTAGTTCTGAAAAGATTAAAGGCTATAATTGTAAGAAATATAAGACTTCGATTAACTCAAACACTATCGAGGTTTGGATGACGGAAAGCCTAGGTTTTGATGCGTCTCCCGTGACTTCTCGCGGTTACCTGAAGGGTGTGATGGTGAAGCAGGCGATTAACGGTAATCGGATTATGGATTTGAAATCAATTAAGAAAGATAAGAAGCTGAAGAAGGCTTTAATACCTGACTATCTTGGAGTTAGGAAGACGGGGAAGGATCTGAACCAGATAAACAAGGATAAACTGATTGTTAGGACGAAGATTTTCGATGACGACCAGATTCATTTTGCAAAAATTGAGAAATTTAAAGGCGAGATTCCGTTCGACACTGTGATTCATTATTCGTGGGGAACCATCATATTGAAGCGCGTCAACCTGCCGGTTTTGCCGGAACATTATCAGATTTTTGCCGAGCTTCATCAGCGCTCAAATGGCGACGCTTACGACCGTACAGGCTCGGTTTTTGTCATTCCTTTGGACAGAAAATTATCTTTAAGTAATGCTTTAAATGACAGCATTGAAGTCATTCCTTATCAATTAGATAGAAACGGCAAAAAGTATCAAGGAATAAGTCTTACCGACGACTATATGCCCGTTGTAGAGCTGATGCGATTCTTTACGCCTTTCGGTGTGAATCATTTCAACGACAGGGTGCAAATTGATGGTCTGGAATGGGAGGATGAGTCCTATTACAAGATGGAGGTTTCGGAGCTTTCCGACCGTCTCTCGGGAGATGTTTTGATTGGCGCTTTCATTGGTAATTATGATGGAGGTGGACATAAGGTCTCGCTCGATTTGGTAGCATATCCGCAGGATTATGACGGCGATGTGTCGAAAAACAGTCGCTGGAGCCTGCCGTTGTTCAACACCTGCAACGTGATGGAGATGTCGGGACAAAACTATGGTCGTCTGTTCCAGACAGACAGTTTAACTATTGAGTTCGATATTCCAGAAGGCGTTGATAATGTTAGACTTAGATATATCACCACTGGTCACGGTGGCTGGGATGGAGGCGATGAGTTCAATCCGAAGGAAAACACTATTATCATTGATGGCGACTTGGTGTTTAAATACACTCCATGGCGTTGTGACTGTGCCACTTACCGCGAGTTTAACCCTGTTTCGGGCAACTTCTGGAATGGAGTGTCATCGTCAGATTTGTCGCGCTCTGGCTGGTGTCCGGGAACGGCAACAAATCCTGTTTATTTCGACTTAAGTGGCTTAAAACCCGGACATCACACCATTACCCTTGCTATTCCGCAAGGTGCCGACGAAGGTGGTAGTTTCTCACACTGGATGGTCAGCGGAGTGCTGCTGGGCAATAAGAAATAAGCTTAATAAACCTCGATTTCATCAACGAAGATCCAAGCCGGATAGCCGTAGCCGGAATGTCCTTCAGGGCAGTCATATGGCTCGACTATAAGCTCGACAAAGCGAGTATTTACTGGCTCAAACGCGATTTCGACAGGGAAGTAGCTGCTCGCGTAATCGGCAGGTAATAGGTCGAAATCTTGTGATGCAATCTCATTGAAATTCTTGCCGTCGTCTGATACCAGAACCTTGACTGATTTCGCGTTGAAAATCCAGTCTTTCATGTTGATGAGAAGGTTGAACTTAACCTCTCTAATCTCTGTAACTTCCTGTAAATCAATAGTTGCATCGAGATTCTTACCATACCAACCAATCCAGCGGCCGCTGCGGTAATTGGAACCACCGTGAAGTCCGTCGATGAGAGTCCGGGCTCCATCGTAGGCATAGTTACGATGCGGCTGATCCTTCAAACTGATAGGTTTCATTGAGGCCTTGCTGAACTCGAAGTCGGTCCGGAAGCAGCGGCCGCTGGTGCCGTCGGGATACAGAACATAAGCCTCAAGATGACTGTTTTTGTCTATTTTAAGCGGTTCAACATATTCTACAAACCGCTGATTGTCAATGGAATACATTATTTTCCCGTCGACTTGCTTCGACATAGTGACATCGAGAACTCCATCTTGCACATTTGGCGTGATTTTCACGTCGATGTCGAAGATGTGATGAGCATAACGCCAGTGGTAGAGGTCGTAAAGTTTTGTGAGGCGATATTCACGTTTCACAAAGTCGTCGTAGTCCTTCTGCTCAGGGTTACACCATTGCACTTCGGCCAAGGCTCCAATGCGAGGTAACATTCTGTATAACAACACGTTAAACTCGCTAGAGTATTCGGTCCAGAGGTTAGCCTGAGGTCCTAAGATGTACTTTTCTTCGTCTTCAGTCAAACCTTCTGGGATAGGCTCGAGCGAGTAGACTTTTTTCACAGAATTATAGCCACCGCCGGCCTCGGGCTCGCTTTCGGTGTCGAGCGACTGATAATAGTCGAAATACAAGTAATCATTGGGCGTCATGATGACGTTGTGGTGCATCTTGGCCGCTTTGTAGCCGCCCGTGCTGCCTCTCCAGCTCATCACTGTGGCGTTTGGTGCCAGCTCGCCGTCGAGCATCTCATCCCAGCCGATGATATGGCGGCCATGACTCTCAACGAACTGTTCCATGCGCGACATCACATAGCTTTGAAGGTAATCTTCGGCCGAGTGTTTGTCGTCGCCTTTAATGCCGAGTTCTTTAATTTTTGCTTGGCATTTCGGACATTGCTGCCAGCGGTCGCGCGGCACCTCGTCGCCTCCGATATGGATGTATTCGCTGGGAAAGATGTCCATCACCTCGAGCAGCACATCCTCAAGAAACTGCATTGCTTCTTCGTTTCCTGCGCAAATCACGTCCTCCGAGACACCCCATTGACGCCAAACTTCGTAGGGACCGCCTGTGCAGCCGAGTTCAGGATAAGAAGCTAAAGCGGCTAGCATGTGACCAGGGAGGTCGATCTCGGGAATTATGGTGATATTTCTGTCAGCGGCATATTTTACTAGGTCTTTGAGCTCTTCTTGGGTGTAAAAACCACCGTGACGTATGGTGTCGAATGCCATGGTCTTGCCGATAAGCGTGCCTGAACGCCAAGCCCCGATTTCAGTGAGCTTCGGGTATTTTTTTATCTCAATTCTCCAACCTTGGTCATCGGTGATGTGGATATGGAACCTGTTGAGGTTATGCAGCGCCATGGCGTCGATGTAAACCTTCACGGAATCGATAGGGAAGAAGTAACGGCTCACGTCAAGATGCATGCCACGATAGCCAAAACGCGGCCAGTCGTTGATAATGCCGGCGGGAAATGCTATTTTCGACGCTTTTCCGCCCACGGGAAGGCTTTTTCTTAATGTTTGAATGCCGTAGAATATCCCGGCGGAAGTACTCGCAGAAAGCTTTATAAAGTGCTCTGTGACAATGATTTGATAAGCCTCTGAGAAGCTCTGGGTACTCTCAAGCCTAATAGAGTTATCAATTTCATCTTCAGTGCAGATCACATTCAAACGGAAGCCCAATATATCTTCAAAATAATCAGCTAAAAATTCAGCCTCTTTTACCAGTTCTGCTTGCGATTTCGAATATGTGACGACTGTATTTTTATCTAAAATGAATGGCTTTTCATCGTTTAGATTTATCTCTTTTGGCAATGGAACCACCTGATAATCAGCGGTTTGCATTGATTTCTGACAAGAGAATAGCGATAACGTCACTATTCCGATAACGGCGAAAATGATGTTTTTCATAGTAAAGTAGTAGTTTTTAGATTGACTCGGTATCTGTCGGAGTCCAATCCGATGGTTCGGGCAACTGCTTGTTATTACTCGTTTTAGCGCCAAGTTTTTCCATGTCGTTGGCGGCTTTTATTATGCTTTGCTGACCACTATAGAGCTTGTCTTTAGCGCTAGTGTAAGCGTCGCTTGCCTTTCCGATTTGATCTCCGATTTTATTGAATCTTTCAACGAAATCAGCAACTCTGTCAAGCAGTTTGCGGGCTTTATCGAACACTTCCTGCTGATTCTGAGCCTGTCGCACCTGCGTCCAAGCTATCTTAATCATTCTCAATAAGATAAGAAGATTCTGCTCCGAAGTTATGCAAATACCTTTGTCGTATGCCTCAATCCACAGTTTGCTGTCGTTTTGCAATGCCAGTTGCATGGCCGAATCGTTTGGCACAAACATAATGACATAGTTCAACGCGGTACGTGGCGGCTTGATATATGAGGCGTAATCTTTAGAATAAAGCTCTTTTACGTGTTTTCTGACGCTTGCGATATGTCTTGCCAGGGCTTTCTCTTTTTCCTCTGGATCTTGCGCGTTGCAATAATCGACGTAGTCGTTAAGCGAAACCTTTGAATCTATTATGCAATCCTTACCGTCAGGGTAGTGAACAATGACATCAGGGACCAGTTTCTTGCCGGTATCATCGTTAGTGACAGCCTTTCCCGACGCATCACGCAATGTCGTCTGCAATTCATAGTGAACATCCTTTTCGAGACCGCTTTTTTCAAGCAGTTGATCCAAAATCATCTCGCCCCAGTTTCCTTGAGTTTTCGATTCATTTCTAAGAGCTCTTGTGAGGTTGTTGGCATCGTCGCTGATGGTTTTTGTTTGCACCATGAGGTCTTTGATAGCCTGCTCGAGAGATGCCTTATTATCGGTAGTTGTTTTTATACTTTCGTTAACTTGCTTTTGTATGGCTTGAAGTTGCTCTTTCAGAGGATTTACTACATTTCCGATCTGTTCCACATTGGTTTTGCTCAATGTTTCCTCACGCTGTTTCAGAATCTCTTGAGTGGCGTTTTGCAGCTGTTCCTTGGCCATTGCCAGCTGTTGTTGAAGAGCTTTGGCTTGCTCTTCTTTGTATTGCTGCATTTGTTCCTTAAGGATAACAACCTCTTTCTGGGCTGTGTCGCGTTGCGCCTGAATATTAGCATTTTCAGCGACTTTCGTATCGATATCCTTTCGAAGCTGTTCTATAGTGTTTTTTAACTCATTCTGCGATTCAAGGTTCTTCTGTTCCTGCTGTTTGGTCAATTCCAGTTCCTTCTCCAATGAAGCGTTTTTTGCCTTCATTATAAAATAAGTCACCAAGCATCCTATGCCCAATGCGACGATTGCGATTACGATAGTTACGATATACATTTTCAATATTTTTACGCTGCAAATATATAAAAAATGAAATAAAAAAGCAAGATGAAGAGGGAAGAAATATAAAAGAAAAACGTCAACTCTTGATAATCAATAAGTTGACGTTTCTTTGTGAACTAGGCGGGAGTCGAACCCACAACCGCCTGATCCGTAGTCAGGGACTCTATCCAATTGAGCTACTAGTCCATTGCGAT
>LUZN01000046.1 GCA_001603665.1 Bacteroidales bacterium Bact_22
ATAATACACAATTAGTTACAACCAAACGACAGAGCATTGTGATGGCAACTGACAGTGGTATGATTTCGAGGGTGCAAAAATACAAAAAAATATTGAATAAATTCATCTTTGATAAAATTTGGAACTCAAAAAATGTCTTAAAAATTCGTATTCCGCTGATTATCAACACGATAGAACTTATAGTTATTAAAATAAATTTTGTCGGATAAAAAATCATGATCAGTCCCAAAACGATGAGTCCGATGTTGAGGATGGCCATTGTCGAGAGGTGCGTCACCACATGGTGCGTGGTGGCCGATTCCATGCCGAAAAGCCAGCCGTAGAGGGTGATGAAGAGGTATTGTATGATGCACAGTGCGGCGATGAAGGTGCAGACGTTGAGGTAGAAGCTGAAACCGCCGTAAAAATCGGTGTTTCCTGAGAAAACGAGGATTATCTTCTGAACCACGAGAGCCAGCAGGGCGATGTACGACACGAATACCGTCAAGCCGTTGATACTCAAGATGGGATTCCACTCACGCGACATGCGGTCACTGTCGGAAGACTGCGAGAGAGCCGACAGCATCATGCGGAAACGCAGGCTGTAGAGCTGCTTGTTGACGACCATCAGGAGCATGGCTGCGAAAACGATGATGAAATTCCACGAGGGCGAAATCGCCTTCACCACGCGGAGGCTCGGCTCGAGCGTTGAAGCGATGTTTTCTGTAACTATTTGAATATCAAGGATTTCGCTCATCAAATATCATCAAAATTTTCTTCTGCAAAAATATAGAAAAAATTTGGATTTTTATGATAAATATTGTATTTTTGCGGAATAATTTTTTGAGCATACTTTTTTTGAGCATACATATCAAATTTTTATACAAATGGGACTTATTGAAGAAATTATTGCGAATGCGCAGGCTAACAAACAGCGCATCGTGCTCCCCGAGGGAGATGAACCAAGAACATTAAAAGCAGCCGACCGCATCGTGGCTGACGGCATCGCCGACGTCATTTTGATCGGACCGGCACAGAAAATCGCCGACATGGTGAAGGAATTCGGCCTTAAGAACATCGGCAAGGCCCGTGTCATCGACCCACAAACCAATCCTGAACGTCAGAAATACGCCGACTTGCTTTTCGAACTCCGTAAGGCAAAAGGCATGACCCCCGAGCAGGCTTACGACCTCGCAGGTAACTTCATGTACCTTGGCATCTTGATGGTGAAGGCAGGCGAAGCCGACGGTCTCGTCAGCGGCGCACGCTCAACCACAGGCGACATGCTCCGTCCGGCCTTGCAGATCATCAAGACTGTGCCTGGTGTGACATGTGTCTCGGGCGCTTTCACGATGTTCCTGCCTGAAGGTTGTCCTTACGGCACCAACGGACGTATGGTGTTTGCCGACTGCGCCGTGACGCCGATGCCGACAGCCGAGCAACTCGCGGAGATAGCCATCTGCACTGCCGACACCGCCAAGGCCATCGCGAAGATCGACCCTATCACAGCCATCTTGAGCTTCTCGACCAAGGGCTCAGCCAAGCATGAGGTCGTCGACAAAGTCATCGAGGCTACCCGCATCGCGCAGGAGCGCCGGCCAGACCTGGTGCTCGACGGTGAGCTCCAAGCTGACGCAGCCATCGTACCGTCGGTGGGCGCAAGCAAAGCCCCGGGCAGCGCTGTCGCAGGAAAAGCCAACACATTGGTGTTCCCTTGCCTCGAGGTAGGAAACATCGCATATAAACTCGTCCAGCGTCTGGCCGGCGCCGAAGCGGTCGGCCCAGTGCTGCAAGGTCTCGCAAAACCATGTAACGACCTCAGCCGCGGATGCTCGATTGATGACGTTTATAAACTCGTTGCTATCACTTGCAACCAGGCAATTGCACAGAAACAATAAACACACACTACCATGAAGATATTAGTATTAAATTGCGGTTCGTCATCAATCAAATATCAGCTGATTGAGATGGACGAGAAGAATCACTCAGTATTAGCCAAGGGTCTCTTGGAGCGCATCGGCCTCGAGATGGGCGAGTTCACCCACAAATGGAACGGACAGAAGCACTACGAGCAGCTTCCTATCCCGAACCACACCGAGGGCATCAAGATTGTGCTTCAAGCACTTACGAATAAAGAATACGGTGTCATCAGCGACCTGAAAGAAATCAAAGCTGTCGGTCACCGCGTGGCTCACGGCGGAGAGAAGTTCAAACAGAGTGTCCGCATCGACGACAAAGTCATCAGCATGATTAAAGACCTCTGCGACCTCGCTCCATTGCACAACCCGGGCGCCCTGCAGGGCATCGCAGCAATGCAGGCAGTCCTCCCAGGCATCCCGATGGCAGCAGTGTTCGGCACCTCATTCCACGCCACCATGCCGCCAGAGGCATATCTCTATGCCATCCCATACGAGTACTACGAGAAATATCGTGTACGTCGCTACGGATTCCACGGCACCAGCCACAAATACGTCGCTGAGAAAGCCGCTGAATATGTTGGCAGAGACTGGAAAAACACCAAGATCGTGACATGTCACCTCGGATCAGGCGCCTCTATCGCAGCAGTTGAAAACGGCAAGTCGGTGGAGACTTCAATGGGCTTCACACCTGTCGAAGGCCTCGTGATGGGCAGCCGCACAGGCGACCTCGACCTCGGCGCTTTCATGTACATCATGGACAAGGAAGGCTACAACACCAAGGAGATGAACACCCTCGTAAACAAAAAATCAGGTCTCATCGGTATTACCGGCAACTCGCAGGATATGCGTGACGTGCGCGCAGGCCGTGACGCCGGCGACGAGCGTTGTACCTACGCCTTCAACATGTTCGCACACCGCGTGAAGAAATACATAGGCGCTTACGCAGCCATCATGAACGGCATGGACGTCCTCGTGATGACAGGCGGCATCGGCGAAAACGCATGGTTCATGCGTGAGGCTATACTCGAGAATATGGAGTTCTTCGGCATCAAGATCGACAAGAAGCTGAACGAGACCATCATGGGCGACGCAGCCGTCATCTCGACACCTGACTCAAAGGTGAAAGTGGTTGTATATCCTACCGATGAGGAATATATGATCGCTAAGGACACCTTCGACCTGGTGAAATAAAGCATTGGCTTTTGGCTATTGGCCGTTGGCTATTAGCAGACATGCTAACGGCTGATGGCCAATATTTTTATCGATTTCATAATATGGCGTCTCCAATGGCGTTTATATAACAAACATAATAACATGAAAAGAATCAATTATTTAAGCCTGATTGTCGGCATCATGTTGCTGGCATTCTTGTCGGGATGCGACAAAAACAAACAGTCGAACAGCAGAATCATCGAGCAGATCCGTCCCGTCAGCGAGACTTTGTTACCTCTCCTCGACAGCTACACCTCAGGTGTCATCACCGAAGGCGAGCCTATCGTGGTACGTTTCAAATACCCGAACACGCTGAAAGTCAAGCAAGGCGAGGCTTTGCCTGCAAAACTGTTCACCTTCACGCCAGAATTGAAAGGCAAAGCCGTGTGGCTTGACGAGAATACAGTGGCATTTAAATATGACAAAATCGATAACTCGAAGCAATACATCTGTCGCTTCAAAGTAGCGGAAATGCTGGATGTTACAGCAACCGAGACGCTCGAATTCGGCTTCGGAGTGCGCCGTCAGTCGTTCAACCTCATCGACGCGTATCCGCTTTGCCAAAACGCCGACGAGATGAGCTATATGCTGTATGTGCAGTTCGCCGCGCCAGTGAAGCTCGAGGACGCCGACAAGATCTTTGACGAGTCGTTTGCTAAGCAATATCAGGTGGAAACGAACTTCATCAACGACTGTTATTATTCGTTTACCATAAAATCGCTGCAGCGAAAAGATACCGATTATGACATTGAAGTTAATATTAACGGCAAAAATATTGATTCGGATACGAAAATCGATAAAACTTTGACCATTTATGCAAAGGACAAGTTCTTCCCTATTGATTTTAATGTTGAAAAAGCGTCAGGACAAGGCATTTTGTTCTTCTCGCAGCCGCTGAAACAGGATCAGAACCTCAACGGACTGGTCACATTCAGTCAGCAGAAACTGGCAGCAAAATATGATATTCAGGACAATCATATCACTTTCTATTTCGACAAGTCGAGTCTTTACAGCTATCAGCTGGAAAACATCACCATGACGGTGAGCGGCATCCGCAGCGAAGCCAACAACATCATGCAGGAAGATAAAGAATTTACCTTCTCGCTCAACGAATACGAGCCAAAGGTACGCTGGACCAACGACGGCATAATTGTCCCCGACATAAAGGAGACAACGGTTTTCTTCGATGCCACTTGTCTTAACTCAGTGACACTCAGGATTATACGTATTTACGACGATAATATTTTATCCTTCATTCAGGATAATGACATGAGCAACACCTACGGCATCCGTAAGGTCGGAAGGCTGGAAAAGAAGGTGCGTCTGCAGCTCGACAACCCACATCTCACGCAGTGGAAAACCTACCCCATCGTGCTCTCCGACTACGTCGACGTGGAGCCGGGTGCGATGTATCAGCTGAGTCTGAACTTCGGTCCGGCCGACTATATGCTGGCCACCGACGAGATGAAACGCGAGGTGACGGAGAACGCTCAGCGTGAAGCCGATTACTGGGATGGCGAAGTTTATGATTATAAGGAATACCGCTACGACGGCAAATGGGGCGATCCTAACGGCTACACATATTACAATTATGTGGAACAGCTGAAAAATATTGTGGTCAGTGACCTCGCAGTGACCGCTAAGATGGGTCGCAACGACCTGGTTGACGTGTTTGTGTATCAGATCTCCGATGCAAAACCCGCTTCGAGTGCCAAAGTGACGGCATATAACTATCAGAAACAGCTAATCGCCGAAGGTAATACCGACGGTAAGGGCCATGTGCAACTGCAATGCGCCAACAAGCCCGCTTACATAATCGCCACCGACCGCAAAGGAAGCAAGTCGGTGATAAAACTCAACGACGGAAATGCCTTGTCGTACAGCCGTTTCAACGTCGATGGCGAGCCAGTGGAGAAAGGCGTCGTGGGCTTTGCCTACTCCAACCGCGGAGTATGGCGCCCAGGCGATGAGCTACAGCTTAACCTCATGCTCAGCGACGTCGACGGACAGCTGCCTGAGAATTATCCAGTGGTGCTTGAGGTTACCGACGCTTCAGGCCGTCTCTACGCCAAGCAGGTCAACACCAAGCCGGTGAACGGCATCTATTGCTACAACGTGCCGACCAACCCGAGCGATGAGACAGGTCTCTGGACAGCTCGTTTCAAGGTCGGGACGACGACAATAACAAAGAATCTGCGTGTTGAGACGGTCAAGCCGAACCGTTTGGAGATAAAATTTGAGTTGCCAGAGGTGGTTTATCTGACAAATCCGCAGCGTGTAACATTATCATCAAAATGGCTTAACGGTTTGAAAGCCAATGGCTTAAAAGCCGAAGTCGATGTTAAGGTCCGCAATGGTGTGACTAAATTCAAAGGTTTTGAAAACTATTGTTTCGACAACGATACTGAACATTTCGAAGCCACCGAGCTCGCGCTGTTCAGCGGCTCGCTCGGTGATGAAGGCTCGGCCAACATCAGCTTCAACCCATTGAAAAACCTCAGCTCACAGCAGATGATGAACGCCGTGTTCACAACAAAAGTGTTTGAGCAAGGCGGCGACTTCAGCATTGCGTCGTTCAAGACCATATTATCGCCATTCGCCAGATACGTCGGAGTGGAGCTGCCTGAGACGACATCGAAATACGGAAGTTACTACGACACCAATAAAGACTGGAACTTCAACGTGGTTGTGGTCAACGACAACGGCAAGATCTGCAACGCCACCGTCAACCTCGACTACGCACTTTATAAACTCGACTCCTACTGGTGGTGGTCGAGCGAAGACGATTACACATTAAAACGTTATGCCTCAGGCACTTACAAGCGTCCAGTGAAGAGTGGAACGATAACTTACACCGGCAGTAACGCCTTGAGTTTCAACATCCCTGACTCAGAATGGGGCTACTATCTGCTCGTGGTCAGCGACAAACAAGGCGGACACAGTTTCGCCAAGGTCATCAGCTTCGACTGGGGCTACGGACATTCTTCGTCAGAGTCGGGCGCTCCGACACAGCTCTCGATGAAGGCGACGGCCGACATCTATCAGGTGGGTAAGAACATCGTGGTGACCTTCCCTGCCAACGACAAGGCCAAGGCCCTTGTGACAGTGGAGGCCAACGACAAGGTGTTACAGACCTTAGCACTCGACAACCTCGGCGAGGAAGGCAAGGTGGAATTCACCGCCACCGCCGACATGATACCGAATGTGTACGTCTACGTGTCGCTGATTCAGCCGCACGACAGCGGCAACGGCATGCCGATACGTCTGTACGGCGTGATTCCTGTCAAGGTGGAAGACCAGAAGCTGCAGCTGCAGCCGAATATCGAGGTTCCTGAGACCACCAACACCAAGAAAAATATCGAGGTGAAGGTCAGCGAGGCTAACAAACAAGCCATGACATACACCCTTGCCGTGGTCGACGAGGGCATACTTGGACTCACGAACTTCCGCACGCCTAACCCTTACGGCTACTTCAACAGCAAGCAGTCGCTGCTGGTGCGCACCTGGGACAACTACGCCTCGGTCATCGACGCCTTCAGCGGCGAGTTCGGCTCGATCTACGCCATCGGCGGTGACGGCATGATAAGCCAGGAGCTGACGTTAGACAAACGTTTCAAGGCGTATGCCGTGACCCTCGGCCCATTCGAGCTGAAGGCCGGCGACACCAACACCCATGAGTTCGAGGTGCCGGAATGCTCAGGCGCGCTGCGTTTCATGGTGGTGGCTCACGGCGATGGCAAGGCTTTCGGCAGCGCCGAGAAGAAGATGACCGTCATCGACCCTGTCACGCTCTACGCCTCGGCACCGCGCGTGGTGGCTCCGGATGACGAGCTGACGCTGAAGATTCAGGTGCTGGCACCGTCGATGAAAGGCAAGAGCCTTGACGTGGCATTCAACAACAAGAACCTCACAGCTATCGGAGAGCTGCCAGCATCAGTAAATATTGATAAAAACGGCGAAGGCATGATAGTGGTGAAAGCGCGAGTGCCCGAGGCGACCGGCGATGCCGTGTTGAAGGCTTCGGTGACAGGCGCCGGCTACACCGCTGAGTCGTCGACGGCCATGCCGATAAGGATGCCTTACGCCGAACGTCGCAACACCATCACGAAGGAAGTGGAAGGCGGACAGACGTTGGAGATTCCGTTCACTCTCGACGGCATCGCCGGTACGCAGCAAGGTCAGATCACGGTGTCATCATTGCTGCCGGTAGACCTGTTCAGTCGCCTCGACTACCTCACTTCGTATCCTCACGGATGTCTCGAGCAGGTCACTTCGAAGGCCTTCCCTCAGCTGTATCTCAACTATTTCATCCAGCAGAATGATGACGACAAGGCCACTTCGAAATATAACATCGAAAGTGCAATAACAAATCTGAGATCATATCAGAAATCCGACTTCTCGATGACCAACTGGGTTGGCGGTAACTACAGCGACCCGTGGACAGAGATCTATGCTTTGCAATTCCTCGTAGAGGCCCAGAAACAAGGATATAACGTGCCACAATATTTCACCGACGGACTCGTGAAATATCAGGCAAACAAGGCAAAACAGTGGCGTAACAACATCGACTTCAAGCCAGGTGAGACCATCCAGGCCTACCGTCTGTTTGTGCTGGCACTTGCCGACGCTCCTGAGATGGGTGCCATGAACCGTTTCAAGGATATCGAGATGAACTATTCGTTGACGAAAGTCCTTGCTGCCGCTGCATTTGCACAGACCGGCAAGACCAAGATAGCACAAGGCCTGATGCCTGTCGTGGGCGAAAACGAGAGGATGTCGGACTACTACAGCTCGTTCGGCTCGACCATCCGCGACCTCGCCTTCCTGACATACGCCCAGATGCTGTGCGGCAGCGACGAACAGACTGTGAAAGACAACATCAACGCTATCTGCGGCATCTTGAACACTGGCAAATGGCTCGACACACAGTCGACAGCATTTGCGCTCTTCGTTTTGGGCAAATATGCTGAGCAACAAGGTGTTACAAGCGAAAATCTCTCAGCCGTGGTGAATGCCAACGGTAAGGAATACACCATGAACACCAACATGAGCTCGGCAGGCTATAGCTTCGTGCCGAAACTCGGCGAAAACACTGTGGAAGTCAGAAACAACGGCAGTCAGAAACTCGTTGTCAACGTGTTCACCAAGACCAGCGTGGCAGAGTATCCGACCGAAGAGAGCGGTTACTTCATCAATATGACTGTCAACTACACCGACAAAAATGGTAATCCAGTGAATTTCAATAATTTACGTGTTGGCACCGACATCCGTATTGAGATGACTGTTCAGAACCCGAGCGAATACAGAGTAACTGAGTTGGCGTTGTCATATTACCTGCCTTCGGGCTGGGAGCTCGTCAATGAGCGTCTGGGCGGCGACGACAGCAACAGCGGCGCCAAGCACATCGACTATCGTGACGACCGTGCCTACATTTACTTCGACCTCACGCCGAAGTCGGAGAAGACCTTCGTGTTGAAGGCCAACGCCACCTACGAAGGCAATTACATGATTCCGGCAGTGCGCTGCGAAGACATGTACAACGACAAGATTTACTATCAGATGCCGGCAATAAAGTGCATTGTGAAATAACATGAAATGGCTCGTAAGACATAGGAAACTGAAGATCACCCTACTCGTTCTTACGGGCCTTTTCATTGCGTTTTTATGCATTCCTGTTCCTAAGTTCGACAAGCCCTATTCCACCGTCTTGACGGCTCGGAACGACGAGTTGCTTGGCGCGAAGATCGCCGACGACGGACAGTGGCGTTTCCCCGCCACCAACAGCTATTCGCAGAAATATGTCGACTGTCTGTTGGAATACGAAGACCGCTGGTTTTACTACCATCCGGGCTTTAACCCCGTGTCATTTGTCAAGGCTTTGATTGACAACATCAAGGCCGGTGAGGTCGTAAGAGGAGGCAGCACCCTCTCGATGCAGGTGGTACGCCTCTCGCGCGACAACCCACCGAGAACCTACGGCGAGAAGCTGCTCGAGGTCGTGCTGGCCATGCGGCTGGAGCTCCGTTATTCCAAGAAAGAGATCCTCGACCTCTATGCCGCCAACGCCCCCTTCGGAGGCAACGTGGTAGGCATCGACGCAGCCGCATGGCGTTATTTCCACACCACTCCCGACAATCTCTCGTGGGCCGAGGCAGCCACCTTGGCGGTGCTGCCCAACGCCCCGTCGCTGATACATCCGGGGCGGTCGCGCGAGAGGCTCAAGGAGAAACGCGACGACCTGCTACAACGCCTGATGCCGAAGATCTCTGAAGAAGACGTCGAGCTCGCCATGATGGAGGACATCCCCGAGCGACCGTTCGAGATCCCGATGCTAGCATACCATTACCTCGCCGAGAAGGACAGACACCATCATGGCGAGCACATCGGAAGCACTATCGACGCCAGCTTACAGCAGTCGGTGATCGACATCATGAGACGTCATCACGAGCTCAACGTACAGAACAGCATCGACAACGCGGCGGTGTATGTCGTTGATTATCTTAACGATGAGATCATCGCCTACGTCGGCAACAACTGGGACGCCGACGACGCCCGCATGGTCGACATGATACAGGCGCAACGCTCCACTGGCAGCATACTGAAGCCGTTTCTCTTCGCCGCCATGCTCGATGAAGGCAATCTCCTGCCTCAGATGGTAATCCCCGACGTACCGATGAGTCTCTCGGGCTTCACGCCGAAGAACTACAGCGGCGAATACTGGGGCGCGGTGACGGCCGACAAGGCCCTTCAGAACTCGCTCAACGCACCTTTCGTGCATCTCTTGAAGGAATACGGACAGCAACGGTTCCACACACTCTTGAAACAGCTCGACTTGCGAGGCATCGTCTTCGATGCCGAGCATTACGGACTCTCACTGATAGTGGGCGGTGCCGAGTCGTCGTTGTACGACATCACCAACGCCTACGCCAAGATGGGGCGTAAGCTCGCATCGCATGTCAACGAGCACTACGACGTGGTTGTCGACGACGACACCTCGCCGTTTTCGGCGGAGGCCATCGCCGAGACCTTCCATGTGATGCTGGGCCTCACGCGTCCGGTGAGCCAGGCGGGCTGGGGCGGCTTCGCCTCGTCGCATAAGGTGGCGTGGAAGACAGGCACTAGCTACGGTTTCAAGGACGCGTGGGCCATCGGACTCACCGACCGCTACGTGGTGGGCGTGTGGGTCGGCAACGCCGACGGCGAGGGGCGCCCAGGCCTGACTGGCGTGGGCGCCGCGGCACCGCTGATGTTCGACGTCATCGGGAAACTCAACGACGACTACACCTACCCTGCCAACACCTCCGGAAGCGTCATGATCGAGGTGTGCGCAGAGTCGGGATATCCGAAGTCGGAATACTGCCAGCATACAAAGACGATACGCGCTGTCGACGTGGAGAATCAGACAGGCGTCTGTCCTTACCACAAGAAGGTGTTTTTGGACGAGTCGCATCAATATCACGTCAAGCCCGACTGCTACGATGTCGATCAGAAGAATTACGAGGTTTTCTATGTCTTGCCGCCTGTCATGGAGTGGTTCTACAAGAAACACTCGCCTTTGTTCAGACCTTTGCCGGCGCTCTATCCGGGCTGTGGCGCAGCGCATCCCGACGATGTGATGGCGTTCGTTTACCCTAAAGACGACGCGAGAATCACCATCCCTATCGGCATACGTGGCGACCGCCAGCAGGTGGTGTTTGAGATAGCCCATCGCAACCCGCAAAAGACCATCTTCTGGACCTTAAACGACAAGTTTTTAGGCCAGACACGACTCAACCATCAGATGCCCATCGACGTGGAACGCGGCACCTACACCCTCCGCTGTGTCGACGAGGACGGCGTGGAACTGATCCGCAAAATTTTAGTGCAATAAAAAAATCAATCAATTTTATAAATAATTGAAAGATATATCATAGGGACAAAAACCCATTTCATTATTTGCAAACATCTGTTTATCAACATTTTACAATCGGACATTTCAAAATAATAGGGACAATCTATCGAGTAAGCACTTCAATCTCTTGACAGATTGTTTATTTTTGACTAATTTTGCGATGATGAAAAATTGTTCGACATATTTGGTGTTGATAATCATTATCTTGACGCTTGCCGCATGCAATAATCAGGCAAATAATCAAGAAAAGGCACTATCTTTGTATGAGGAAGGCGTGCGCCTGCGTGAGGAAAAGCGTTCGGAAGAGGCAGCGGAATGTTTCTTGAAGGCTTTGGAATTTTTGCAAAATAACAATACAGAGACGTTTCAGGAAACGTCTCTACGGGCACAAATCAACGATAACCTCGGTGCGTTGTATTTAAAACACGGTATTTTCGACGGTGCATTCGACGCTCACAACGATGCATTGCAATGTTTCAAGCAGCTTGGCGATTCAACAGGCATGATGAATGCCTATCGCAACTGCGGTCGTGCGATGCGCTCACAGGAACAATATGCTTTTGCCAAACAATATTACGATTCGGCATTCTTCATCGCCACCTTAATTAATGATAAGGCAATGTTAGGAGATCTTTATCTGGAAATCGGGCGCGACTATTACATGGAAACGGGTGATTTCGGCAAAGGCATTGAATATGTGAACCATGCATTGGAAGGCGAATTGAACGATAACGACACCGACATCGCCAACATGACCTTGGGCATCCTATATTATTATTCCAACGATTTCAACCTTGCAAAAACCTATTTGAACAAGGCCTTGCGAAGCGAACGTCCGGGACTGAAAATGTCAGTGTATCAGACGCTTTACGCCATCGCTTACTATGAGGGCGACTATAAAACGGCGGTGTATTACCAGCAACTTTCCTCCGAAAACATGCTTGAATCGGAGCAGAAACAATCGGGAGAGACTATGCAGCGATTGAAGTCGGAATATGAGCTGAAAGCCCAGAAAAACGCCATGGAGAGCCTGCACAGAAATCATAGTCTAAAATTGTATCTTATTATCGCGCTATCAATAATAGCTTTTTTAGTTATTCTATTGATAATAAAGAGAAAAATAAATGAAAACAAGATAAAGGCACTTGAAAAAGAGCTGGAGATGCGCAATAAAATCATGCTTAGCAACAAGGTGTTTGTGACGGCGAAAAACCTTGGCGAACATCTCACCTCCGATACCTTAGGCTTTGTGTTGGACGACAGCGACTGGGACGATTTCATCAGTCTCACCGACATGATTTTCAACGATTTCTCGAAGCGGCTGCTTGCCACTTATCCTAAGCTTGGCAAGTGGGACGTTCGCATATGCTGTCTTTGCAAAAACGGTTTTTCCAACCAAGTGATTTCAATCTTATTGGATACGCAAACCGACTCGTTTTATAAAAGAAAGACTCGAATCAGGCAACAAAAAATGGAGTTGCCGAACGACAAACGGACATTTGAAGAAATTATTAATGCGATATAATCCCTCGTCATTTCGACCGAAACGAAGCGGAGTGGAGAAATCTCAAACAAAAAAATAAACAACAAATAAATATACTATGAAAAAGCTATTATCAATTTTAGCAATTTGCTTCAGCATCTGCACCTCGCTGACGGCACAAAACATCTGGAAACCTATTGACATGAATGGTGTCTTTATAGGGACTACTTCAGACGGAAGCATTATCACCGGACGTCATATTTACGGCGGTCCTGAAATTTTTATCGTTGAACGTTCGCAAGACGACGGCGCTACATGGCAACAAATTCTGAGTTTTTCAGATATTCAAGGTGTTGGAAATGGTTTTACAATCAACGATGAAGGCAGAATTATTATTCTCGGGAATGAAGTGACTCCATATGGAAGTGGAACAAGTACTTATCACGTGTTCTACTCCGACGACGACGGAGACACCTGGCAGGAAACAGAAGAAACGGTTGGTATTATACTGGCAGGTGGTGAAATAGGAGGTGTTTGCGCTCCTAATGATGATATTGTTGTTATTTGGTTAACCAATGGAATGATGGAATGCACCATTGACGGTGGTCAAACATGGGAAAACTGTTGGCTTTATTCTGGTTTGATTTACGACCTTGAAGTAAGCGATGTGATTGTCAACGCATCAGGCAATATTTATTTCAGTATTTACCATCCTTTCCTGACCTATGGCGTTGGTGTTTATTATTCTTATTTATTTGACATATATAATTTATATCAAAACCCTGAATTGGTGGCTTTTGAAGGAATTGCTGTACAAAATCTGGAGTTTGACCCCGAAGGCAACGTGGTGGCTGGCGGTGGCGGAGAATTCCAGCAGCAACCGGGTTTCTATCTCGTGCCTGACAAAAGATTTGTCATAGCTGACAACGGCATCATCTACGACCTTCACGATGTAGGCGAAAATAACAACCATTACACGGTTTTGCGTTATTCTGGCAACCATGGTGAGACTTTCTATGAATACGGCGAGGCACTGCAACTCTATTCACCTGCACCTGGCGGCATGGGTGACGGGTATTTATGGAAAGGTTGTGATGGGCATCTGTATTTCCGCGGTAATAACGTTTACAAGAAAAGCGTCTTCAACACCAACGATATCCATTACATCGAGGGCGAAGTCGTTGTTTCACCTTTTGCTTTTGCCTTTGGAAATTATCCGTATGGTGCAGGACAGGCCATCCGAGTGGATGACGACCACATCTATCCCGTGACGGTGGATGGCTTCCGTCCCGAGCCCACCGATTTGAGCCGACTCATCGTGCGTTATGATACCATCCCCATGGGTGCCACCATCGGCGCGTTTGGAACTATCAAAGAGATGCATGATTATACTGGACATTCGGAAAACGTGCTTGATATTATTCAGACCACGGCGCATTATTACGATGCCATCACCGCAACGCTTGAAGCAAATTGGGAGGATAATAAAGTGATTATTACAACCCCAAATCCTCCTTACCAAACATATTACATCACCATCAACGGCGAGCAGCAAGAATTCCCGCTTACCTTAAATGGCATAACATTAAATGCGGGATGTCTGCCTCGTACCTTCATCGGACATTGCGGCATCCAGACGAACCAATACGCAAATCAGTATTATGGAATGGAATTGGTTGATATTCAACCATTTCTGAATTATAACTACCAATTAGAAGACGGTACGTTGACCACAAATTATTGGGATCCGCCCTGCCTTTCCTGCCCTTGTGAAGAAGACGAGAACCAGCATTTCTTGACTTTCCTCGTTGGCGATTTCACGTTCCCCAGTCCTTTTTATCTGATGCGCAATGGCCGACTTTACAAAAACACGTTTATTAACAACGATGTTTTCAGAGAAGGCATGCACGTGGATATCAAAGGAATACATCATCTTCGCTATGATATGCCTGGCAATGAGGTAAATGTTGTAGAATTGGTGGAGATGGACACCGACGAGGAAGCCATCTTGACTGGAACCGTTATTGATGCTCCCATGCCACACACCGGATACATTGCTGTACCGGGAATGGAGCTAGCTTTTATGGCGAATGGCAAGAGATATTATCTCGAAAACGAACAAGACTATGATGGCGGTCAATGGATCCTCGTGGGTAACGATACCATTTATACCGGTCAGGAAATCACGGCAACGTTTACAACCAAAATGATGTTGGATTTCAACCAGCATTTCTATTACCGTATTAACATCACCGCAGCGGAACCTGTTAAAAACAACTTTCCTATCGGAACTGAATGGTATTATGAAATTACAAATGACAATGGCAGTGTAACCTACCAATATCTCGAATGTGCTGCCGACACCACCATTAACGACAAGCCGATTCATATTCTTGTAAGAATCAACACTTTATACGACAAACAAGAGGTTATCACCCATGAATACATCTATGAGGGAAATAACAAAGTGTATTGGTGGAACAAGACTTTAGGCGAGTTTACAACGCTTTACGACTTTGGTGCTGAAGTCGGTGACGAATGGGAAATAAAAGTGGGCACGCAGACTATTCCGGTGCACGTGGATGCGGCACAAACCGTCACCTACAAGAGTCAGGAATACAAAATGCTCAGCATCAGCGACCCCGACGACATCTTTACAGGCGACATCATCTGCGGAATAGGCCATCTCACCAGTTTCTTCCCTGAAAAACTGATGACAAAAGGCTATCGTGTAGAAGGCATCCGTTGCTTCTGGCAAGACGGAAACTTGGTGTATCAAAACGGCGATTTGGATTGCGACGAAATCTACGAACAACATCATTTC
The DNA here is from genome assembly GCA_001603665.1 of Bacteroidales bacterium Bact_22. GTDB lineage: Bacteria > Bacteroidota > Bacteroidia > Bacteroidales > F082 > Limimorpha. The sequence goes on from LUZN01000046.1 coordinate 15,309, forward strand.
GGCATCGATGAATTTGATAACGAAAGCGGATTAATTATTTATCCAAATCCATCCCATGACGTCCTATATGTCCTATCAAAAAATATCAATTTAGAATACCGCATCATCAACCTGATGGGTCAAACCCTTATAGTTGGCGAAATCATATCTGAAAACCAACAAATTAATGTTTCATCATTGCCAAAAGGTATTTATTTCATCACGGTCAATAATGCATCTCAGAAATTTGTCATCAAATAAATGTCATGAAACGAATACTGCTCTCGCTGGTTCTCGTCTGGATATTCGGATGTGCTGAAGCCCAATCCGACCTTGAGGCTATGATGGCCGCACGTGGGGAATATTATTTCTCCATCGGGATTCAACAACCCGAAGAGGCCGCTCAGCTTACACACCTCTGCTCCATCGACAGGCTGGATGGCCTAAACCTGATTTGCTACGCAAACGCTGAGCAATATCAACGGCTTTTGGCAAAAGGTTATCATCCTACGTTGCTCACTCCTCCATCAATGGAACAGGATTATGCCATGTGGGACGGCACCAATCGCGAAGCTTACGACTGGGACGCTTATCCAACCTACGATGCGTATCAGGATATGATGCAGCATTATGCCAATGATTATCCCGAAAGATGCTCTTATTTGGAACTGGGCACTCTTGCAAGTGGACGCAAGCTGATGTTTTGCCGCATCAACAACGGCGAGCCGGACGGCAAACCGAAGTTTCTTTACACCTCCACCATGCACGGCGACGAGCTGACTGGCATGATGCTGATGCTTCGCCTTATCGATGAGTTTTGCACCAGCAACAATCCACGAATTCTGAATCTGATAGAGAACCTCGACATCTTCATTTCGCCTTGTACCAATCCCGATGGAACTTATTATGGTGGAAACAACACCGTGAGTGGCGCCAGACGCCGCAACGCCAACGACGTAGACCTGAACCGCAACTATCCGGATTTCGACAACGGTCCGCATCCCGATGGCTACGAATACCAGCCTGAAACACTTTGGATGATGGAGCTGGCTGAGCAATATCCTTTTACGATGGCTGCCAACTATCATGGCGGTGCCGAGGTAATGAACTATCCTTGGGACACCTACCAGCCGCTTCATCCCGACGATGCATGGTGGCAGCTGGTGTGTCATGAATATGCCGACTTGACCCATCAACATGACCCCGTTTATATGAGCGACTACAACAACGGAATTGTTAACGGCTATGTTTGGTTTCCTATCTATGGCAGCAGGCAGGATTACATGAACTATTACGCCCAATGCCGCGAAGTAACCATAGAATGCTCGTTCTCCCATACGCCCGACCCGTCGCAGATGCCGATGTACTGGACATATAACCACGAGAGCATGCTGTGCTACATGGAGCAAAGTCTTTTCGGAATTCACGGCGCCGTCACCGACTCGATTACAGGCGAACCTTTGGAAGCGGCAGTCTTCATTGAAGGTCACGACCATCACGGCTCGGAGGTCAGCAGCCATCTGCCTGCAGGCGACTACCATCGACCCATCAAAGGCGGTACCTACGATGTGACATTTTCTTGCGAGGGATATCGCCCCAAAACCTTCACGCTGACAGTGACCGACCGCGAAACTTTGGTTCATGATGTGCAACTGGTTACAAAAACCTATGGATTGGACGAAAACTATGTTTGGGGCGATTGTCAATATCCATCAGAATATCGAATCATCGACCTAACTGGTCATATCCTGATGACAGGCAGGATTGAATCAGAATCGCAAAAAATTGATTTTTCAAACCTGCCAAAGGGAATTTATTTCATCAAAATTGGCGGTTCGACAACGAAATTATTGAAATATTAACATTCGTCCCTATCCTCTGTCGTAATGCGGCATCTCTTCTGGAATGATAATTGACAGCTCCACCAGACCCTTTATTTCGCCGTTTTCGTACCAAGGTGTCTGGTAGATAAGTTTCTTCTTACCTTTTTTTGATATGGTATAGACATTGGTTGCAGCGTGCTCCAGCATGTGACGAATAATCTGCTGTGAGCGCTCGTTGTGGCAACCCATCATGTTCTTTCCGCGCACATCACCGTTGACATCACATGAACTGTCGTTCTGGTAAACGACATTTCCTTCAGCGTCGCTAACCGTCACCGCGACGTTTATTTCTTTGAAAAAATCGAGATTCATAGCCATATTTTTTAAATTTTTTGCAAATTTACATATTTTTATATAAAAATTGAGAATTAATCGTTATATTTGCAGATTATTTCGTTTGATTTGAAGAAGCTGAACATCTATATCATCAAGCAGTACATTGGCACGTTTATCTTTACGTTTTTCGTCGCCATCTTTATCCTTTTGATGCAGTTTTTATGGACTTGGGTCGATGAGTTCATCGGCAAGGGCGTGGAGTTTGCTGTGATGTTCAAGCTTTTGTTTTACACCTCGGTCACCTTCGTCCCGATGGCGTTGCCTCTGGCGATTCTGCTCTCCTCGCTGATGTGCTTCGGTAACCTCGGCGAGTATTACGAACTCGTGGCGATGAAGGCCAGCGGCATCTCGACATGGAAAGTGATGCGTCCGTTGCTTTATTTCTCATTGACAATGAGCATCTTAGGCTTTTTCTTCTCGAATAACGTGATGCCTGTGGCGAATCTGCGGATGCAGTCGACGCTTTACGACGTGAGTCATAAAAAGATGACTTTGGAAATTCCGGAAGGCGTGTTTTACCGCGGCATCGACAAATATGTCATCAAGGTTGCGAAGAAAAGCAAGGACGGCAACTGGATGTACGACGTGATGATTTACGACCACACCGACAACAAGGGCAACGTGAAGGTGACAGTGGCCGACTCGGGCTATATGGCGATGACGCCGAGCCAGCGCGACATGATTTTCACGCTTTACGACGGCTACAACTACAATGAGATGGTCGACGACAAAGACTACCGCACGCGCAGGCCGTTCCAGAAGATGTCATTCAAGCGTCAGCTGGTGAGTTTCGACATGTCGCAATTCGACATGAAACATATGAACGAAGACGCCTTCAAAAAGCATCAGACGATGTTGAACATCAAGCAGTTGAATATCGCCATCGACTCATTAAATATCGCCTACGCGGAGAAAATCGAGTCGAACAATATGAGTCTGATCGGGCGTTTTCAATATCTCAACCTCGGCGTGAATGATTATGTGAAAGCCGACGAAAAAATCAGACGAAGACTTGGTACCGACATAAAAACCGATACCATTGAACAGTTCCAGTGGCCTTTGATCAGCTGTATGCCGGAGAAGGAACAGCAGCCGATCGTGAGCATGGCGTTGGTGAGCACCAACAACATGAAGGAAAACATCACCGTCATCAGCAACAACATGCAGCGCGACCGCATCAACATACGAAAACACGAGCAGGTGCTGAACCAGAAGTTCACGCTCAGCGTGGCGTGCATCCTCTTCTTCTTCATCGGGGCACCGCTGGGAGCCATCATCCGTAAGGGCGGACTGGGCATGCCGGTGGTTGTCAGCGTGGTATTTTTCGTGATTTACTACGTCATCACCATCATCGGCGAACGAGTGGCGGTGAACGGCGACATGTCGGTATTCCTCGGCGCCTGGATCTCGTCGATAGTGCTCTTCCCTATCGGCATCTTCCTGACATTTAAAGCCACCACCGACGCAGCCTTGCTCGACGCCGAGTCGTGGAAGAAATTTTTCACAAAACGTAAAAAAAGCAACACGATATGAATATCCTTCTGTTATGCAACAAATCGCCGTATCCGCCGAGTGAAGGCGGTCCGATGGCCATGAACAGCGTCATCACGGGTCTGCTCGAGGCCGGTCACACAGTGAAAGTGATGGCTTTCAACAGCGAAAAGTATCATGTCGACATTGAAAGCATTCCGGAGGATTATCGTAAGAAGACAAGAATAGAGTTTGTCGATATCGACCTTAAAATCAGGCCGAAAGAGGCGTTTAAGAACCTGTTTTCCGATGAGTCGTACCATGTGAAGAGATTCATTTCGGAAGAGTTTAATGAAAGACTGATAAAAGTCCTGAAAAAAGAGCGTTTCGACGTGGTGCAGCTCGAGATGATCTACATGACGCCTTACATCGACACCATCCGCGAGCATTCAAAGGCTACGATAGTGTTGCGCGCGCATAACGTGGAGCATAAGATTTGGGAACGCATGGCAAAGAAGACGTTTTTCTTTGCTAAACGCTGGTATATCAATCACTTAGTGCGTACTTTACGTAATTACGAGATGAGTGTTTTGGATAAGGTCGACGGCATCGCAGCCATCACCTTGACCGACGCGGCTTACTTCCGTCGCGTAACCGCGACACCGGTCATCGACCTGCCTTTCGGCGTCGACATCGACAAGTTCCAGCCGGTGTTTGAGGTCGGCGACACCCCTACGTTCTACCATATCGGCTCCATGAACTGGATGCCTAACGAGGAGGCCATCAAGTGGTTCTTGAAAAACGTCTGGGACGCAGTGCAGAAGCGCGTGCCCGAGGCGCAGCTCTATCTCGCAGGGCGTAACATGCCGCGCTGGCTTCGCAAGACGAAGAAGAAAAACGTGATAGTGGTGGGCGAAGTGCCTGACGCTCATGAGTTTGTGAACGAACACAACATCGCTATCGTGCCTCTCCTCTCGGGAAGCGGCATGCGTATCAAGATCATCGAGTCGATGGCGCTGGGCAAGACCGTCATCACCACGCTGGTGGGCGCCGAGGGCATTCAATACTCAGAGTTTGAGGATATCATCATCGCCGACAACGTGCCGAAGATGGTGGAGAACATCTGCAGGCTGTATCAGCACCCTGAGGAAGCCGAGGCGATAGGATTGAACGCCAGACGACTTGTCGAAGAATTATATGATAACAAGAAGATTATCAATAGGTTGGAGATTTTCTACAACGAGTTGAAATCTAAGAGAGAGATAACGGTTTTGAACTAATGAAGATATTTGTCCTTTTACCGAGAATCCCGTGGCCGCTTGAGAAAGGCGACAAGCTGAGGGCTTACAACCAGATCAAGCAGCTCGCGAAGAACAACGAGATCATCCTTTGCGCCTTGAACGACGACAAGAAGGTCGACAAGCAAGCCGCTTTTCAGGCCATGCAGCCTTATTGCTCATCGGTGAACTTCATCGACCTGCCTAAGATCGGCATCCTGTTCAACGTTTTCAGGTCGTATCTGATTGGTTTGCCTATACAATGCGGCTATTTCTACAGCTCGAAGGCAAAACACAAGGTGCATGAGCTCATCAGGCACCACAAGCCCGACATGCTCTTCGGTCAGCTTCTGCGCGTAGCGCCATATCTTCATAAGGTAAAAATACCGAAAACCATTGACTATCAAGATGTTTTCTCGATGGGAATGAAACGTCGCGCCGAGATAGCTGGCATCTTCACACGTCCGTTATTCGAGATGGAATATAACCGTCTGAAGAAATATGAGCGCCGTGTCTTCGACGAGTTCGACGTCAAGACCATCATCAGTGAGCCCGACAGGGCCAATATCGACCATCCGCAAAGAAATAAGATACTCATCGTGCCTAACGGCGTCGATCATGAGTATTACAAACCTCAGGAAAGGGATAAGAAATACGACATCGTGTTTACCGGTAACATGGGCTATGCACCTAACGTCAACGCGGTGGAGTTTCTGGCTTATGAGATCATGCCAAAGGTGTGGGAGACCCTCCCCGATGCCAAGCTCTACATCGCCGGCGCCCAGCCCGACCCGCGCGTCAAGAAGGTGGCTGATGAGAATATCATAGTTAGCGGCTGGATCGACGACATGCGCGACGCATACGCCCAGAGCCGCATCTTCATCGCCCCGATGCGCATCGGAACGGGACTGCAGAACAAGCTCCTGGAGGCAATGTCGATGAAGATCCCGTGCATCACGACATCCCTTGCCAACGGCTCGCTCCACGCCGTCAACGGAAAGGAAATACTTGTCGACAATAGCTCTTCGGAACTCGCAGCCGATATCGTGTACCTCCTGCGGCGTCCCGACAAGGCCGCGGAGCTCGCCGAGGAAGGCTATAACTTCGTGAACCGTGTCTACGACTGGGGAGCAGCGACAAAGATCATGGAAGACGCGATGAATCAGGTTTTGGATAAAAATAAGTGATTATGGCACAGACTGACGATAAAAAGATAATCTTCTCGATGGTAGGAGTGAGCAAAATCATCCCGCCGTCACGACAGATTCTGAAAGATATTTACCTCTCGTTTTTCTATGGAGCGAAGATAGGCATCATCGGCCTGAACGGCGCCGGAAAATCGACGCTTCTGCGTATCATCGCCGGCAAAGAGAAGTCATATAACGGCGAGGTGGTGTTCTCACCAGGATATTCCGTGGGCATGCTCGACCAGGAGCCTGCACTCGACGACAGCAAGACAGTGCGCCAGGTGGTGGAAGAAGGTGCGCAGGAAGTCGTGGATATGCTCAAGGAATACGAAGAGATAAGCAACAAGTTCGCTGAACCAGACGCCGACTTCGACAAACTCATCGAACGACAAGGCGAACTCACCGAGCTCATTGAACAGCACGACGGATGGAACCTCGACAGCAAGCTCGAGCGCGCCATGGACGCACTCAACTGCCCCGACGGCGACACTCCTGTGAAGAACCTCTCAGGAGGTGAGCGTCGTCGCGTAGCTTTGGTTCGTCTGCTTCTGCAGGAACCTGATATTTTGCTCCTCGACGAGCCAACCAACCACCTCGATGCGGAGGCCATCGAATGGCTCGAAAAGCATCTGCAGCAATACAAAGGCACAGTCATCGCTGTGACTCACGACCGTTACTTCCTCGACCATGTGGCAGGCTGGATCCTCGAACTCGACCGCGGCGAAGGCATCCCGTGGAAAGGCAACTACTCGTCGTGGCTCGACCAGAAGACACAGCGCATGGCGATGGAGGAAAAGACCGAAAGCAAGCGTCGCAAGACTTTGGAACGTGAGCTCGAGTGGGTGCGCATGGCGCCGAAGGCTCGTCACGCCAAGGGCAAGGCACGTCTGGAGTCGTACGAGAAGATGCTCAACGAAGACGTGAAAGAGAAAGAAGAGAAACTTGAGATATACATCCCGAACGGCGACCGTCTAGGCAACAAAGTCATTGAGGCTAAGAACGTTACAAAAGCCTTCGGCGACAAAGTTCTGTTCGAAAACCTCAGCTTCAGCCTGCCTCCGGCTGGCATCGTGGGCGTCATCGGACCTAACGGTGCAGGAAAAACAACCCTCTTCCGCATGATCATGGGTCTCGAGAAGCCTGATTCGGGCACCTTCGAGGTCGGTGAGACCGTGAAGATAGGCTATGTCGACCAACAACATGCCGAGATCGACCCTGAAAAGACCGTCTGGGAGGTGATTTCCGGCGGAAATGAGCTCATCCAGCTCGGCAAGCGTACCATGCCTTCGCGAGCCTACGTCTCGAGATTCAACTTCGGTGGCGACGCTCAGCAAAAGAAAGCTGGCGTGCTCTCTGGCGGAGAAAGAAACCGCATGCATCTCGCCTTGACGTTGAAGCAGGAAGCCAACGTGCTTCTCCTCGACGAGCCGACCAACGACATCGACGTCAACACTTTACGTGCCTTGGAAGAAGGTCTGGAAAACTTCGCAGGCTGCGCCGTCATCATCTCGCACGACCGCTGGTTCCTCGACCGTATCGCAACTCACATCTTGGCATTCGAAGGCGACTCGCAGGTTTATTTCTTCGAAGGAAGCTATTCGGAATACGAGGAGAATAAGATAAAACGTCTTGGTAATCAACAACCTAAGAGGTTCAGATACAAAAAACTGATGTAACATGAACGACGAGAAACCGACAAAATTGCAAGTCTACAGCTGGTATCTGCGCGGCAAGAAAGCCTTCCGCGGCAAGTTCAAAAATCATTATGAAGTTGCTGCGCAATGGTACGAAAAAGCTGCCAAAGCCGGTAACAAAGACGCTATGTACGAGTTGGGGATGTGCTATCTGCGTGGCGAGGGTGTGCCGAAGGACGACTACACGGCCTACACCTGGTTCCGCGAAGCCGGTCACAACGGTCATCCCGACGGACAATATCTCGCCGACGACATGCTTCGAGTACATGAAATGATGCTGTGATTTAAAATTTAAGATATGAAGAAAATTATTACCACATTTATTGCTATCTTACTGACAATCAACGCTTTCGCGTTAGATGTCTGGGACGGCACCGCCTCACCTTGGACGCATGGCACAGGCGTGAGCAGCGACCCATATCTCATCGAAACGGCCGAAAATCTGGCTTATCTTGCCCAGAAAGTCAACGAAGGCTATCAGGCACAAGGCATGGAGGTCTTCAGATACACATATTTTCTGTTGACTGACGACTTGGACCTCAACAACATCAACTGGACACCTATCGGAAACGTCAACATGAACATGAATGGCTATTATTTTGCCGGTATCTTCGATGGCTGGTATCATAACATCGACCACTTGAAGATTCAGACGAGCGCTGATGTCTGCGGCCTGTTTTGCGGATTGGGCGGAGAACAGGGACCTCCACCAGGAGACAGGACAGGTGTGATTAAGCATCTATCTGTGACCAATGGCAATATCATATCCACTGGTACGGGAGTGGGCGGCATCGTTGGAGCTATCGCCGGCGAAGCATTTGTTTATCAATGCAGTTTCTCAGGCACCATCAGCGTGAGCAACAGCGGTTCTTATTGCGGTGCGGGTGGCATTGCAGCAGCCGCAGCCGAAAATGCAGGCATCGATGAATGTTCATTCCACGGAAGCATCAGCGCGACCAACAACGGAAGTTTCACTGGCGCTGCAGGAGCCGGCGGCATAGTTGGAATAGCGATGGACAATGCATCGATAAGCCAATGCTATAACACCGCCACCATCACAGGCAACGCATTCATGTTAAGCGTGGCAGCAGGCATAGTAGGCGCCACTTTGCAGGAAAACAATGTGAGCGTTCAAAGTTGCTACAACGTTGGAACAGTAAACGCCGGCACCAAAGGCGGCATCTTCGGTATGGTGAGCCCCATCAACCCGACAAAAGACGAAACATCTATCAACGTAAACAACTGTTTCTACCTCAACACCTGCGGTGGAACCACCAACTACGGCACCAGCATGACATCAGCCGAGATGCAGACCGAGCAGTTTAAGAACCAGATCGACATGAGCTCGCACGCTTTCGTGATGGACAACGGCACCAATAACGGCTACCCCATCCACGCACTCACCGGCTTCATGCTTTTTGAAGCAAAAGACGTGACATCGCATACAGCCACATTGTCGGCCAATTTACATCCCGGAAACGCTTCATTCTCAAGGGCTTACTTTTTCTACGACAACGAAGTAGGCACCGATTATCATGAGGTCGAGATTGGCACTGAAGGATATGTAGAAGCCATCATCGAAAATCTCGAGCCAAATACAGCCTACATGTTTTCCATGAGCGCAGAGTATTCCGATGGCGGTTTTGTCGGGTTCAGTCCACATTGGTTCATGACCTCCGACAACACTGGAATTGCCGAAATTTCTAATTCCGATATTTGCATCTATCCTAACCCGACATCAGATTTTATTTTCATAGAAAATATTGAGCCTCAATTGGTTACAATTTATTCCCTTGAAGGAAAAATGATAAAAACTATTGAAAACACCAATATTATTGATGTTAGGGATTTGAATAAGGGGATTTACCTTATTAATATAGATGGAATAATGAAACGAATTATCGTTATTTAGTCAGTTCCTCCATCACCTTGCCGGCTAAACGGCTGGTTCCGACGCGGAAATAGTTCTTGTTGAGCCATTTCTCGCCGAGGACGTCTTTCACGATATAATAATAGGTGAGCGCGTCTTCGATCGTCGACATGCCGCCCGCTGGTTTGAAGCCAACCATCTGACCTGTCGCTTCGTAGTATTCCTTAATGGTGTCGCACATGATGAGAGCCGCCATAGGCGTTGCATTTACAGCGATTTTTCCTGTCGAAGTCTTGATGAAATCAGCACCCGCCAAGATAGCTAACTCGCTGGCTTTACGGATGTTTTCGACAGTTTTCAGTTCGCCTGTCTCCAAAATAACCTTCAGTTGAACTGGAGCCTTGCAGATTTCACGAATTGCCTGGATTTCATTATAAACTTCATCGTAATTTCCTTCGAGGAAAGTGCCGCGTGAAATCACCATATCGACCTCGTCGGCGCCCTGCTCAACGCAATATGCGACCTCTTTTTTCTTCAAATCGAACGGCATCTGTCCCGAAGGGAAGCAGCAAGCCACCGTAGCGACCTTTATTCCGCTGCCTTTCAACAAACCCTTGGCCTGCTTCACAAACGGACTGTAGATGCAGATTGCTGGAACCGAGATTCCCATGCTATTCTTCTGAAAATCAATGGCTTTGGCGCAAAATTCTTCAATCTTCTTGGCATTGTCGAACGCCTCAAGAGTGGTGAAGTCGATGCTCTGGAAAATGGTCTTCAACGCCTCGCGTCGGTCGCTGCTTTTGCCTTGTTTTTCAATGATTTGCGCAATTCTTGCCTGAAGTTCCTCTTCGGTATGATTGTAAGATTTGAAGTTCATAATTTTATTATTTTTAACAACATGCAAAGATAGGAAAAAATTTCTTAATTTTGCAGCGAATTTCGATAATTTTTCTCATGAGAAAATATATTTTTACAATCATTTTATTCCTTCTCGCGACAGCGGCCTCGGCTCAGCTCACGAAAGAAAACGACTACGGTATCAACAAGTTACGTCTTGAAGTCCGTACCGATTTCGACTGTTTTTCGGATGAAGGCCAGCTCAAATCGGGTTTCACCGGAAAGTATCTCAACTTCATACTTTTTGGCGACATAACCGATAATGTTTACTACGCTTATCGTCAGAGAATCAACAATATACAGAATCAGGCCCAGTTTTTCGATGCCACCGACTACCTCTATCTCGGATGGCGTATCACGAAAAACCTCTCGCTGACGGCAGGTAAAGAGATTGTGGCCATCGGCGGTCTGGAATACGATCTCGCCCCTATCGATATCTATTTTAACTCGCGTTTCTGGGATAACATCAACTGTTTCCGCTTCGGAACGAACCTCGAATACACCACCAACAACGGTAAAAACACCTTCGTACTGCAGTTCAGCAACTCGCCTTTCGACAACAGCATCGTCTACGGCAGTCTCTACAACTACAGCTTCCTCTGGCGCGCCAACTTCAAATACTTCACCCCTGTTTGCTCGGTCAACATGTTTGAGGTGAAGAAAGGCGATTTCCTCAACCTCATAGCACTCGGAACAGCCTTTGACTTCGGCGCCATCGAGGGTTATATCGACGCCCAAAACCGCGCTCATGGCAACCAGAAAGACTATTTTGGCAAGGACATCACAGTCATCGGACGTATCGGAGTGAAATTCTGGGGTGAGAGGATGCATATCTTCGTCAAAGGCGGCACCGACATCAACGACTCGCAGGACTACACCTTGGAAGCCATTCAGGTTCTCGACCCGCTCGTGATGCCGGGCACCAACGTGCTTTTCTACGGCGGCGGCATCGAATATTGGCCTCTGCAAGGTAAAAACGACGTCCGCGTACATGCCTTCTTCGCAGTGAGCGACGTGCGTCAGGATGCGAATGTGAACCAAGGAATGCTCACCGTCTCAAAGGAAGGCGAGATATCGTATCAGGCCAACATCGGCTTGACATGGCGACTGAAATTCATCGACAAATAACATTTCATTATGAAGATAAGAAACTGGCAGTTTTTAAGTAAGAGACGTCTTGAGGCAGGTATCTTTCTCCTCATCTTCGCTCTCTTTTTCGGATTCCTCGGCACCAGGATGGGCACGGCTAACATGCTCAACACCATCATGCAGACCTCGTACCACCTCCTTCTGGAGACCGTATTCTTCCTGATGGCGGTGTGCGTCGTGTCGGGCGCCCTCGGCAAGCTTCTGGTGGAGTTCGGCGTGGTGCGACTCATCGAGTACATCCTTCGCCCTCTGATGAAGCCAATATACAACCTCCCAGGCGTGGCTGCTCTCGGCGGAATCCTCACATTCCTCTCGGATAACCCGGCTATCATCACCCTCTCGAAAGACAAGCATTTCTCGCATTATTTCAAGAAATACCAGCTCGCCTCACTGACCAACTTCGGCACGGCATTCGGCATGGGACTGGTGGTGATATTCTATATGCTCGGTCTCGGCTTCCTCAAAGGAGCCCTGGTCGGACTGCTTGGCGCCATCATTGGCAGCGTCGTCTCGACACGGCTGATGCAGCGTTTCACCCTCAAAGCATATCCTGAGCTGAACGTCGAAGAAGAGCCTGAAGGCGGCGACGAGCAACAGATCTCGTTCAAGTCGAAAGGCAACGCTTTCATGCGATTCCTCGACGCCATCCTCGACGGCGGCAAGGAAGGCGTGGCAATCGGACTGGCCATCATCCCGGGCGTGCTCATCATCTCGACCCTGGTGATGATGCTCACCTTCGGTCCGGCAGTCGGCGGACAGTACAGCGGCGTGGCCTACGAAGGCGTGCCGGTGCTGCCTTATCTCGCAGGAAAGATCGACTTCATCTTCGACTGGCTCTTCGGCTTCAAGAACCCTGAACTCGTGGCGTTCCCCATCACCTCTCTGGGTGCCGTGGGCGCTGCTCTCGGTCTGCTGCCAAAGTTCATCGCCGAAGGCATCGTCAACAACAACGCCATCGCGGTATGCACGGCAATAGGCATGTGCTGGAGCGGATTCCTCAGCACTCACACCGCCATGCTCGACTCACTCGGTCACCGCGAGCTCATCCCTAAGGCCATCGGCGCCCACACCATAGGCGGACTGGTGGCAGGAGTGTCGGCACACTGGATTTATGTTTTGTTAGCATTCATTTTCTAAAAAATGGATAAGGTTGTCCTTGGCAAGACGGGCTTCGTCGTAAACAAAAACGGCTTCGGGGCGCTGCCGATACAGCGTATCACGAGGGACGAGGCGGCGCATCTGCTCAGGAAGGCCTACGACAACGGCATCACCTACTTCGACACCGCACGATTCTACACCGACAGCGAAGAGAAGATGGGATACGCCTTCCAAGGCATGCGCGACAAGATCATCATTGCCACGAAAACAGGCGCCACGACAACCGAAAACTTCTGGAAAGACATCGAAACGAGCCTCGGACTGCTCAAAACCGACTATATCGACCTTTATCAGTTCCATAACCTCGCTTTTTGTCCGAAACCCGGCGACGGCACCGGACTTTACGAGGCGATGCTCGAAGCGAAAAAACAAGGCAAGATTCGTCATATCGGCATCACAAACCACAGACTGAAAATCGCGAAAGAGGCAATAGAATCAGGACTTTACGAGACGATGCAGTTTCCGTTTTCTTATCTGGCATCGGATAAGGATTTGGAAATCGTGGATATGTGCAAAAAAGCCGACATGGGATTTATCTGCATGAAGGCACTCTCAGGCGGCTTGATCACCGATTCGGCCACGGCGTATGCATTTTTGAACCAATATGAGCATGTTTTGCCGATCTGGGGCATCCAAAAAGAGAGCGAGCTCGACGAGTTTATCTCATATCAAGACAATCCGCCGAAAATGACCGCGGAACGCTGGGCTAAGGTCAACAAAGACAAGGAAGAGCTGTCGGGCGACTTCTGTCGTGGCTGCGGATATTGTTTGCCATGCCCGGCCGGCATCTACATCCCCGACTGCGCCCGAATGAGCCTATATCTGCGCCGCGCGCCGCTTAGTGTCTACCTCGGCGACGAATACAAAGCTAAAATGGAGAAGGTGAAGGGCTGTCTCCACTGCGGCCAATGCAAGAAGAAATGCCCTTACGGCCTTGACACTCCAACGCTTCTACAAAAGAATTACGAAGATTTCTTGACATTTTTGTAGAACAAATTGTCATTTCGACCATAGCGAAGCGAAGTGGAGAAATCTCATTTTTCATGTTTTTTTTCCAAAAATAATTATTATATTTGCATCGTTATTTTAGAAAAGTGCCGTCATGATTAAAAGAGTTTTTAAGTTCGGTGGTGCCTCGGTGAAGGACGCCGACGCCGTGAGAAATCTCAAGCAAATCCTTGAGAATGAAGACCGTAGCGACCTGATGCTTGTCATCAGCGCCATGGGAAAGACCACCAACGGCATCGAGAAAGTCCTCAAGGAATTCCGCGACGCCGACGGCCACCTCTCGATCGATGCCCTCAAAGACCTCATGAGCTACCATGAGAAAATCATGATCGACCTCTTCAACGGAAACGCCGAACATCCTGTGTTTGAGGCAGTTACAAATCTGTTTTTGGATTTGTATCTCAACCTACAGGAGACCGGTTACGACTACGATTATCAATACGACCAGACTATCAGCTTCGGCGAGATGCTGTCGACGACGATAATCTCGGCTTATCTCAACGACTGCGGCATTAAAAACAAACTCCTCGACGCAAGACAATATATCATCACCGACCATACCTTCCGTACAGCGAATGTGGACTTCGACGAGAGCCGCCTGAGGATTCAGAAACTGCAGGAGGAACACGATGGCACAATGTATATCACTCAAGGTTTCATCGGCTCTTCGACGAAGCCGGTGGTGACAACGACGCTCGGCCGCGAGGGCTCCGACTACACAGGCGCTATCTTCGCCAACCTTTTGAATGCCAGCGAGTTATCGGTTTGGAAAGACGTTGACGGAGTGCGCAACGCCGACCCGAAACGCTTCGAACACACCGAGAAGATCCCGCATCTCTCCTACTCCGAAGCCACCGAGTTGACGTTTTACGGTGCCACGGTCTTGCACCCGAAGACCACAAAACCTCTGCAAAACAAGAACATCCCGTTGAAAGTGCGCTGTTTCCTTGATGCCTCGCTTGAGCCAACCATCGTCGATGGCAGCGACGAATATATCAAATACATCCCGTCGTTCATAGTTAAAGACAATCAAACGCTTGTGACAATAAGGCCGCGCGACTATTCCTTCATGAACGAGCAGAACCTTGGAATCCTCTTCGCGATGCTCAACGAGCTCAACATCCACGCCAACATGATTCAGACCTCGGCCTTGAACCTCTCCATCTGCTTCGACGAAAACGAGCGCAAGCTCACACAGCTCATCGCCGCCCTCGAGCAGTCGTTCATCATCCGCTACAACAACGGCCTGCAACTCTTCACCATCCGTCACTACAAAAACGGCATCGAAAAAGAATTCATCAAAGGGAAACAGGTCTTCGTGGAACAGCGCAGCCGAAGCACACTGCAATTAGTGATATCGTAATCCCATAATTAAACAATAAAAACAATAAAATATGAAAAAATACATCTCAAAAATCACAATCCTTCTAGCAGCAATAATAATGGTTTTGCTAGTGGGATGCACTGTAATCAATTCAAAGCATTATTACGAAACATACACAGGAAAGGTCATAACAATTTGGAACGATTATATTATCTTTGAAAAATATGAGGGGCGAAAACATCCTAAGGATAATTATATTAAACTTAGTCATAAAGACGTGACAGATGTGTTTTTCAAAAACAATGATTCAATTCTCATATACAGGCGTGGTGATGAAAACTCAATAGATGTAGTTTTCAGCCAATACTATGTAGAGGTTTTTTATAATACATGGGATGAAATGCAAGAATTCAAAAGAAGAACATCTTATAAAGACGCCACTGTCAATGCTGAATATTTTTTTTATGGGGACAGAAGTGTTTTATGGCCAACATTCAATGAATGTATAGGTGATTCAATGTATATCAGGGAATATCCGGTTGACCGCAAACATTCCTGGTTCTTCATGATGGATTTATATGATTATAATGATAGCGTATTCTCTCGTTATGATGAAAGGTTTGATAATAGGAGTTTTTAATTAATATCATTATCATCAATAATCAACCTCGCAGCCTTCAATCCATTTCGCCACGTTATTGCCGATATAGGCAGCAATTCTATTTATTTCATCCTGGTCGCGAATGATGCGGTCGAAATACCGCGTTTGCCACGCGAAATATGGTTGTTTTGTGCGGGCGAAACGGGTGACAGATTGTTTGAAACCACCTATCACCGTTGATAATTTACCCTGTTTATTTGCAATTTTCTGCATACATTTGTTTTTTCCGTCTGTAGAGACGCGCCATGGCACGTCTCTACAATCATCGAATGTTTTTATTATCACAATCATGTGAACATGATCCGGCATCACAACCCATAATGGTATTTCGGCGTATGGATTATGTTTCGGAATTTCAGAAATGTTTTGATTCGCATATTTTCCTATTTCCGATAAAACCATTGTCCCATTTTCAATTTCACCGAAAAAATGTTCGCGATTTTGCGTGCAAATTGTTACGAAATAGGCGCCACCATTGTAATCATGCCAATCCGCGCGTGCGGACGAAACACGAAATTTGTCATGAAATGTTGTTTTGATTGGTTCCATAAATAAAATGTTTTTTGTTTATTGAAATGGTAGAGACGCGCCATGGCACGTCTCTACAGGGATTGTTGTTGGGGGTGGTTATTCCGCCCAATTCAAAATCTTGCGGAAATCGTATTCCGCTGGGTTTTCAACGAATTTCTTCGCTCCTTCGTAGTCGGCTGGGGTGATGTACTGCATGCAGTGGTTGAACACCAGTTTCGCCTTCTCGCCCTGCATGTTCACGAGGCGCGGTTTCACCTTGCCGTTCTCGTCCTCGACATCCTTCAGATACAGCGGACTGACCTGGCCTTTCGGGTCGGCAGTGACCATGGCGCCAGTGATGCCCTGGTCGAACAATTTCTTCACGCCGTAGCCAAGGATTGAGCAATATTGCAAATCGAAAGCGCAAGGATCTACACAACGTATCTCATAACCGACTTCCACCGGACGGCTCTTGATGTTCAAGCCGAGAAGCTTCAAACGCTGTTGCAGCAACATATTGAAAATGTGAGCCTTACTGACGTTGCCAAGCTCCGGATGTCCGTGCTCGTCATAGGTGAAGTTTACACCTGAATTCTGAATTTCTTCATCAGTCATGAAATGGAAAACACCCTCTGAAACACTTGCAACACCGTAGTTGATACCCAGCATCTTACGCTTAATCATCGAGCTGATGATGAGTCGCAAAATCTTATCGAATGTGACCTCTGTCTTATAGAACATCTCCGGGATGATGATCATCGGGTAATGGCAGGCATAGCCCATGCCGAATGCCAGGTGACCAGCCTCACGACCCATTGCCGACACCACAAACCAGTTGCCGCTAGTACGCGCGTCTTCGTAAACGGTCTGCAAAATCTTCACGCCAGCTTCTTTTGCCGAATAATAGCCGAAAGTAGGGCTGCCTTCAGGTAACGGGAGGTCGTTGTCGATGGTCTTAGGCACATGGATGTTCTGAACATGTACATTATTCTTCATCAAGAACTTAGAGATGCGGTTTGCTGTCGAAGCGGTATCGTCGCCACCGATGGTCACGAGCAAATTTACATCGTTTTTCACAAAGAAATCAATGTTAAACTCCTCGTCTTTCGGTTTGTAGCGGCTCATCTGCAGTGCCGAGCCTCCCATCTTCATGATCTGGTCGGCATAGAGGAAGTCGATGTCGACAGTCCTCGGGTTCGGTTTGAACAGATTTTTATATCCTTCGTGGAGACCGATCACGCGGAAACCGTCGCTTAAAAATGTCTTTGCCACAGTGCTCACCACCGTGTTGATGCCTGGTGCCGGGCCGCCGCCGGCGAGAATGACGATTGATTTCATATTTCTTTTAATTTAACTTTAATTCATCCAAACCGTCATTTCGAGCGAAACGAAGTGTAGTCGAGAAATCCTCATTTCCAATATGCTTTTGCTATGGAGGATTTCTCCATTTCGTTTCATTTCATTTCACTTCAGTCGAAATGACGAAAATCACCTTGCAAATTTATTAAAAAAATCCTTAATTCCCATATCAAAATTTTTATTATTTTTGCAAGTTTAAAGGTAACACACATTTTTTGATATGTATAGCTTCATTTCGGGAACCGTCGTTGAGAAGAATCCTACTTACGTAGTGCTTGATAATCAAGGGATTGGGTATTTGATAAACATCTCGTTGAACACTTTCACGGCCATAGGTGAGCAGCAGCACGTGAAGCTGTTTGTGCATCTTGCCATCCGTGAAGACGCGCATACCTTGTACGGATTCTACACCGAGGCCGAGCGCGAGCTCTTCCTTCAGCTCATCACGGTGTCGGGAGTGGGATGCAACACCGCCCGCCTCATATTGTCGTCGATGACAGTGAAAGAGGCGGCTGATGCCATCGCCACCAACAATATCCGGATGATTCAGGGAGTGAAAGGCATAGGTGCCAAGACCGCCCAACGTATCGTCGTCGACCTGCACGATAAAGTCGGTAAACTCGAGGCGGGCGGTGATGAAAAATCTCCTACAGGATACAATACATTGAAAGATGAGGCGTTATCAGCATTAATGGTCTTAGGCTTCAACAAATCGAGTATCGAGAAGACCCTCGACAAGCTCCTCAAGCAGATGGAAAACCCGTCGGTGGAGGATCTTATCAAGGAGTCGCTAAGGCTTTTGTAATTGTAAAATAATGATTATCAGGAGGTTAATATATATTTTAACAATATCGCTTGTCTGCCTCAGCTTCACCGCTAAGGCTCAGACTGGCGACGACCCGTTCGGGATGGGCGACCAGTCGGGCATCCAGCTCAAGGATCCTGATAACATCACCCGTACCATCGAGTACGACCCGCTCACCGGACAGTACGTCTTCGTCAGCAAAATCGGCGACTTCACCTACCGCGAGCCTTACATCATGACGCAGGATCAGTTTTCCGACTACGTCCAGAAGCAGGCCGTGAAGGACTACTGGAAGGAACGCCGCGAATCGTCGATGGGCAACAACAACGGCAACAGCCTGATACCTCCTATCTACGTCGGCGGTAAGGTGTTCGACAAGATCTTCGGCAGCAACACCATCGACATCAAGCTGCAAGGTTCGGCCGACGTGACGTTCGGCATCAAATACCAGCGCCGCCGCGACCCTTCGCTCACCGTGGCGCAGCAACGAACCACCAACTTCGACTTCAACGAGAACATTCAGATCAGCGCATCGGCCAAGATCGGCGAAAAGATCCAGTTTAAGATGAGCTACAACACCAAGACACAGTTCTCGTTTGAAAATAAATTCACCCTGAAATACGAAGGCGACGAAGACGACATCCTGCAACTCATCGAGGCAGGTAACGTAAGCATGCCTCTGCAGAGCACCTTAATCACTGGTACACAATCACTTTTCGGTTTCAAAACCAAATTAAAATTCGGAAAGACCACGGTGACAGCCATCGCCTCCTACCAGGAGAGTGAGACGCAGAACATTGCCGTGAGCGGCGGCGCCCTTACGCAGGAGTTCGAGCTCGAAGCCATCGACTACGAAGAAAACCGCCACTTCTTCCTGAGCCAATATTTCCGCGACAACTACGAGGCGGCCCTCGCCACCCTGCCGACGGTGACATCCGACATCAACATCACCAAGGTCGAGGTGTGGGTGACAAACACCAACTCGAACTACGAAAACTGTCGTAACATAGTGGCATTCACCGACTTAGGTGAAGGTAAAGAAGAGTGGATATACAACCACGAGAAGGTGCATTCCAACATCTACGCCGGAGCGAAGCCTTATCCCGACAACGCAGCCAACACCCTCGTCCAAAACATGGACACCACACAGATACGTAACCTCAACACGGTGACATCATACCTCACCGGACAGGGTTACATCTCGGGTCGCGACTTCGAAAAGATTCAGAAGGCACGTAAGCTTACCTCCAACGAATACACGCTCAACCGTAAGCTCGGCTTCATCACCTTGAACGTCAACCTCAACTCCAACCAGACGCTGGCGGTGGCCTACCAATACACCGTCATCGGACAGGAAGGCGTGTTCCAGGTCGGTGAGTTCTCCGACCAAGGCATCCAGGAGCCTAACCTTTTGGTAACCAAGATGTTGAAGAGTACCACCATCAACACCAAGATGCCGATGTGGAACCTCATGATGAAGAACGTATACAACATCCGTGCTTATCAGGTGTCGGCCAACAACTTCACGATGAACATCCTCTATCTCGGTAACGACAACGGCGTGGCCACAGGCTACTTCGCCGACGCGCCGGATGCCATCCGAGAGAACTCGTTGCTCAACCTCATGGGCATGGACCGTTTGAACAGCCAAAACAACCCTATCGAGGGCGGTGATGGCATGTTCGACTTCGTGAATGGCGCTTCGACCAACGGTGGTACCATCAACGCGGCGACGGGACGTATCTACTTCACCGTGCTGGAGCCTTTCGGAAGCCAGATCAGGGATAAGATCTTCGCCGACTACCCGAATCTTGCCGACAAATACGCTTACGACTCCTTGTACACCATGACGAAAGTTATGGCGCAGCAATATACCGACAAGAACAAATATCGTCTGGAAGGACGCTACACCTCATCGTCGGGCAGCGAAATCAACCTCAACGCGCTCAACGTGCAGCCAGGCTCTGTCCGCGTCACTGCTGGCGGTATCCCTCTTGTGGAAAATGTTGACTATACTGTCGACTACACCCTCGGTCGCGTGACGATTCTCAACGAGGCCTTGCTTAACTCGGGAACAACCATCAACGTGTCGCTCGAGAACAACACCGCCTTATCGACAATACGCAAGACCTTCCTCGGTGCACGCGTGGAACACGAGATCAACCCGACGTTCCGCATCGGTGGAACGATACTCCACCTCAGCGAGCGTGCCTACACCACCAAGGTGAACTACAGCGACGAACCTATCTCCAACACCATCTACGGCGCCGACCTCAACTATCAGACTGAGTCACAATGGCTTACCGACATGCTCGACAAGCTGCCGCTGTACCAGACCAACGCTGTCTCGCGTATCATGGTGTCGGCTGAGGTGGCACGTTTCATCCAGGGCATCAACAAAAACTCCGACCAGACGGGCACCTCATACATCGACGACTTCGAAGGAGCCAAGTCGACCATCGACATGCATCAGTGGAACTTCTGGCATCTCGCCAGCACGCCGCAAAACCAGAGCAACCTCTTCCCTGAAGGCGCTGCTGTGGGCTTGGAAAACGGCAAGAACCGCGCCAAGTTGGCATGGTATACCATCGACCAGTCGGTGTTCTACGACCGTTACGGTAACCTCCTTCCGCCTAACATCAACAACAACGAGTTGTCGGACAACCGCGTGCGTCAGGTGCTTCTCACCGAGATATACCCTAACCGCGACATCCAGGCAGGAACGTCGACCAACATGTCGGTGCTCAACCTCGCATACTACCCGAAAGATCGTGGTCCTTACAACTACGACACGCAGAACGTCAACGAAGACGGTTCCTTCAGCAACCCTGAAGATCGCTGGGGCGGCGTGATGCGCGCCATCGAGTCGTCGGACTTCAACTCCACCAACGTGGAATATATCGAGTTCTGGATGATGGACCCGTTCTGCGATGAACAAGACCCTACCAACGTCGGTCAGCTGTATTTCAACCTCGGTGACGTGTCGGAAGACATCCTCCGCGACGGTCGTAAGGCCTACGAGCACGGCTTGCCCACCACCGCAGTGGTCGAGAACGTCGACACCACGGTATGGGGCCGCGTGCCATCGCTGCAGGCTCTTGTCAACGCCTTCAACACCGATCCTAACTCACGTCAGTATCAGGATATCGGCTACGACGGCTTGAACGACGCCGACGAGCAGTCGTTCCACTCCGACTTCCTCAACGTCATGAGGACTAAGCTCAACGCCACGGCATACGAAAAACTCAGCGCCGACCCGTCGTCAGACAACTATCATTATTTCCGCGGCAGCGACCTTGACAACGACCCGCTTTATTCAAGCATCCTTGAAAGATATAAACGTTACAACGGCAACGAAGGCAACTCGCCTTCCGAGACCGAATACACCGAAGACTATACCACCAACAACAGCTCACTCCCCGATCAGGAAGACATCAATAACGACAACACCTTGAGCGAGTCGGAGAACTACTATCAGTACGTCATCGAGCTCGACCCAATGAAGATGCAGGCCTCTGGTCAGAACTTCATCGCCGACATCCGCGAGGCCGTGGTGCAGGTCGCCAACGGCACGACGAAGCGAGTGAAATGGTATCAGTTCCGCATCCCTGTGCGCGAGCCTAATCGCGTGGTGGGTAACATCGAAGGCTACAGCT
This sequence comes from Bacteroidales bacterium Bact_22, assembly GCA_001603665.1. GTDB lineage: Bacteria > Bacteroidota > Bacteroidia > Bacteroidales > F082 > Limimorpha. The sequence goes on from LUZN01000046.1 coordinate 37,532, forward strand.
CCATCCGCTTCATGAGGATGTTCCTCAAAGGCTTTAAGAACGACATCGTGTTGCGTTTCGCCACCCTCGACCTCGTGAGAGGCGAATGGCGCACATATACCAACGCCATCCAGGCTCCAGGCGAATACCAGCCTGGCGACCAGACCAACCACACAGTGTTTGAGATGTCGGCTGTCAACGTGGAGGAGAACAGCGGCCGTTATCCGGTGCCTTACTGCATCCCGCCTGGCATCGAACAGGAGGTGTACACCGGCGCCACATCGACGGTGCGCCAGAACGAGCAGGCTCTGCAGCTCTCGGTGAAGAACCTCGTCGACGGCGACGCCCGCGGCGTGTATAAGACCACCGAGTTCGACTTCCGTTTCTATAAGAAACTCAAGATGTTTGTCCACGCCGAGAGCATGTACGACAGCAACCCGGTGCTCGACAACGAGGTGACGGCATTCGTCCGCTTCGGCTCCGACCTCACCGACAACTACTACGAATACGAGGTGCCGCTGAAGATCACGCCATGGGGCACGTCGATAACCGACGAATACGGCATCTGGCCTGAGTCGAACAACTTCGACATCGACTTCGACAGAGTCGTGAAGGTGAAGTCAAACCGTAACACCGCCATGGCCAATGGCAACACCGAGATACGTCCTAACAGACTCTACACCGAAGCCGACGGCAAGAACACCATCAAGGTGCTCGGTAACCCTACCATCAGCGAGGTACGCTCGATGATGATAGGCGTCAGAAACCCGAAGAAAGACGGTGAGGTGCCGCAAGACAAGAGCGTCATACTGTGGGTCAACGAGCTGCGTATGACCGACCTCACCAGCAATGGCGGCTACGCCGCGACAGGACGCGTGGAGGCATATCTCGCCGACCTCGGCCGCGTGTCGGTGGCCGGATCATATAAATCGGCAGGCTATGGCTCACTCGAGACCAAGATCACCGACAACGACATGAATGCACAGCGTTACTACAGCGTGTCGGCCGACCTCGACCTCGGTAAGTTTATGGTACCCGAGAAGAGCGGCATGACGGTGCCGGTGCACTTCGACCATAACAACACCACCATCACGCCGGAATACAACCCTCTCGACCCTGACGTGAAGCTCAAACGCTCGCTGCAGGACCTCGACAAGCACGGCAGAGACTCGCTCAACGCCTTGTCACGCGACGTGACGCGACAGACCAACTTCAACGTCACCAACCTGCGTAAAAACCGCGTCGGCGCTAAGAAGCCGCACTTCTGGGATGTGGAGAACCTCAACGCCTCGTACGCCTACACCAACCAGGAGCAGTCGACACCCGACATGGAATACAACCGCCAGAAGACACACCGCGGCGGCATAGGATACACCTACACCACAGGCGCTAAGCCTTGGACACCATTCGCACAAAAGAAATGGGCGTCGTCGCCACTAATGCAGATATTCAAAGACTTCAACCTCTATTATCTGCCAAAGAGCTTCTCGTTCAACACCGAGATGTACCGCCAGATTCACACGCAGAAGATGCGTAACAAGTCGTCGGGACTCATTTTGCTGAAGGAGACTGTGGCGAAGAGCTGGGACTGGTCGCGTAACTACGACTTCCGTTACGACATCACCAAGAACCTCAGCCTCACCTACACTGCACAGGCGCAGGCATACATCTACGAACCGGCCGGAAACCCGGAGCGTAACAGTGACGAGTGGAAAGCAAATAGAGACACGGTGCGTAACGAGATCATGAACTTCGGCTCGATATCGCGTTTCAACCAGTCGGTGAAGCTGAACTACACCATACCTATCAACAAGCTTCCGTATTGCGACTGGCTCGGATCGACCGTCGTCTACACCGGCAACTACCGCTGGTTAGCCAACTCGCGTTACACCCAGGCACGACTGGGTAACTCCATCGAGAACGACAAGAGCTTGCAGTTTACGGCTACCGCCGATCTGACAAAGCTTTACAGCAGGTCGGCATACCTCAAGAAGGTGCTGTCGCCTCGTCGTAACAACAACGGTAGAAACCGAGGCGGTGAGAAGGAAAAGGAGAAGACCAACGACACCATCGCCAAGAAAGAAAAGAAGAGAGACTCCGAGTCGACACTCGGAAAAGCCATATTGGACAACACCTTACGCATACTTTGCAGTGTCAAGAAGGTGACGTTCACCTATTCGAAGACGACAGGCGTGGGCTTGCCGGGATTCATGAACAAACCTAATATGTTCGGCATGGACAACGCATGGTCGCCTGGCTTGGGCTTCGTCATCGGACAAAACAACAACGTGCTCAACAACGCCATCAACAAGGGATGGCTCACCACCGACTCGACCTTCAACCAGCCGTACACCGAACGACTCAGCGAGACGTATAATTATAAGGTATCTGTCGAGCCGTTCACCGACCTCAAGATCGAGGTCTCGGGCACACGCACCTACGCCGAGAACTTCTCGGAATACTTCCGCTACGACATGATGGGAATGTTCCAGTTCTACACCCCTACCACAGGCGGCAACTACAGCATCTCATATCTGATGACGGGAACATCATTCGTCAATGGCGACAAGCTCTTCAACAACCTCTGCGACTACCGTCAGGAGATCGCCGACAGGTTGGCTCACCAGAACAAGGCATGGATCGGCATGGGCTCGCCTTATGTCGAAGACGAGGTGGCGCACGAGATATATCCTTACGGGTACACATCTTCGCAGCAGGAGGTGCTCACCTACTCCTTCCTTGCAGCCTACAGCGGCAAGAGACCCGGCAAGGTGTCGCTCGGCCTCTTCCGGACAGTGGCATTGCCCAACTGGACCGTCAACTTCACGGGATTGTCGAAGATTCCTGCATTGAAGAAATATTTCAAGACCATCACGCTCACCCACGGATATAAATCGACCTTCAGCGTCTCGGCTTGGGCCAACAACGTCAACTACAACGCCAACGAGCAGATGGCAGTGTTTACAGGCACTAACATGAGAATCCCGCAGTACGACGTGTCGCAGCTGATGCTCAGCGAGCAGTATGCGCCGCTTATCGGTGTCACGCTGGGCTTCAACAACTCGCTCACCCCTTCCATCGAATACAAGAAGTCGAGGACGATAACGCTGGGATTCAGCAACAACCAGATCACCGAGGTCAACGGTCGCGAGATTGTCATCGGATGCGGATACACCTTCAAAGACTTAGGTTTCAGCCTGTCGTTGTTCGACGGCAGCGGCTCAAAGAAGGTGAGTAACGACCTCAAGTTAAAGCTCGACCTCGGATTCAGAAGAGATGTCACGACATTGCGCAGCATCGACGAGCGCCACAGCCAGATCTCGGCCGGCCAGAACAAGATAAACGTCTATCTCACAGGCGATTACAACTTCAGCCAGCGTCTCGGCATGCAGGTGTTCTTCAAGTACGACATGACGAACCCGTTCATCGCCAATGCCTACAAGACAACCAACATCTTTGCGGGTATCACGGCACGCTTCAGCTTGACGCAATAAAAAAATATTTTTTGAATAATTAATTTTGATGCAAATAAAATTGTATTTTTGCGGTGTAAATTATTGCGATACAATTTTGAATTTTTGAATTTT
>LUZN01000047.1 GCA_001603665.1 Bacteroidales bacterium Bact_22
AAAGATACGCACTTTTTTTGAAATAACGAATAATATAAAATATTATTGCGAAAAACATTTTTCAAAAAAAAATTAAAAAAAGCTTTATTTTCCTAAGGAAAAAATTCGTATAATTGCAGTTTGAAAATTTGGACATGTGTAAAAATCATTTTTTTGCACGCAAATGCAATAAATAAAATGATTTGCAGTTATTGATAAGAAAAATAAACACGAACGAAAATGCATAAAAAGTTAAGATTAAGTGCTATTTTGGCAGTTTTTTGCTTAGGTATTTTGTTGGTTTCTTGTGGAAGTACAAGCAAGAAAGGCGGAAAATCAGGAAAAGCAGGCAAATCGAACACCACTGGTTGGAACTACAACGATCCTAACTACGGCGGTTTTACAGTCGCCAACGCTAAGGAGCAGAAGCCAGGCCCGGGTTTGGTAGCTATCGAAGGCGGGACCTTCACCATGGGCGCCACCCAGGAAAACGTGTTCTATGAATGGGACAACACCCCTCGTCAGGTGTCGGTCTCATCGTTCTTCATGGATCAGACAGAGGTCAGCAACCTCGATTATTTGGAGTATATCTATTGGTTAACACGCATCTACGGCAGCGAAGACTCATTGGTCATCAACGCCCTCCCCGACACTCTCGTATGGCGTAACTCGATGTCGTACAACGAGCCGATGGTGGAGATCTACTTCCGTCACCCGGCATATGCAGATTATCCTGTTGTCGGCGTGTCGTGGAAACAGGCCAACGACTACGCTTTGTGGCGTTCCGACCGCGTCAACGAGATGCTTCTCATCGAAGCCGGCATGCTCGACTTCGATCCTAACCAAAACGCTGAGAGCCACTTCACCACCGACGGCTATCTCTCAGGAGAATATGTAGGTGTTGCTGGTAAGAACGGCAAAGACAAGCGTGCTAGAATGGAAGACGGAATACTCCTTCCAAAATATCGTCTCCCCACGGAGGCTGAATGGGAATATGCCGCACTCGCTCTCATCGGCAACACACAGGGTGAAAGCGTAAGAGACGGCAAGGTCTATCCTTGGAAAGGCGACGGCCTGCGTTCTCAGGACAAGAACTACATGGGCAACTTCATGGCCAACTTCAAGAGAGGCAAAGGCGACTACATGGGTGTAGCCGGCAGTCTCAACGACGGCGCAGCATTCCCGGCACCGGTGGTGTCTTACTGGCCTAACGACTTCGGTCTCTACAACATGGCAGGCAACGTCTCAGAATGGGTGCTCGACGTCTATCGTCCGCTTTCGTTCGAGGACTTCAGCGATCAGAACCCGTTCCGTGGCACAGCCGAAGGCATCAACTACAAGGACGGTGACTATATGTCGACAATCCAGAACGACTGGGGCAACAGAGAGCTTGAGCAGAGCGAATACACCAGCCAGATGTACGACTATGGCAAGACCACCCTCATCTCCGACCATTCACGCGTAGTGAAAGGCGGCTCATGGGCCGACGGTCCTTACTATCTCAGCCCTTCGGTACGTCGTTATCTCGACGAGAACGAATGCTCGGCAACGATAGGCTTCAGATGCGCCATGAACATGATTGGCACGGTTGCTAACAAGTAAAATATTGATTATCAATAATTAAGCCGTCGCAATGACGGCTTTTTTTATAAAAACACGACATGGATACCATTGAGAAGATTTACGAGCTTTACAAGAAGGCTTACACTGTCACTACAGATAGTCGAACCATCAGCAAAGACTGTGTCTTTGTGGCTTTGAAGGGCGAACATTTCGATGGCAACGACTTCGCGTTGGAAGCCGCCGAAGGCGGCGTGGCGGCATGCGTGATCGCCGACAGACAAGGACTGCCGAGACATGAGCGGTTGTTTGTCGTCGACGACAGTCTCAAGACCCTGCAGGCGCTGGCCAACTACCACAGACGACAGCTCAGCACTCCTATCATAGGTATCACCGGCACCAACGGCAAGACTACCACCAAAGAGCTCGTCTCGGCAGTCCTGGCCAAGAAATATAGTATCGTCTATACTCAAGGCAACTACAACAACCAGTTGGGCGTGCCGCTCACGCTACTGCGAGTTCAGCCTGCGGCTGAACTCGCAGTAGTCGAGATGGGCGCCAGCCATCCCGGCGACATACGCGAGCTCACCGAGATCGGAGAGCCTAACTTCGGCATCATAACCAACATCGGACGCGCCCATCTCGAAGGCTTCGGCGGCTTCGAAGGCGTGATCCACACCAAGAACGAGATGTACGAATACATAGGCGCACACAACGGCATGCTGTTTGTCAACCACGATAACGAACTGCTCATGGACCTCGCCAAAGATATCAAAAAGGTGACCTACGGCTCAACCGCCAAAGCCGACGTGAGCGGCCGCATCCTCTCAGCCAACCCTTACCTCTCAGTGGTATGGAATGGCAAAACCATTGACACTCAACTAGTTGGCGACTACAACTTCGAAAACGTGATGGCCGCCATCTGCATAGGGAAATACTTCAAAGTCAACGACGATGACATCGTCGACGCGTTGTCGAGCTACTGCCCGACAAACAACCGCTCGCAGGTCGTCGAGACAGGCCGCAACCGCGTGGTAATGGATGCCTACAACGCCAACCCAACCAGCATGGCCCACGCTCTCAAAAACTTCCGTAACATCTGTAAAGACGACAACCTGCTCATCCTCGGCGATATGCGCGAGCTCGGCAGCGAGTCGCAACAGGAACACCAAGCGATATTGAAGCTGATAGTGAGCCTCGGGTTTGACAATGTGTGCCTGGTGGGCTCAGAGTTCTCCAAGCTCTCAGAGAGCTCCGAGTACTCTAAGTTCCGCTCCTTCCCTAGCGTTGCCGAGCTCGCAGAGTATCTGCAAGAGCATCCGGTCAATGGCAAGGACATCCTCGTGAAAGGCTCCAACAGCATCCACCTCAACAAGATAATCGATTCGTTGTAATGACCAGCAAAACCAATGTCATCGGGCTGATGTCGGGCAGTTCGCTCGACGGCATCGACCTCGTCGATGCCGATTTCTGGTTCGATGGAATTTGGCATTTCGACATCATCGCAAAAGACAACGTCGATTACGACGAGACATGGCGACACAGGTTAGCGGACGCCTTTAATGTGCGGACGCCGCACGCGACGTCCCTACGACAATTGGACCTTGAATACGGCCGTTTTTTAGGGCAGGTTACAAAACGTTTCATCGACAAATTCCATTTAAAACCAGAAATCGTCGCGTCGCACGGTCACACCATATTTCATCGTCCACAAGAGCATTACACCCTGCAAATCGGTGACGGTCAGGCGCTTGCCAACGAATGCGGCGTCACCGTGATCAACGATTTCCGCTCCGAAGACGTGCTCAAAGGCGGCCAAGGCGCCCCTCTGGTGCCGATAGGCGACAAACTCCTATTCTCCACCTACCCTATATGCCTCAACATCGGTGGAATCGCAAATGTTTCATACGACATTGATAATCAACGTATTGCATACGATATCTGCATCGCAAACCAAGCGCTGAATTATCTATCAAACCGCCTGTCATTGCCATACGACAAAGACGGCATCATAGCAAGCGGCGGAACAATTGACTATCAACTGTTAGCCACCCTAAATTCACACCATTTTTATTCACAGAAATACCCCAAATCATTAGGTCGTGAATTCTTCGAGGAAAACATCAAACCATTATTGGAAAATCGCGACGACATCGCCAACCTTATGGCGACATTCGTTGAACATATCGCCATTCAAATCGGTCAATCTATTGACAATCAACCTGTTGCAAAATTATTAGTGACAGGCGGAGGCGCGAAAAACAAATATCTCGTCGAGCGCATCCAAGCGCACACCCGCCATCAGGTCGTCGTCCCCTCCGACGACATAATCGACTACAAGGAAGCCCTCGTCTTCGCTTTCCTCGGACTGCTCCGCAAACGCAACGAAATCAACGTGTTACGCTCAGTGACAGGAGCTGAAAGCGATTCTTCATCAGGCAAGATATTTCATCCTACCATATAAAAATGTAGAGACGCCATGTTATGACGTCTCTAACGAGCAAAAAACAAACTTATAACTAATACTTCAATGTCTAATTAACATTGCATGCCGCCGCAGCAGTTGATCACCTGTCCGGTGACATAGCTCGACAGGTCTGAAGCAAGGAACAACGCCACATTAGCGACGTCTTCTGGTGTACCGCCTCTTCTCAACGGGATCTTGGTGGCCCAGTCTTTTCTTACTTCTTCAGGCAGAGCTCTGGTCATGTCGCTCTCGATGAAACCTGGAGCGATGCAGTTGGCGCGTATGTTACGGCTGCCCATCTCCTTAGCCACCGATTTAGCCAGACCAATCAAGCCGGCCTTCGATGCCGAGTAGTTAGCCTGTCCGACGTTGCCCGAAACACCGACTACGCTGGCCATATTGATGATGCTACCACCCTTCTGGCGTGCCATGGTCGGCAACACAGCATGGATGTAGTTGAATGCCGACTTCAGGTTCACTGTGAGCACCGCGTCCCACTGAGCCTCAGTCATGCGGAGCATCAAGCCGTCCTTGGTGATACCGGCGTTGTTGACGAGGATGTCGACACGACCGAAATCAGCCACGATCTGGTTGACAGTCTTCTCGACGTCGGCGAAATCGGCTGCGTTTGAAACGTAACCCTTCACCATTGTGCCGAGCTCGCTGAGTTCAGCGACAGTTGCCTTGATATTGTCTTCGTTAATATCGGTGATCGCGATATTGCAGCCCTCCATAGCATAACGCTTGGCGATGGCCTTACCGATACCTCTTGCAGCACCGGTGATGATAGCTGTTCTATTCTTTAACATATTCGTAAGATTTAGCAATTTCTCCTTGACCTAATTTAATGATGTTTTCGCACGATTTACGGAAATCGGCGCAGCGAGTGGTGTCCTGCAGCATGAGATAACCCATGATGATATAACCTACCGCTTCTACTAAACGTCTATGGTGGGTCTCTTTATTGCCCGAAAGGTCAAAAATTTCTTTATATTTTTCTGTCATGGCACGAAGCTTGTCGCGTAATGGCAGTAAATCCTCAGCATATTCGAAACTATCCAGGTCGGCGATATATTTCAGATAAGCTCCGTTTCCTAAGAAACGTGCCGCTGCCACGACCTGAAGCTGTGAAGTACCTTCGTAGATGGTCAAAATACGTGCATCACGATAGAGGCGCTCGCATTTGTATTCCTTCATAAAGCCTGAACCGCCGTGAATCTGGATGTCGTCGTAAGCGATCTGGTTGGCCCATTCGCTGGCAAACATCTTCAACACAGGTGTCAGCATGTCGGCAACCTTCTTGTTTGTCTCAACATAACGTGCTGTCTCGTAAAGCAACGAGCGAGCTGCGTCGGTCTTGGCGCGCATCAAGTCGAGGATGTCCTGAACAGCGACAAACTCCTTGATTTTCTTGCCAAACTGCTCACGCTGGTCGGCATATTCCTCAGCGTCGCGGACTGCTGCCTCGGCGAGTCCGACCGACTGTGCGCCAACGCCTAAACGTGCGCCGTTCATCAACGACATGACGTATTTGATAAGTCCCATCTTACGGTCACCGATGAGCTTTGCAGGAGCGTTGTTGAACACCAGCTCAGCTGTCGGTGAGCCGTGGATACCCATCTTATTCTCGATTCTACGCACTGTCACGGCTTTTTCTTTTCTGTCGTAAACGAAAAGCGAAAGGCCACGGCCGTCGGTGCTACCCTCTTCAGAACGTGCAAGCACCAGCTTGATGTCGGCGTCACCATTGGTGATGAAACGCTTCACACCGTTGAGTCTCCAGCAGTTAGCCTTCTCGTCGAAGGTAGCTTTCAGCTGCACCGACTGAAGGTCTGATCCTGCGTCAGGCTCTGTGAGGTCCATCGAACATGTGTCGCCTTTATAGATACGTGGCAAAAACTCGTCTTTGATAGCGTCGTCAGCAAATTTGAGGATTGTCTCGGCACAGTCCTGCAAGCCCCAGATGTTGGCGAAGCCTGCATCAGCACGAGAGACCATCTCAGCTGCCATCACGTAAGGCACATACGAGAAGTTCAGTCCGTTGTATTTACGCGGGAGTGCCATTCCGTAGAGACCTGCGTCGCGCATAGCCTCGTGGTTCTGCTGCGTTCCCTTGGCGTAAACGATAGCGTTGTCAACGATTTTCGGACCTTCAATATCAACTGCCTCGGCATTCGGGTCGAGCACGTCGCCGCAGAGCTCACCGACGATATCCAAAACCTTGTCGTAGTTGTCGATAGCGTCTTCTACGTTCTTCGGTGCCAGCTCGTCGTTCTCAGCGTCCACGAAGTCGTTTTCCTTCATGCGGACGATCTCCTCCATCTTAGGATGGTTCAGATAGAAAGCGAGGCTTTTATTATCTTGATAAAAGTTCATTATTTCTTACTATTTGATTTACAATATTTTATCATCTTCGACACAACGTCTGCGGCATCACCTGTGATGACGTAGTCGGCGATAGAGTTGATAGGTGCATGCGGGTCGGTGTTGATAGAGATGATCAACGCTGACTGTTCCATGCCTGAGCGGTGCTGCACAGCGCCTGAGATACCGCAGGCGATGTAGACCTTCGGACGCACTGTGACGCCTGTCTGTCCCACCTGACGTTCCGGCTCAGCAAATCCTGCGTCGACGGCGGCACGTGTGGCACCCACTTCTCCTCCGAGAAGGTCAGCGAGCTCGTGCAGAAGCTTGAAGTTTTCCTTGCAACCCATGCCGTAACCGCCCGAAACGATGATTGGAGCGCCTTTGATGTCGATTTTCTTCTCCTCAAGCTTACGCTCGATGATCTTCACGACAAAGTCGGCGTCGTTGAGGAACTCGGCTGCGTTGAGGTTCACGACTTTCGTATTCGCTTGTTTCTCAAATACTTCCTGCTTCATGACGCCCTCACGCACTGTTGCCATCTGCGGACGCACATCCGGACAGATGATGGTGGCGATGATGTTACCGCCGAATGCCGGACGGATCTGCATCAGGTTACCGTTCTCGTCGATGTCGAGCGCTGTGCAGTCGGCTGTAAGACCGCAGCGGAGGTATGATGCCACTCTCGGACCGAGGTCACGGCCCACCGGTGTTGCTCCGAAGAGCACCGAATAAGGCTTCTCGCGCTCGATGAGCTTCGTCATGGCACTGAAATGCGGCAAGGTCTGGTAAAAGCCCAGACGCTTATCCTCGAGGCAGAAAACGGTGTTCACGCCATGCGTAAACAGCTCATTCTCAAGACCTTTGAGGTTGTTGCCGATGACGGCGGCTTCGACGTCGACCTTGAGGCGGTCGGCCAGATGACGGGCCTTAGAGCAGAGCTCCAGACTCACATCGGCGATCTTGCCGTCGTCTTTAACTTCGCAATAAACAATAATGTTATTCATTATTTTGCCTTGATTTCTTCAACAACTTTGATTGCATCGCCCACTGTGACGATCTTCTCTGTCATGTTATCAGGGATGGTGATTTCAAACTCACGCTCGATGTCCATGATGAGCTCGACGATATCCAATGAATCGGCGCCTAATGTGGTGACAAAACCTGCATCTTCAGTAACCATAGCAGGATCGCAACTAAGTTTGTTAACAATGATTTCGGTGATTTTTTCTTTTGTTGTCATAACTATAATTTTTTAATTTTATTCTTAAATAATTTTGAATTTTAAATCTTTAAATCTTTGAATCTAGAAAATATGTGCTGCTGTGAGGTCTTCTATCAATCCTTTGATGCCTTCGTCGTCAGCGTTCACTGTGATACTTTCTTTCTTTGTGAGAACGACGTTCTCGATGTTTTTCACCTTTGTCGGCGAGCCCTTGAGGCCTAATCTCTCGTAATCAGGATTGAGGTCATCAGCTGTCAGCATTGGGATTTCGGTGTTTTTTCTCTTGATGACGAGATGGGCGTGGCGTGAGCGGCAGTCCTTGGCGTTGCCGTGCACTGTGACGAGTGCCGGGAGCTTTGTCTCGACGACCTCGATGCCGTGCTGAAGCACTCTCTTGAGACGGATGCTGTCGGTCGATGCTGCGATGATCTCGTCAGCGTAGGTGATCTGTGGCACGCCGAGCTTCTCTGCTGTCTGCGGTCCCACCTGTGCGGTGTCGCCGTCGATAGCCTGGCGTCCTGTGAAGACGATGTCGTAATGTCCTAACTTCTTGATAGCCATCGACAAAGCGTATGATGTAGCCAGGGTGTCGGAGCCTGCGAAACGTTTGTCGCTGACCACGAAACCGTCGTCTGCACCACGGTATAACGCCTCGCGGATGATCTCGTTGGCACGTGGAGGTCCCATCGTGATGACGGTGACCTTGACATCGACGTTGTTTTTCTTAATGATATCACGGCACATCAGAGCCATCTCAAGCGCCTTCATGTCATCAGGGTTGAAGATGGCAGGAAGAGCCGCGCGGTTGATGGTGCCGTCGGCATTCATGGCGTCCTTACCGACGTTCTTGGTATCAGGCACCTGTTTTGCCAACACAACAATTTGAAATTCTTTCTTCATTATATAAAATTATTTTTCTGTTCTTGGAACGAGAGCGAACGACAGGCTTCCGCTGACGCATTGTTTTCCGGCTACGCTGAGCTTAGCGTCGCAGAAATAGATGTTGGCGCGGTGTGCTGTCAGGACTGCCTCCACCTCGATGGTGTCACCCGGGAGGACCTGGTTCTTGAAACGCACGTTGTTGATGCCTGTGTAGAATGTGAGCTTGCCCGGGAGGTCGTCCTTCATCAGGAGAGCGCAGCTCTGGGCCATAATCTCGCAGAGGATGACGCCCGGCACCACTGGGTTGCCCGGGAAGTGTCCCTGGAGGAAGAACTCATCGCCTCTAACGTGATATTTCGAATGAGCGACATGCTGGTCGTCAATGTCAATCTCGTCGATGAGCAACATAGGCTCGCGGTGAGGTAAATAGTTTTTTAATTCTTCTCTTGTCATATTTTTAGTTTAATAGTTTACAATGGGGCGAAGGGCCACTGCGCCGTTGTGTCCGCCGAAGCCGAGCGATTGCGACACTGCGATGGTCAAGTCGGCCTTGACAGCTTTGTTTGGAGTGTAGTTGAGGTCGCAAGCCGGGTCTGGCTCGTTGAGGTTGATGGTCGGAGGCACCATGCCTTTATGCAGTGCGAGCACCGATGCTATGATCTCGATAGCGCCGGCGGCACCGAGGAGGTGACCTGTCATCGACTTCGTCGAGCTGATGAGAGCTCTACGCGCCTCATCCTCACCTATGGCCTTCTTGATGGCCTGCGTCTCTGACGAGTCGTTCAAGGCCGTGCCTGTTCCGTGAGCGTTGATGTAAAGGAGGTCTTTCTTCTCCTGATAGCCTGCCTCGTCCAACGCCATCTTGATGGCCTTGGCAGCGTAAGTACCCTCCGGATGAGGCGCGGTGACGTGGTGACCGTCGCAGGTATTGCCGTAACCGCATACCTCAGCATATATTGTAGCTCCGCGTTTCTTCGCGTGTTCGTATTCTTCCATCAACACTATGCCTGCACCCTCAGCGATGACGAAGCCACCGCGACGTGCATCGAAAGGCAGTGATGCAGCGTTAGGGTCTTCCGACTTCGTCAAGGCCTTACAGTTGGCAAAACCTGCTATCGAGAGTCTGTTGATAGGTGCCTCGGTGCCGCCGGCTATGATACCGTCAGCATATCCGTCCTTGATGGCGCGATAGGCCTCACCGATGGCGTGAGTGCTTGTGGCACAAGCAGTTACCACTGGCAGACATACTCCGTGTGCGTTGAATCTGATAGCCACGTTACCGGCCGCCATATTGGCAATCATGGTAGGAATCATGAGTGGTGACACCCAGCGTGGACCCTCAGCCTCGAGCTTATGCATCTCGCGCATCATGGTGTCGAAGCCGCCGATGCCTGAGCCGATATAGACGCCCAAACGATCAGGGTCCCAGCCTTCTTCGTTGCCTTTCATTGCCTGGCAGGCTGCTGCCATGGCGTAGACGGCAAAGAGGTCGTTACGACGCACGAAAGGAATCTCGAGACCGTCTTTCTCAGGGTTGAAGTCCTTGACTTCGGCCGCAACCTTCACAGGAAGGTCGTCGGTGTTGAACTTTGTAATAAGATCGATGCCGCATTTGCCGTTCATGATGCTATCGAGGAACGTCTCGACATCGTTGCCGACAGGAGATACCACTCCCATGCCGGTTATAACAACTCTTCTTTTATTTTCCATAATTAATTTTCAGATTTACCATTTCATAATCATTGCACCTGACACGAGGCCTGCGCCGAATGCGCTGAAAGCGAGGATGTCGCCTTCTTTTAGCTTGCCTGCACGTTTCGTCTCGTCGAGAAGGATCGGGAGACTGGCCGACGAGGTGTTACCGTATTTCTCGATGTTGGTCGGGAACTTCTCGGTCGGCTGCTTCAGCATCTGTTCGATGTATTTTATGATTCTTAAATTAGCCTGGTGGATGAAATAGGTGTCGATGTCATCGGCTGTGAGGCCGGCATCTTTCAGCACCACCTGCAGGTCGTTGACGCATGTCGAGGTAGCGAATTTGAACACATCCTGACCGTGCATGACGAGAGGAAGGTTGGTCCTACCTTTCTCGTCGTAAGGGCACCACTGGAGGTCGTGCATCTCGTAGAGACGATCCCAGCCGTCGGAGCTTGTCAGACGTGAGGTGAGGATGTTGTCGCCAGGTGTCAGCACTGCTGCTCCAGCTCCTGCTCCAAACAGCACGGCGCATGTACGGTCGTGCCAGTCGAGCATATGAGCCGGGGCTTCGGCACATACCACGAGGACGTTCTTCACTCTACCTATTTTATAATATGCTTCAGCCATGTCGCAGGCATAAATGAAACCTACGCAGGCACCGTTGAGGTCGATACATGGACACTTTGCGCCGATCTTCTCCTTGATGATGCAGCTCAAAGCAGGTGTCACATACTCATTCACGACATTAGCGCAAATGACAAAATCGAGATCCTTAACGTCGATCTTGGCGTCGGCAACAGCCTTCAAAGCAGCGTCGACAGCAAGATCCAAGACATATTCCTTTGAAAGCACACGGCGCTCCTTGATACCGGTACGCGTCGTTATCCATTCATCAGACGTGTCAAGAATCTCAGCAAGCATCTGGTTTGTAACAACTTTTGACGGAAGTGAACTTCCTAATCCAGAAATCTTCATTTATAATTTGATTTATCGTTAATACTCTTACTAATATTCGTTTTCAACTGTCGCAAAAGTACCCCCGAAAAACGACCTGGTGAATTTTTGTGACGAAATTCGGACGTTTTGTGACGAAATTCGGGTTTTTGTGACGAAATTCGCTATTTTGTGACGAAATTCGGCAAAATTGTGACGAAATAAAAAATTTTGTGACGAAATTCGAAAATTTTGTGACGAAATTCAGTCGTATTTAAAAAATTTGTATCTTTGCAACGTAAAAATTACGCCAATGGAAAGAAAAAAACTTCCACATTATCTTATAGAGAAGAACAACTTAGTGGTTCAAGTAGCCATCTCAGTGCTCTTCGCAATCGCCTTTTTGGCCTTATATATCCCGCTTTCCGACAGTACCACGGCATGGTTTTCGGTCGAAGAAGAGAATCAGTTTATCTACACAGCCTTCTTTATCATCTCATCGACCATATTTTTGGTGCTGAGCAGGATAATGATGTATTATATGTCGAAACGACTCATCCGTTTCACCTACCCTAAGTTCATCTTATGGACAGTGGGCGAGATAGTGCTCATCGGACTCTTCCACGCATATATCTCATTGAGTGTCATGCATGTAGAGACATATTCCCATGCTCTCATCATCGGTAAGAGTATCCTTATCACCTTCATCGCGCTCGGATTCCCGTTTATCGTAACAGATTTGAGCTTCGCCATCATCGATGGGCAGAGAGTGTTGAAGATAGCTAAAAGCATGATAAACACTAACGAAACCAAAAATAAGACACAGAAGACAACGGTTGAGTCGACGGTTACCGACAACCCAGATATCATCAACTTCCACGACTATGCCGGAGCGCTGAAGTTCACCGTGAAGCTTGAGAACATCTATTATATCAAGGCTGAAGGCAACTACGTGAATGTGTTCTATAATAATAAGGGTGGCATCAGCTCGTTCGTTTTGAGAAACAAGATTCAAGCCATTGAAGACAGTCTCGCGGGGACGCCTCTCATGCGCTGCCATCGTACGTATATCGTTAACTCTAACAATATCAAGCTGATACGCACCGAAGACGAGGGCTATTATATCGACTTCAACCAGCCGGGACTCGAGTCGGTGCCGGTGTCACGCACCTACAGCGAAAAAATCGTTAAGAGATTCACAGAAATCTGATTTTTTTCACATTTTTTATATTTTTTTATAATATATTTGTCAATTAATTGTTTATTTTTGTAATTGACAAATATTAGTATATGAATTTATCAAGTTTTTTATTGCAAGTGCCTGTAGCTGATGCAGTTACAGAAGCCACAGAAATCAGAATGTCGTTATGGGACATGAC
>LUZN01000048.1 GCA_001603665.1 Bacteroidales bacterium Bact_22
TACAAATCATGCAATGCGAATCAAATTTATGTTGATTTACCATATTATAAAGGTTTAGCTGTAATTCAAATCATTTTTGAAAACGGACTGACAGTGTCCAGGAAGGTGGTGTTATGAAAAAGGTTATTTATTCAATAATAGTATTCTTACAAATAGTTTTGACTTTCTCTCCCCAAATGTATGGTCAAGATGATATTTATACGGAATTATCAAATCTATTTAACGAGCATGATTATAGTCCCACGACAATAAGCAGTCGCTACACTCAATTACCCAACGGAATATTTTCTCACACCCAAATATTGAACATCCCTACATCAAATCAAGCAGAATTGCTTCATAAAATTTTGATAATTATTGACTCCACATTATATTCTGAATTAACATTTGAGATTAATAGATATGCTTACGATATTCATTACGTATATGGTTGTAATGTTATTATGGAACGGGTTAATTTTGAAACTTGTCAGGATATTAAAAATCTGATAATTAATAATCAAGCCAATTTGGACGGTTGCGTTTTCATAGGTGACATTGCTCCTGCTTTCTATGAAGCAGATAAAGATTATGCTATACCTGGCAACAGCAGTTATGTCGTTTGGCCATGTGATATGTATTATATGGATTTAACAGGCACTTGGACTGATTCAGACAACAACAATATATTTGACCTGTATTCCGGAGATAAACGTCCTGAGATATTTGTTGGCAGAATATCCACTTCTAACATGGGGAATCTCATTGACGAAATAGAAGGAATGAGGTTGTATTTGAATAAAAATCATAAATACTGGATTGGTCATCGAAAAGTTAATAAACGATACGGATTAACATATACCAATAAAGATTGGCAATTTGAAGATGGATTTGTAGATGCCATATCAGATTTGTATGGTGATAATTATTATGACAGTTGCAGGCCTAAATATTACCTACAGTTTGGCGATAAAGATTATTTACGTAAATTGAACAATAACAGATATGAGTTCGTCCAACTTGCCGCACACTCCAATTTCTATTACCATTGCCCTTTCAATAGTACATCAAGTAACATATATGGTGATACCATATACAACAACACAATAAAAGCGTTAGGTATTAACCTATTTTGTTGTAGTGCATGTTGTTGGACAGAAGATTCCCAACCTAATTATGCATTTTTAGGAGGAGACTATGTCTATTCGCCAAATTCTGAAATTTTATGTGCCGTTGGTTGTACAAAAGCTGGTGGCATGTATCAGTTCCAATATTTTTATCCTCAATTAGGGAATGCAAAAACCATGGGGCAAGCATTGGTCTATTGGTGGAGACATAAGGACTTAATACTAAATAATATTCCAAAAGAAATAAGTTGGAATTTCGGGCTCACCATAATCGGCGACCCCCTGGTGAATTTCTACCATTGCACAAACAGCACCTGCACCGATGAGATTATTCTTTATTCTTATGACAACAATAATTCGCCGCTATCATATTATCTGGCAAGCGAGAGCATAACAGTAACACCACAAACAAATGGTTCGTTCACTATCCCCAATGGCGACCACTGTATTCTTAACGCTCCAACAGTTTTAATTGACGGAGAGTTCCTCTGTCCTCTTGGAAGCACCTTGGAGATTCTGAACGAAGGATGTCGGGATAATTGCGACGAATAAAGAATAAAAACATTAAATTATGAAAAAAATCATCACAACTCTATCCATTCTTTTGGCGACTGCCCTATCGAGTTTCGCCCAGGACACCATCACCGGCGTGGTGAACCGCGTTGCGGCTCCATATTTCGAGCAGAATGTCTGCGACACCCGTTTCGCCATAACATCTGAAGGCGTAAACTATTATGTTATGGTTGACAACTACTGGCCGAATCCATATTTGGAGGATTTGGTTATACATTATGACACTATTGCGATTGGAAACGAGATTGAGGTTATTGGGGATATTAAGGAGATGGAAGATGGGAATGGGGAGGCGTTCACTGTTATTGACATTCAAGAACTGATAAATGCCAATTATAACTATGGTACTGGATATGTTGATTGGACTATTGGCATTGCATCAATACAATGTAATATCGCCCCAGATTATGCCTGTTATCTCGCAATAAACGGGGTTTTGCAAACGAATTTCCCAATTATCTTCAATGGAATGACTCTCAACAGTGGAGCTTATACCATGGTTGGCATAGCTGATTATTGGCCTGATTATGACCACCCAATTCTTGAATTGACACAAGTTATTCCGTATGCCATTGAAGCCACAGCAAATGGAGTTATAGTCGCTAATGACGAGCTTTGTTTATTCACTCCATGTGGAGACACTAAATATCTTTCGTTTTCGGAAAATAATGAAACATATTATCTTACGAACAAAGACAAACTTCATAATGAAGATTTCTTCTCACCTATGTGGGGAGACAATGTCAATTCAAATATCCAAGGTTTCGGAAGCACTCACTACGATTTGTTCGGAGCTCCTTTTAACACTTTTGAGACACTTTCCATGGAAACAACTGGTGAAAGAAATATTCAAGGACAAATGGTTGCTGTTACCACCCCTTCAACTGGTGTTCCCGTCTCATTGGGAATAGCCATCCATCAAAACGGATACCATTATTATATTGAAAACATAGAGTTCTATGAATATGGATCGAATTGCGTATTTAATGGTGATACCATACAGATGAATACAGATGTAACAGCTACATTTTCCGCTGCATCACTGTTTCTCGGCAGTTGGTTGACACCATATGTTTTCATTCATGTTGATGAAATTATAGTTAATATCAATGCTATTGATGATGTTGATGTAATTGACCTTAAGATTTATCCTATACCTTCGCATGGAATATTTGAGATTTCTTCAAAACAACTGATAAACAATATCTCAGTATGTGACTATTCAGGACGAGTTTTGTATAATAAAACCTGCAATTCTAATCAAGCTTTTCTTGATTTACAAGATTACAAAGGCTTGGCGATAATTCAGATTATTTTTGAAAACGGACAAGCATTGTCGAGGAAGATTGTGATTCATTAAAAAAGGTGAAAATTAATTTTTAAATTCCACGAAATATCTGTATTTTTGCAGAAAATTTGAACAAATTAAAAATACAGATATATGATTGCAAGAGAACTTTTAAATCCGAAGAGCATCGTGGTGTGCGGTGCGTCAAGTGACATCCACAAACCTGGTGGGAAAGCTTTGAAGAACCTTCTTGAGAGCCCTTTCAGAGGTCCTGTTTATGCGGTGAACCCGAAAGAGACCATGGTACAAGGCGTTCCATGCTACGCCAGCGTCAATGAGCTTCCGCAGGTGGAATGCGCCATCCTCTGCATCGCAGCCAAGTTCTGCGCCCAGACAGTGGACGTGCTCGCAAAAGAAAAAGGCTGCAAAGGCTTTATCATCATCAGCGCGGGATTCTCAGAGGAGAGCCACGAAGGCGCCGAGATCGAGAAACATATCATCGACACCATCAACAGCGTCGGCGGCAGCTTGATAGGCCCTAACTGCACAGGCTTCCTCAACGTGAACTACGCAGGATGCTTCGACACCCCTATCCCGACACTCGACCCTCACGGCGTCGACTTCATCACAGGATCAGGCGCTACAGCAGTGTTCATCAAGGAATACGGCATCAGCAACGGCCTGAAGTTCAACAGCGTGTGGGCTGTCGGTAACAGCGCTCAGCTCGGCATCGAAGACGTCCTTGAGCACTTGGACGAGACATTCGACCCGGTGAATTCAAGCCGTGTCATCATGCTTTACATGGAAAAGATCGGCGACCCGCAGAGACTGCTCAAACACTCGCGCAACCTCATCAACAAAGGATGCCATATCGCAGCTATCAAGTCGGGCGGTTCGGCAGCAGGTTCACGTGCAGCTTCGTCACACACAGGCGCTCTGGCAACTAACGACGCCGCCGTCGACGCCTTGTTCCGCAAGGCGGGCATCGTACGATGCCACAACCGTCAGGAGCTGACGACAGTATGCGGTGTGTTCATGTATCCCGAAATCAAAGGCAAACGCTGCGCTGTGATCACCCACGCAGGCGGTCCGGCCGTCATGCTCACTGACGTTTTGTCGAACGGCGGCATGGAGGTTCCACCATTGAAAGACCACCCGGCGAGCCCTGCTCTGTTAGCAAAGCTCTTCGGTGGCTCAAGCGTCGGCAACCCTATCGACTTCCTTGCCACAGGCACCGCCGAACAACTCGGATATATCATCGACACAGTTGAAAACGAATACACAGACATCGACTTTTCAGTGGTGATCTTCGGCTCGCCGGGCCTCTTCAGCAACAAAGAGGTCTACGACCTGCTGGATGAGAAGATGAAGACCTGCAGGAAGCCTATCTTCCCTGTCCTGCCTTCAATCATCAACGTGAAGGACGAAATCAACGACTTCATTGCTAAGGGTAGAATCAACTTCCCAGAAGAATGCGTGCTCGGCAACGCCATCTGCAAGATATATCATACTCCTAAGCCGCAGCCGGAGCATGTGGAGCTGCCTAAGATCGACGTGGCTCGCATCCGCAAGACCATCGACCGCTGCAAGTCGGGATATCTTGAGATTGCCGACTATAACGAGTTGCTCGACGCTGCAGGCATCAGTCGCAAGAAATCAGTGGAGGTGAGCAAGAAGGAAGACGCCCTCGCCTTCGCCAAAGAAGTAGGCTGCTCGAAAGATGTACCGCTGGTGATGAAGGTCGTCGGCCCGCTCCACAAATCAGACGTTGGCGGCGTGACGCTTGGCGTGAAAGACCTCGACACCGTGGCCAAGGAGTTCGACCGCTTGATCGTCATCCCCGAGACATACGCAGTGGAGATGTACCCGATGCTCGACGGTACCGACGTCTACATCGGAGCCATCAAAGACGCCAAGTTCGGACATCAGATATTCTTCGGTTTGGGCGGTATCTTCATCGAGGTACTGAAGGACGTTCAGAGCGCCCTCGCCCCTATCACTGCCAGCGAAGCCAAGGAGATGCTCAAGCAGCTCAAAGGATACAAGATTCTGCAAGGCGTTCGCGGTCAGGAAGGTGTCAACCTCGACCTCTATGCCGACCAGGTGGCTCGCGTAAGCGCATTGGTGCAGGCCGCTCCTGAGATTGCAGAGATGGACCTCAATCCATTGCTCGGCAACCCACGCTATGTGACTGCCGTCGACGCAAGAATTAGAATTGAAAAGTAATGAAAAAGTCAGATAAAATTACATTGATAGTGATAGCCGCGGTAATCTGCGGCTTCGCTTTTATCCCGGGAGCCTGGGACTGGTTTATCCGTAACACCAACAAACACGGCTTGTTGATGAGTTTCTTTAAGTTCGCCATCCTCGGAACTTTTGGTGAGATGCTTTCTTTGAGAATAAAAGAAGGCGTTTATCTTAAGAAAGGCTTCGGATTGCTGCCGAAGATGCTCGTCTGGGGCGTTTTGGGCGTCGTTATCGCCTCGGCGATGACCATTTTCAAGACCGGAACGGTGGTTTTGCTCGACAATGGCTTCCATCTCGACGGAAAAGCAGCGAAATGGTTCTATGGCAACCCGTTGTTCGGCGGCGCTCCGCTCACATGGGGCAAGTTCTTCGTGGCCTTGTGCGTCAGCGTGCTGATGAACACTTTGTTTGCGCCTGTTTTCATGACATTCCATAAAATCACCGATATCCATATCGCTGAGACAGGTGGCTCGCTGGCCGGATTTTTCAGCAGTCCGCTCAACATTCAGCAGACCATGGCCGAGAAGATCAATTGGAACATCCAGTATGGCTTTGTTTTCAAGAAGACGATACCGTTTTTCTGGTATCCGGCTCACACCATCACCTTCCTGTTGCCGGGAACGTATCAGGTGTTGTTTGCAGCAGCTCTTGGTGTGGCGCTGGGCGTGATTCTCAGTATCAAGAAATAGGTTATTGGTTATAGGTTATTGGTTATAGATGAAAGAGTGAAGGTTGAAGTCTTCACTCTTTCTTTTATTTTTGATTATTTTTTTCGTTTTTTGATGGCGTATCCCAAGCCTGTGGCGGTTAGGATCAGCAGTCCGCTGCCGAGAGGCGCTGCGGGTTCGTTTGATGTCGAGCCTATCGGATTTTGCGGCAGAGCCAACAGGCCATTAGGATCTTCTACTCTATTATATGGATCGTCGTCGATAGTATTGAAGAATCCGTCGCTGCGTTGAGCGAACATGCCAAGACTCATCGAAAGAACCAAAACCAATGTCAAATATATCTTTTTCATAGCTAATCTCCTCATTTTCAATTATTTAACAACAATTTTTTGAGTTTTGACGTCTTCGCCTATCAACCTTAGGATGTAGACACCGGTTGGCACCGACTCAGCGCGCCATGTTCCAGATCCATTCAGGTATTGTGTGGTTACAATTCGTCCCATCACATCGAAGATTTGTAACTCGCCATAACCTTCAATAATTATCTCTTTACCACTTTGGTATGCAAACACATCGTTATCGATATCGGCGGCCGAATTACATGTAAATCTAACGATGAAACGGTTGTCATAATCAGTTGGTGATCCAACGAAAGAATACTTATTATCCATGAGAAGATCGACATCCTCGCCAGTGATTCTGTCGATAAGATGTAGACAGCTGAAATCGCCTTCAACATTTACCTTCATGGTATACATACCTGTCGTGGCAGCATGGAATTTAAGGTCAAACGCACTTGCGCCCTCACCTATTTCAGCGATAGCAAAATCTTCGCCATTGTGTTCGATGGAGAGTTTCTGAATATCCTCATTCCTATGATCAATCTTATTCAGTCCGTGACCTTCTTTAAACACGGCATATGCCACATCATGGTAATCGTGGTTCGACACGACAAACATGATATTGTCGTCATAGTCCTTAGACGTTCCCGATGCAGTAGTCTTAGTTATCGTCAGAGTTTGGCTCGTGACAGTATTCTTTGCCTGCACCAATATAGCCTGACACGGTTCAATAGACGTTGAATTATCGGTTCCTGCAACCCATGCTCCGGCAGATGTAAGAGTATAGAATCCATCTTCAAGGTAGGCATTCGGAATAGCCGTACCTGTACCTTTATAAATCTCGTGAGGATAAGGATTTCCGATTAGATGGAATCCCTTTGTCTCCGCCGAAGTATATGTCAGCGTATAGGTTGCATTAGTGACATTCAGGTTACCGTTGAATTCTATTGCTGTTGCGTCGTTTTTACGATAGAGATAACCGCGGCCATTTGCAAACGAGCTGAAAGAATTAGCAGTGTTTTGACTGTTTTCCCATGTCAGATTTGTTTCATTCAACCGATAAACATTGTATGTTGAACTTGTGAGGTTTGTCACATTGGTGAAAGCCACGTTACTTACCGGTGTTGAGATTGCGTGCCAGCCATCTGTTGTCGGCGTTGTTGTCCATTTAGTAACATTCTTCTTAACCTTGCCGGTAATGTTCGAAGTGCTATTCACGAATTGTCCACCATCGTTAATAACGATAGTAGCTCCTGATGATTTCGTGACAGTGCCTGTAACCTTGAGCGTAGCTCCAGAATTAATGGTCACTGTTGCGTTTTGGGCCAATGTCAAAGAAGGCACTGTGATATTGGCTGTAACATTATTATTCATGAAGTTCGCCACATAATTGGAACTTGCCGTCACAGTTACATTGTAAGTCGGATTTGTTGAAACGATTTGGTCGTTCTTAGTCCAGTTAATAAATGAATAGCCAGAATTTGGTGTAGCTTTTAATGTTACCGAAGAGTTGTTATCCAAACTAGCTGACTGTGCAGAATATTTAACTTGTATCTTTTGGATTCTACGGTGATTGCCTGATGTGCCACCAACAGTGAATGTAACAGTCGATGCGTCACCTGACCACGTATTTGTACTGAATGAACCAGAATTTACAGTGATTGCATTGCTATCACCGCCGCTTCCATAAGTTAAGACTATGGATGATATAGTGCCAGATTCTGTGCTGATTACAAAAGTATTGCCTGGATAAAATCTAATGGATGAACCGGTATTATAATATGTTGGCGCATTATTTGTATTGGAGCCCTTATTAAGTGTAGCTGTTATATTATGATCAATACCAGCACTACTTACCGTTTGACCGTTTGTATATCCTTGTGCAGAGAAATCAATAGTTGTTGTTTTTTCAAAGAGAACTGTGCCACCACTTGTAGGATCGGCTGACAAAGCTAACAAAGGGTAATTATTTGTTACAAAATTAGCTTGATATGTAGCGTTGGCTGACACATTAAAACTATATGTAGCGTTGGTGGAAACCACTGTGCCGCCTTTTGTCCAGTTGACAAATGCGTAGCCTGAATTTGGAGTTGCCGTGAGCGTACATGTCTGCCCAGATCCGTATGCTCCTGCTCCACTTACTGTTCCTGCGTTTGACGGACTGACACTAGCAGTAATCTGATATGTTGTTCCTGTTGACCAGATTCTCTCTGCAAATTCTGGATGGTCAATGAAAGGATTTCTGTTACCCTGAATTTGGTAAACTGCTTCGTTTCGGTTAATTTCCTTCTCAGAAACAGGATCGTTCTCATGCCATTGAAGCAACATTGTAATAGCCCAGTCCTTGATATCTGATTGAGTTGTCATATCCGAATTTTTCCAACCACTATCCAGCCCGTAATAACGAACGCTTACATACATCAATGCACGTGCGATATCGCCTTTAAATTCGTCTCTTGGTTCAAATACTGTGCCGTTAAAACCAGAAGTAGCACAACTTCCAAGTTTACTACCATTTTGTGATGTCCATGTCGCAGTTCCGACCTTACCAAAAGCATAATCGGAGCGCATTCCGTTAACTTTTCCATCGGTAGGGAAAACATGATGCAAATCGGTTTTCTCTGTACCATCGTTATTAGTCCACGATTGAGCCCATAGATGCTCACGATTGTAGCAATTTCCCTCACCACTGTAGCTACCACATTGATTTGTTTGATAAATATACTGATATGGCGGTGTTCCACCAGGAACATCTGAATAAATATCCCAAATATAATTTGTACCAGGCTTCTTATCTGTACTTCCATAGGCTGTCCATAAGCCATTATATGAAGTATGGCTATCACCAGAAGTTATAATTGTGTGTAATTTTGATCTTAATGCCGTTCCAGTAAGGTTATCCGTTCCGTTGTAATAACCAGAAGGGATACTGCGATCCTGTGCCTGCAGCGCAATGGCGGCAATTAAAAATACTATTAGTAATTGTAATCGTTTCATCATTTAAATTTAAAATTTAAAGATTCAAAATTTAAAATATAAGCAACAAAATTACGAAGAATTTTTGAATTGAAAAAATTTTTTATTTTTTTCACTTTTTTCTTGACATGTAAAAAATTTGTTGTATTTTTGCAGTGTATTAGATGCCTAATACAGCTATAAAGATAACATAAATTATATCTAACATGATTAAAATCAATAACTTAGACTTCGCTTACAACAATACGCAAGTCTTCAAAAACATCAGCCTGGAGTTCGAGAAAGGTAATATCTACGGACTTTTAGGCGAGAATGGCGTCGGCAAGACCACCTTATTAAAATTAATATGCGGTCTGCAGAAGCCACAACACGGCAGCGTGACAGTCGACGGCCTCACCCCTTCGATGCGTCAGCCGCAGTTCCTGCAAAACGTGTACTTCCTTCCAGAAGAAGTGATCACCGAGGACACCACACCTGAGAAATTCATCCAGAAAATCGGAGTGTTCTACCCTCGCTACGACTTCGCACTCTTCAACCAGCTTATGAAAGAACTTGAAGTCGATCTTGCGAAAAAATTCAACGAGCTCTCGCACGGACAGAAGAAGAAAGCTCTGTTAGCCTGCGCACTTTCATTGCAGACCGACTACCTCTTCCTCGACGAGCCTACCAACGGTCTTGACATCCCTTCGAAAGCCTTGTTCCGTAAGGTGATTTCGCAATATTGCAACGACGAGACCACCGTCATCATCTCGACACATCAGGTAAAAGACGTCGAAAACCTCATCGACCCTATCATCATCCTCGACCGCGACGACGTGCTTCTGAAAGCCAGCTTCGCCGAAATCACCAAGAAACTCTACTTCGAATACGGTCCAGAGAGACTGCAGAACGCTTACTACACCGAGATGCTGCCGGGCGGCTACATCAACGTGATGCCTAACGAGGACGGACTCGAGAGCAACATCAACATCGAGGCGCTGTTCAATGCGGTAATGAAAAATAAAGAAACCATCAAAAACTTAATGCAAAATGAATAACACATTGAATATCAATCGTTTCGGCAAAATCCTCAAACACGACGGACTGAATTTCTTTCCGAACCTCATATTGACATTGGCAATTTTATGGGCTATTCCGGTAATAGTTTACCTGGCTGTAGCTCTCATGCCGACTAATGATACAAAAGATGCCGTAGATGCTTTCTCAAGAGTTGACCTCATCTCAGCGCTTGCAAACATTGCGATAATCATAGCACCGGCAAGACTTTACAGATACTGCAACGACTCACGCAAGGGCATCGGCTACGCCATGTTACCAGCCTCGACACTAGAGAAGTTTCTCAGCATGCTTATATACTGCGTCATCGTCACACCTATCGTATATGTAGCCGGAGCACTCGCCATCGACAGCATCCTCGCCCTCTTCCAAGGACCATACGAAGGCTTCGCAGTGTCGATTTATTTTGACACATTCGCAAAGATCAATGCTGTTTTTCAAAGGGACGGCATTATGTTGGATGAATCATTTATGCTATACTACGCGAGCATATCACCGATATTCATGCTGATTTTAAGTGCGATTGGCACTTTGGCGATTTCTTCCATCTTCATGTTCGGAAATATGATCTTCAAAAAACGCAAAACCGGCAAGATGCTTGGCATTTTGATTATTCTGTTCATCATTTTCATGATTGTTGTCATCAATTATGTTGCACACAATGAAGCTATCAACCTTTATTTCCAACAGATGAATGACGATAATAAGGCAGAATTCATCAAAAACATTATATTCAGGATAATGGACATCACATTCTACGCTGAAATAATCATATCCGCATTGATGCTGTTCGGCGTATACCGCAAGATTAAAACACAAAAATACTAATAAACTATGGATTTTAACGGACATAAACCGATATATCTGCAAATCTACGACCACGTGTGCGAACGCATACTCAACGGTGAGTTTCGCAGCGGCGACCGTGTGATGTCGGTGCGCGAGCTCGGCATCGAACTGGGAGTGAACCCCAACACTGTGATGCGCGCCTTCGAGCGACTGCAGATGAAAGAGATCATCGCTACCAAGCGCGGAATAGGATTCTACGTGTGCGATGACGCGAAAGAGAAGATTCTTTCGGAACAAAAGAAAGAATTTTTGGAGACTGAAGTACCTGAATTCCTGAAAAAGATGGAATTGTATGGAATAAAAATGGAAGATATAATAAAGTGTAGAGTTTAGAGTTTAAAGTTTAGAGGAGTTTAATAGCTTAATAGTTTAATAGATGAAAAGATTATTATTAGCATTAGTTATCATCCTGAGTGTCAATGTGTTAAACGCTCAGGTGAAGGTCAAGACCACAAAGCTTGACAACGGATTGAAGGTGGTGTTGTGTGAAGACCACAGCTCACCGAAGGTTTTTGGCGCCGTTTACGTGCATGCCGGAAGTAAGAACGACCCGCTCGAAGCCACAGGTATGGCTCACTATTTCGAGCATATCATGTTCAAGGGCACCGATAAGATCGGAACCATCAACTGGGAAGCCGAAAAGGTGTATCTCGACAGCATCGACATCATGTACGACAAGCTGCATGAGACCGCCGACCTCGACGAACGTGCCGCTATACAACAGAAAATCAACGAGTTATCGCTCGCATCAACCGACTACGCCATCCCGAACGAGGTCGATGTGATCCTGACAAAGATGGGCGGCACTGGTCTGAACGCAGGCACAGCTTACGACCAGACGATGTATTACAACGCATTCCCTTCCAACCAGCTTGGCAAGTGGATGGACGTGTATGCCGAGCGTTTCCGTTACCCTGTGTTCCGTCTGTTCCAGAGCGAGCTTGAGACAGTTTACGAGGAGAAGAACATGTACGGCGACGAGCCTATCGAGGCTTTCAAAGAATATTTCTTCAAAGAGATCTTCGGCGAACATCCTTACGGCCGTCCGATCATCGGTCTCACCGAACACCTCAAGAACCCGCAGACCTCGAGAATGCGTGAGTTCTTCAACACTTACTATGTGGCCAACAACATGACTCTCATCCTCGTCGGCGACATCAACATCGAGGAAGCCGAGAAGATGGCGGCCGAGAAGTTCGGCACATGGCGCAGCGGCGAGATCCCTGCTCAGCCAGAGTTCACACTGCCTACATTCGACGGCCCGACGGTCAAAGAAGTACGCCTGACCCCAGTGAAGATGGGCGTTCTGGCATGGAAGGGCGTCAAGGTTTCCGACCCTGACTATCTGCCACTTAGCATCGCCTGCAGCATCTTCAGCAACGGCGAGACAGGTCTCATGGATAAAGACATGCTAGACGGCAACATTATGTTGGCAGCACTGATGCCTCTCTCACTCGAAGACTACGGCGCAAACATCGTGTTATACGTCCCGAAACTCATCGGGCAGTCCCACGAGGATGCCGAGAGCTACATCATGGCCAGCTTAGACAAGCTGAAAAAAGGCGAGTTCAGCGACGACCTCTTTGAAGCTATCCGCACAGAGACATTGAAGGATCGTGAACAGGAACTTGAGAGTATCTCTTCATTGTCGAGCCTCTTCCTCGAGCTCGAGCAGCGCGGCATGACTTACGACGAGTATCTCGCTGAGACTGAACGCATTAAGACCATCACAAAGAACGAAATCGTTGCTATCGCAAACAAATATTTCGACAACAACTACCTCGACATCCGTTCAAAGATGGGATTCCCGGATAAGGACAAGGTCGACAAGCCGAACTGGAAGCCTATCGAGGCCAAGAACACCGATGCCAAGTCGGATTTCGCCAAGATGATTGAAGCTGAAGAGGTTCCTGCAGTCACCCCGCAGGTCATCGACTTCAAGGAAGACGTGAGAATTATCGAGATAAACGATTGCTACAAAATGATTTCCACAAAGAATCCTTATAATGAAATATTCAGCTTGACAATCACTCACAACTATGGCACCATCGACAACCCTGACCTTGGCCGTGCCATCAGCTATTTTGAGATGCAGGGCACAAACAAGATGACGTTTGAAGAGTTAAGCCTTGAGCTTCAGAAACTTGGAGCAAGCATTTATTTAAGCGCCAGCCAGAGCACAACCAACATCGTAATCGAAGGTTTCGAAAAAGATTTGGACCGCATCCTTGAGCTTTGCGAGGAGAAAATCTTCAACCCGGCCAACGATGAGAAGAAGATCAAGATCATATACGAGGGCGAGAAGATGAGCGAAGAGACCATGAAAGAAGACGCTTCAGAATGGGCACAGGCAGTGCGTGAGTATGCGCTTTACGGTGAGAAATCGAGCTATCTCGCTGGAACTCCGCTCAAGCAGTGGAAGAAACGCACTGGCGAAGAGCTTTTAAATGAAGTGAAGACCGCTCTCAACTACAACGGCGAAGTGTTATTTGTCGGAAACCTCAACAACCAGAAGGTCATTGAGGCTTTGATCAAGCATAATCTGGTGAAGAAGGATGCAGTTAAGGCTGAAAAGAAATATAATGTCGAGAAGAAATACGACGACAATCAGGTGTTTATCGCTCACAACAAGAAGTTCCGCCAGAGCAACATCTATTTCTATGTGCCGAGTGAGACTCTCGACCAGAAAGACAAAGCCGTAAGTCAGGTGTTCAACAAATACTTCGGCACCGACATGTATTCGATTGTGTTCCAAGAGGTTAGAGAGTTCCGTTCGTTGGGTTACACAGCCTACGCCTACTTTACGTACGACTACCTCAACCGCAAGCCGGGCCACCTGTTCGCTTTCCTCGGAACTCAGTCGGACAAGACCAACGAAGGCGTCGATGTGCTGCGCGGCCTCATCACCGACATGCCTGAGAGAATGGAGAAATTCAATGCCTCGAAGGACGCTCTGATCATGTCGCGCGCCTCGGATTACGTTGGATTCCGTAACATCCCGAGCAATGTCAGATCATGGCTCGAGCAGGGCTACAACTACGATCCGAGAAAAGAAGTTACCGATATCATCAAGAAGACTGAGTATAAGGACGTCTACGATTTCTATCAGAGAAACGTAGCTAACCGTCCGGTTGTCATCATGATGTCGGGAAACAAGAAACAGTTCGACCTTAAGGCTCTCGGAAAATACGGAGAGGTTAAGGAATTGAAATACAAGGAGATTTTCCGATAAAATACAAGCTGTTGGCTATTGGCCGTTGGCTGTTGGCAGCTAATAGCTAATAGCTAATGGCCAAAGTTGAGAATAACCTCCGCGGCCTTGATTGCTTCGGGGGTTATTTTATCGTTTGAAAGCATTTTTGCAATTTCCGTAACGCGCTCATCGTAAGACAGTTGTCTGATGCATGAGCGTGTTTTTTCGTTGTCTTCGTCTTTGTAAACAAAGAAATGGTTTTTGGCTTTTGACGCAATTTGCGGGAGATGCGTGATGGAGATGATTTGCAGGCTCTCCCCCATTTTCTGCATGATGTCGCCGAGTTTCGAGGCTACTTCGCCTGAAACGCCAGTGTCGATTTCATCGAAAATCAAGGTCGGGATGTAGGCATTTTCCGATGCTACTGCCTTGATAGCCAACATCAAACGTGAGAGCTCGCCGCCTGAGGCCACGCGACTCATATCGTCGGGTGCGATGCCTTTGTTGGCTGAGAAAAGGAAGCGGACGCGGTCTTTTCCAGTAATGGTAAAGTGAGTGTTCTCGGAACTATTTGAGAACTCAGAGATCTCTATTTCAAAAATAGCATGAGGCATCTTGAGCTGCCTCAAAATCTCAGTAACCGCTTTTTCAAACGAGACTTTAACTTTTTTACGCTTTGCGGAAAGACTGTCGGCAAGTTTGGTCAGTTCTTTCTCGCAGTTCTTCAGTTGAAGCTCTTTTTTGGCTATTTCTTCGTCGATATTTTCAAAGGCACCCATTTTTTGATGCAATTCTTCTCGAATCGCCAGCAATTCCTCGTAGTTCTGGACATGATGTTTTAACATTAATCGCTGTATGAGATCGTATCTTTCTTGAATCTCATTCAACGAATCGACGTCAAATTGAGTGCTGTCTTGCAGATTGTCGAGGTCTTGGGCAATATCCTTTAATTCTATCTTTGTAGAATCGATTCTATCGAGATATTGCTCAGCTTGAGGGATATATCTTCTTAATTTGTCGACTGCGGATTTCAAATTATTAAGCTGATCCAAAATAGAGTACTCAGATTCATTCAAAATACTCAGAGATTGAGCCAACAAAGTCTTGACTTCCTCAGCGTTTTCTAATAATTCCAGCTTTTGGCTCACCTCTTCATACTCGCCTTCTTTGAGGTCGGCTTTTACCAATTCATCAAGTTGAAAAGCGAGATAGTCGTTTTCCGCCGTGTTTTTCTGCGACATCTCGCGAAGGTTTTTCAATTCATTTCTTAAAGAAACAAATTTATGATAAACTCCTTGATAATCAGCAAGTAAGGCATTATTCTCAGCGGCATCGTCGACAATTTTTAGCTGGAAATCGGAATTAGTCAGCAGCAGCGAGTCGTGTTGCGAATGGATGTCAACCAGTTGATTGCCAAGCTCTTTAAGCTGCTGGACGGTGACTGGAGTATCGTTGATAAAGGCTCTCGTCTTCTTGGTAGGCGTCAGCTCACGACGAAGTATCAGTTCATCTTCAAAATCAAGGTCGTTTTCTTCAAAAAACGACTTAAAACGCTCATTATCAATGATAAACGTCGCCTCGACAGTACATTTCTTCGTCTCATCGAGCATGATGGATGAATCGGAGCGGTCGCCCAAAACAAAGCCCAGGGCGCCGAGTAAGATCGACTTACCAGCACCTGTCTCGCCGGTGATAGCGCTGAAACCATCATCAAAACTAATTGACAATGAGTCGATTAGAGCGTAATTACCGATAGCGAGATGTTTTAACATTTTAGTTAAAATTTCGGTTTTGCGTTGAGAAGGTCTTCGTATTCCTCGGAGTGTGTCGGGTCGAGATCGCGAAGGGTGTTAACCGCTTTGGTGCGTTCCTGCTGCGGTCCCTGCGAATAGACGTTCTTCCACTCGTCGCGCTTGGTGTCGTTGAGAATCTGGAAGTAGTAGAGGTTTGGCTTGCTGCTGTATACCGACTTCAAATAATCGAGCGTTTTCGTCATGGCAGCGCGGCCTTCGTCGACCTTGCCGTTACCCATCATATCGAGGCCAAGTCGGTGATACTCATAGAGAAACTGACGTATCGGACGATATGCGGGGTTGGTGAAGTTCTCGAGCAGCCAGTAGCGGTTACGGTAGCTGTCGAAGGCCTTCCAGCCTGCTTCAGTAGAGCTCTGTGCCTGTGTCACCACCTGATCGGCAGCACGATACATCTGGTCGCCCCCATAGAGTCCGAAGGTGTCGAAATACAGTCCGAGGCAGTAGTAGGCGTAGAATGCCAGCATCGAGGTGAGGTTCGACATATACGAGTTCTCGTTGAAATCGAGCGGCTGCGACTCCATGTATGTGAAATTGAAGTCGTTGTCGACGTAGTTCAGAATCGGCGAGTTGTAGTTCGACCGATAAACAGGGCGACGCAGACCGATATTCAGCTCGGCGGTGATGTGGTTGTCGACCTTGTCGGTCACCACTATGACCATTGTTCCTTCGATACGTTCGTACTCCTCAAAGCGGATGTTGGTCCACACGCGGTTATTCATGAAGTTGGTCACGGCTTCCTGCAGTGCCTCAAACACACGCTGGTCGGTGCCCGACACCTGTTTTGTGTTGACTGTCACGGTGAAGTTGAACTCCTGAGCGTGCAGTCGCGGTGTCAAGAAGCAGAGCAAAAACAATATCGGAAGGATTATTTTTTTCATAATGGTTATTTTGTAAGTAGTTGATATACAGCGTTTAACACATCTTGAGCCACTTCGCTTTTCGGCTTGAGCTCGAAGGCGGTCACCTTATCGTCGTTGGTGATGATGTTGACTTTATTGGTCTTCGTCTTAAACCCCACGCCGGCCTCGTTCATGGTGTTAAGCACTATCATGTCGAGGTTCTTCGAATGCAGTTTTTTCTTAGCATTCTCGATGCCGTTCTCAGTCTCGAGTGCGAAGCCCACGAGAATCTGTTTCTTCGTCTTGTGCTCGCCCAGAGTCTTGAGAATATCGTCGGTCTTGACGAGATTGAGCGTCATCGTGTCATTCTTAGGATCTTTCTTTATCTTCTGGTCGGCTGCCTGTTCCGGGCGGAAGTCGGCGACGGCGGCGCTCAGCACAGCGATGTCGGCACGTTTGAAAGCGCCTGTCGTGGCGTCGAACATCTCCTTGGCGCTTGTCACGGGAATCACCTGGATGTTGGCTCTTTCGGGACGTATCGACGACGGTCCGAGCACCAGAGTGACGTCGGCACCTTGATCGGCGAAGGCGCGTGCAATCTCAATGCCCATAAGGCCTGAGCTGTGGTTGCCGATGAAACGCACTGGGTCGATGGCTTCGTAGGTAGGACCTGCTGTCACGACCACCTTTTTACCTGCAAAACGTTGTTTTAGCTGAAAAAAATCCTTGATGCGGTTGAATATCTCCTGAGGCTCTTCCATCCTACCCTCGCCGCACAGTCCTGACGCCAGTTCGCCTGACGAAGGGGCTATGAAGCGGTAGCCGCGGCTGATGAGTGTGCGGATGTTATCCTGCGTGGCAGGGTGTTTGTACATGTCGAGGTCCATCGCCGGAGCGAACATTATAGGGCATTTCGCCGAGAGGCAGACGGTGAGCAGGTAGTTGTCTGCTGCGCCATGGGCCATCTTGGCGATGGTGTTAGCCGATGCGGGGGCTATCACGAAGAGGTCGGCCCAGAGGCCAAGCTCCACGTGGCTGTTCCACTTACCCGTCTCGGGGTCGAAGCCCTTCGATAAAACGGGTAAACCACTCAGCGTTGCTAACGTGAGTGGTGTTACGAAATCTTTTGCCGCATCGGTCATCACGACCTGAACCTCAGCACCTTGCTTCTTCAGAAGCCTTACCAAAAGCGGAATCTTATATGCGGCAATGCTTCCCGTAATTCCGATCAGAATCTTCTTTCCGGTGAGCATTGTACCCTCCTTTTAAAAGTCGCCTTCGTTTTGCTTGTTAGGATTACGATAGTAGAGCTTGTCGTTCAAGAACTCGTCGATAGCGATAAGAGTCGGCTTCGGCAGTCTCTCGTAGAACTTAGCCACTTCGATCTGTTCCTTGTTCTCGAACACTTCCTCGAGAGTATCGTTGCTTGAAGCGAATTCTTCGATCTTCTTGTTGAGTTCCTGTTTCTCTTCGGTAGCAATCTGATTTGCTCTCTTTGCAAGGATAGCAACTGTTTCGTAGATGTTACCTGTTCCTACGTAGAACTGGTCTTTCTGACGTGTGATAGCGGTTGTCTCCGTCTTAACTTTTCTGAAGTCTATCATTTTAATTATTCGATTTATATTTTTCTAATTTTTCTCTAATTTTCTTAACTGTGTTATCCAACTTCGGGATATATTCGCTGTCGGGATACACATAGCATAGTGTGTTATATTTCTCCAGGGCCAGCTCATAACGCTCGCGTTGCTTAGATTTTATGCTGTTTTCCGCATAGCGATAATAGTTTTGCACCATTATGCTGAGGATCTCCTCGCGATGTTTCGTTCCCGGATGGTCTTTCAAAAACGTCTCAAAACTTGTTATTGCCGCCTGGTATT
The DNA here is from genome assembly GCA_001603665.1 of Bacteroidales bacterium Bact_22. Classification (GTDB taxonomy): domain Bacteria; phylum Bacteroidota; class Bacteroidia; order Bacteroidales; family F082; genus Limimorpha. Next base: position 18,828 of record LUZN01000048.1, read on the forward strand.
CCTCCATCTTGAAATAGAGTTTGCAGATGTCGAATTCCTTTTCCTCCAGTTTCCAACGGAGGGTGTCGATTCGCGCATTGATTTCTGGCACTCGCGGACTGTCGGGATACACGTCGATGAAGTTCTGGAACTCCGTTATTGCGGTGTTGGTATCCTCTTGGTCGAGGGTTGTCGAAGGCGAGATGATGTAATAGCATAACGCGCTCTTGTACAGTGCCTCTTGGGTATTTTGCGAAAGCGGATAACGCGTAACGAAACGTTTGTAATAGCTGCTAGCTATGACATATTCTTTCTTATTGAAATAGCATTCGGCCGTGAGGTAAGCGATGTTCTCACCTTCCGGCTTGGTGCGATAGTACGACTGCATCACGTCGAAGAGCTGTAAGGCACGGTCATAATTCTTTTTTTCGTAATATTCCAAGGCTGCCTGATACTTCGCCTCGTTGTCCGTTCCCTTCAGCAACTTCCTGTATTTGCTGCATGATGCGCATATCAGCACACACAAAACTACCGATAAGAAAAACCTATATTTAAGCATGCTGCAAAATTACTACTTTTTTAGCTATCTTCTTTATTATTTTTTATTTAATAACAATTTTCTGAAGATATTGTTGTCCGTCGCAGTTTATTTTAATGAAATAAACTCCTGCTGCAACGTCTGATGCATTGATTTCCAATGAGTTATCAGCGCTCATCACAACCTGTCCCTGAAGGTTCACAACCTTCACTTCGAGATTTGCGAAGTCGTTTAAGCCGCCGATGTTGAGGATTGAAGATGCAGGATTCGGGTAAACCACGACCTTATTCATGTCGTTCTCGTCGACGCCGCTGTTATCGGTGACGGTGAAATTCACCGATGCTGTAGCCGTCTCGCTGCCTGATGTGACTGTCACGGTGTAGGTGAAGTCGCCTGCTTCTGTGGCGGTGAACATAGGTGATGCTGCTGTCGGGTCGTCGAGGTTATCGGCTGGTGACCATTGATATGTGTATGTGCCCGAGCCGCCGCTGGCGCTCGCATACAGAGTGTTGGTCTCGCCGATGTGGATATGCTGGAGTTCAACGCCGGCTGTCGCCTCGAGTGGCAGGCCTATGCATGTCACGTGAGCGGCCCAACCCGACCTGTTGACGTAGCTGTCGGAGGTGAACCTGAAAGTGATAGCGCCAGCGGCGTTGGTTGCCGTCACTGTGCCAGGACTGTCGTTACCTGAGTGTTGCGAGCCAATCTGTGGAGCCGATGTCGAAGTACCGTCGTAGACATACAGGAAATCGTAGTTGTCTTCAGTCTCGAATTCCTGGAACACGACTTGAATCTTAGCTCCTGCCGTGCTTGGCATGAATGTAAGAGTGAGGTTTTTGTTGTCACTGTAGTTGGCATTCGGGCCACCGTCGTCGTAAAACATTGCGTCGCAGGTGGTTATGGTGCCGCTCTGCATGTTGTAGGCCTCTGCTGCCGAGATGTAGTTAGGCAGATATTTTGTAGCGCTCTCGCCAGCGGCGTTGGTCACTGTGAGACGCACTCCGAAGGTACCGGCCTGGCTGTATGTCACGGTAGGGTTCTGTGCTGTTGATGTTGCAGGTGTGCCGCCTTCAAACTCCCAGTCCCAGTTGGTGAGCTGTGCGCCCCATGAGTTGTCGGTGAAATGCACCGAGCCGCCCACTGCCACTGCTGTGACGTCGGCGACGAAATCGGCCGAGATGCCTGTGAGTGCCACCATCTGTGCGTCGATGTTCACGGTCTGACCGTCGGCCACCGTGACCTGTGTCTCGTAAGTCTCATAGCCGTTCTTGGTGATTCTCACGTTATAGGTTCCACCCTTCACCGGACGATGGAAGTCGCCGTTAGGAAGCTGAGTCGACACTGTCGCATACTGGTCGTCGTGACCCACCAAAGTGACTGTAGCGCCACCTATCGGAGCCTTTGACTCTGCGTCGACCACTGTGCCGTGGATACCGTAAAGCACCTGATTAGCGAAGGCGAAGATCGAGTTTTTATTGATATTCCAGAAGTTTGGCATCTGGCTGGCGTTAGGACATTTTGTGTTTGAGCACTCGATAGTAAGCTCGCGGCATTCAGCGTAACCGTTCATATAGTCCTGGCGACCGCCGCCGATCATATACCAAGCTGCACCGTTGGTGATACCGTTGTTGTAATCCGTCATATAGCTTGAGCTCACCTGATGGCAAAGGTCGGCATATTCATGGCTTATGAGCTGATACCAAGCATCGTCGGAATGGAGTGTATGAGTGTTATCCCAAGGATAGTTCATAACCTCTGCTCCGCCGTGGTAGTTGGCACCCATCACAAAGTTGTTTTCCTCTGCGAGCTGCATAAACCACAGCGTCTCCTGCTGATATGCCTCTCCGTCGGGATGCGGACCGCTATGAGGGTCAGCGTAGTTACGGTTCATGTCGACACCGTTGGCGTTGTAACGTGTAGCGCCGTTGACGGTATTGTTGCCGCCGTGATATGTTCCGTCGGGGTTGGTGTTAGGACCGACGTAGAGGTCGACGTTGTTGAGGATGTTGGCGCACTCCGGAAGTGTAGGATTTTCGAGGAGATAGTCGATCCAGCGGAGCATCAGCATCCAGCCTGTTGTCTCGTCGCCATGGATAGTCGAGGTGTACAAAAACTTCGGCTTGCCCGCGCCGCTTCCGTTGTTGATGTGAGCGATCAAGATTTTGCGGTTGCTTGGGAGAGTGCCGAGAGTGATGATCTCGCACATATCCGGGTGGTCGGTGGCAAATTGATACATCATGTTTTCGTATGCCGAATATGTAGGATATTGATCCCAGTCGTAAGCGGCGCGGTTGCTGCCGTCCCACATCACGTGTTTCTCCATCATCGAAGGTGGAGTCTGCAGGGTGATCTCATATCCCATTTTCTGGAATTCAGCGAATTGCTTGTTGTTGGCATAAGCTGTGACGACATTACCGTCGACGCGGTCGACAGAGATGGTCTGTGCAATCTGCTGCAGATTGTCGTTGCCGTTGAGTTCAAAAGTAAAATAGTACTCATTGCGCTCCTGCATGAGCTTGCTGAGATTTGTTTCTTGTGCGAATAATCCCAAAGAAACAAAGAAGAAAAGAATTGCAAAAAACTTAGTTTTCATTGTATTAAAGTGTTAATTTTATTTCAAGTTGTTATCGTATTCATTTTCAATGTCTTGGCGCACGTTATCGCTGACCGGCACGAGAGGTAGACGCAGCACGTTCTTGCACAGTCCGATGTGAGCCATCAGGGCTTTGATGCCAGCAGGATTGCCGTCGGCGAAGATCAAACCGTTCATTTTCAATGTTTTATAATGCAGCTTCAGGGCCTCTTCGGTCTTGCCTTCGAGCATCTTATGCACCATCTTGCAGAAATGCTTCGGATAGCCGTTGGCGGCCACCGATATCACGCCTTCAGCGCCGAGTGCCAGCATTGGCTGGGTGATGCCGTCGTCGCCCGAATACACGCGGAAGTCTTTCGGCTTGTCGCGCAGTATCTCCATAATCTGCTGGAGGTTACCCGATGCTTCCTTCACCGCGATGATGTTAGGATGCTTGGCCAGCTCCACCGCGGTGGCGGCTTGGAGGTTCACTCCCACCCTGCCCGGCACGTTGTAAAGCACCACCGGCACCGGCGACACGTCGGCCACATGCAGGAAATGGGCTTTCATGCCACGCTGGTTGGGTTTGTTATAGTAAGGGACGACGCTCAAGATGCCGTCGACACCAGTAAAGTCTTGATTTCTAATACCATCGATAAGTGCAGAAGTATTGTTTCCACCCATGCCGAGCATTATCGGACAGCGACCGTTGGCAGTCTCGATGATGGTTTTGAGCACCTTTGCCTTCTCATCGGCTGTCAACGTTGGAGCCTCAGAAGTCGTTCCGAGAGCCACGAGGAAGTCGGCGCCGTTCTGCAAAGTGTAGTCAACAATCTTCTTTAACGATTGATAATCAACGGAATAATCGTCTTTAAACGGAGTGATAAGAGCCACTCCAGTACCTATAAACGGGTTGTTTTTCATCTTAAACCTAATAACATCGACAGATAATTCTTAAGAATCTCTATCCTATTTAACATATCGTCGTCTTTTTTCGAATCAATCACCATGTCGTACAAGGCAGGGCAAGTGTTTCCGAACGTCATCCTGAACGAGTTGTTGATCAGCGTAATGATATACGTGTTGGTCAGCTCTTCGTCGGGCATCCTTGTGAAATCGATGACCAGGTCGAACGAGAGGCACAGCAGCGACTCTTTTTTCATCTGTTTTATCAGTCCCCAGAAGTTGAAATCTTCCTTACGGAGAAAGAAATAACGGTCGGTCTGCATCACGTCTTTCGGCAGCGCGTCGACGTAAGTGATGAAGGTGTAGCGTTTGAGCACGAACAGCCTACGCAGCGCCGCTTCGATCTCCTTGTAGCGCTTAAACTGGTCTTGATCGAGCAATATGGCTATCGACGGATACTTTGCGATATCCGGAAGTATGCAGGCTTTCTTGCGTTTCAGAAACCTGTTGATAGCTCTTTGCCTAAAAAACCTAACAATTGCCTTCATCGTTCGGATGACATTACAATAAACTTGCAAAGATACGAAATTTTCTTGATATTCTGCCAAATAATCCACAAAAAAAATAAAAAACTAAGGTCTAATGTCTAAAGTCTAAGGTCTTTTTCTTACCTTTGCAGCGATTTTTAGAACTATGATGAAGGTTACCATATTAGGCTGCGGCACTTCGCAGGGCGTCCCTGTAATCGGTTGTGACTGTGACGTTTGCACATCGACCGACCCTCGCGACAAGCGTCTTCGCACGTCGATTCTGATACAGACGGAGCAGACTGCCATCTGCGTGGATGCAGGTCCCGACTTTCGTCAGCAGATGCTGCGCGAGAACGTGAAACACCTCGACGCCATATTGATAACCCATCAGCACAAAGATCACATCGGAGGCTTGGACGACGTGCGCTCTTTTAACTTTCTGCAGCACATCTCGATGCCGATTTACGCTTCGCCAGAGGCTCAGGAAGAGATAAAACGCGAGTATTCCTATGCTTTTGTCGACAAAAGCGAGCTTTATCCTGGCGCTCCGACGTATAATCTCATTGATATTGAAGAAAATAAACCCATCATTATCAATGAGTTAACCATTGAGCCTGTACCACTTCTGCATCTTAAGATGTTATGCTATGCCTTCCGTATCGGCAACTTCGCTTACGTCACCGACTTCAATTATATTTCTGAAGAAAGTCTGAAAAAGCTCGAAGGCGTTGAATATCTCATCATCGAGGCGTTGCGCAAGGAGAAGCATTATTCGCACATCTGCCTACAGGAAGCCATCGACATCGCTCAGCATCTCAAGGTGAAAAAGGCATGGTTTACCCACGTTAGCCATTCGATGGGGAAAGCCGAAGATGTCAATAAAACCTTGCCTTCCAACATGATGCTGGCTTACGACGGACTAAGCTTCACGGTGGAAAACCACTAAAGTCACCCTATCATTATCGCCAATGCTGTACGCCTGGTCGTAAACCAGGTGATAGATCCGGCCTTTTCGGGTTTTGTAGATGCTTGTAAAACAGCTGAAGTTGAAGCCGAGTTCCTCGAGATATTTCTTCGACGCCGACGTTTTCCCTGAAGGGTTGACAGTACGGAGGATTCCGCGATTTTTAAGCAAAACCTTATTGACGTCGCGGATATACTCTATCTGCTCGTTGTTGACTTTGTAGTAATAGTTGTTACGGCAGCGGTCGTCGCAGAAAATCTTGTCGGTGCGGCCGCTCAGCGGGTTGTTACAGTATAGACAGCGTTTTTCATCAGTTTCATTCATTTGGTAAATACGTATTGTATGATGTTTGCTCCCATTTTCAGGGCTTTCAGTCGTATCTCGTCGGAGTCTTTATGCACGCGTTGGTCCTCCCAGCCGTCGCCGAGGTCGCATTCGTAGGTGAAGAGGCACACTATGCGGCCTTCATAAATCATTGCAAAGGCTTGCGGAGTCTTGAGGTCGTGCTCGTGAACCTTTGGTAGACCGTTCGGGAAAGCATAAGGCTCCTTGAAAATCGGATGCGAATACGGTAGCTCCACCCACTCCAACTCAGGGAACACCTTTTGCATCTGCGGCATGACGAAATCCTTGAGCCCGTAGTTGTCGTCGATATGCAGGAATCCGCCTGCCAGCAGGTAGTTTCGCAAGTTTTCGCATTCGGCCTTGTCGAATCTCACGTTGCCGTGGCCTGTCATGTGCACGAACGGATAGTTGAAGATATCCGGGCTCCCCACCTCCACCGTAGCGATGTCGGGATTGAGGTTCGTGTGCAACTCCTGATTGCAGAACTTCACCAGATTGGGCAAGGATGTAGGGTTAGCGTACCAGTCGCCGCCGCCCCTGTATTTCAGGAGCGCTATCTGTGTCTGTTGGGCGGCGGCGCCCAGCGACATCAGAAAAAGTACGATTGTAAGCAACCGTTTCATTTCGACATCTGGTTGATAAGGTTGATGGTGTGGCAAGCTACCACTGCAGCCGTCTCGGTTCTAAGGCGCGCATCTCCGAGGCTCACCGGGATGAAGCCGTTGTCTTTGGCTAGCTGCACCTCTTCCTGACTGAAGTCGCCTTCAGGACCGATAAGCACCAGCGCGTTCTGACCTTTCACGTATTTGTCGCACAGCAGTTCGGTGACGTCGTCGTCGATCCAGGCGATGAATTTCTGTCCGTCGAAAGGCTGTTTCACGAGCTTGTTGTAATCCATAACGTCCTGCACAAGAGGAAGTTTGGATTTGATAGACTGTTTCATCGCCGCGATCATAACCTTTCTGAACCGCTCGACATTTGCCACGCGGCGTTCGGAGTGATACGAGGCAAACAGCTGCACCTTGTCGATGCCTATCTCCGTTGCCTTTTCGAGAAACCACTCGGTGCGCTCGTTGAGTTTTGTCGGTGCTATCGCTATCTCGAGTCTGAACGTTTTGTTGTCGTAGCCGGCTCGCTGGTTTGTAAGGCAGGCGACCGCACGTTTCGGATGCGCCTCCACCAGCTCGCCGTCGAAGAGCGAGCCCTTGCCGTCGGTGACGCAGAAACGGTCTCCTGCCTGCATCCTCAGAACTTTGACACAGTGTTTCGATTCCTCCTCAGGGAAGGAGACCATTCCTTCTGTTGCGTCGGGTAGATAAAAAACGTTCATCTTACTATTCTTTACATTCTCTCTGGCATCTGCATACCAAGCAGGTCGCCTGCGTTACGCAGCAAGCGGGCTGTCATCGCCGCCAACTGCAGACGGAACGCTCTGCGCCGCTCGTCCGGTTCCTTCATGATACTGCATTCCTGATAGAACTGGTTGAAGCCTTTGCAGAGGTCGTAGATGTAGTTGGCAATCATAGCCGGACTGCGGTTTATCGCAGCTTGTTCAAGCACTCCCGGCCATGTGTGAATATTGGTGAGTAACGATTTCTCTTCTGGCAGAATGTTCTCGACGTCGATCTTATCTCCTGTGTTGACACCGGCTTCTGCAGCCTTACGCAGCACCGAGCAGATACGGGCGTGAGTGTACTGTATGAATGATCCCGTGTTGCCATTGAAATCTATCGATTCTTTCGGGTCGAACAGCATCGTCTTCTTCGGGTCGACTTTCAGGATGAAGTACTTCAGAGCGCCGAGTCCTATCATATGATACAGTTTGTTGGCCTCTTCGTCACTCAATCCGTGAGCTTTTCCTAGTTCTTCCGACACGTTCTTCGCCGTCGCGACCATCTCGTCCATAAGGTCATCGGCGTCGACAACCGTTCCTTCGCGCGACTTCATCTTACCGCTTGGCAACTCAACCATACCGTAGGAAAGATGCTCGATGTCGTTACCCCACTCGAAGCCTAATCTCACCAAAACACGTTTCAGCACGTCGAAGTGATAATTCTGTTCATTACCAACGACATAGATCAGTTTCTTCGGATGGAACTCGTCATAACGCAGTTGAGCGGTTCCCAGGTCTTGAGTCATATAAACGGAGGTGCCGTCACGACGCAGCAACAGTTTTTCGTCCAATCCCTCATCGCGGAGGTCACACCACACTGAGTTGTCATCTCTTTGATACAGAACGCCTTTCTTCAAGCCATCCATCACGGTGCTCTTGCCTAAAAGATATGTCTGCGACTCGTAATAGATCTTGTCGAACGACACTCCGAGACGTTTGTACGTCACGTCAAAGCCTTCGTAAACCCAGTTGTTCATCATCTCCCAAAGTTGGCGCACCTCTTTGTCGCCAGCCTCCCATTTGCGGAGCATCTCGCGTGTCTCCTGCATCAGTGGAGAAGCGTTTTCGGCCTCTGCTTTCGCCTTTTCTTTGTCGTCATCGCTGAGTTCGTCGTAGTTGGCAGGCAGCAGGTTCTTCACTTCTTCCTTGAAATGCTTGTCGAACATCACGTAGAAGTCGCCAATCAGGTGGTCGCCCTTCTTCCCTGTCGATTCTGGTGTGCATCCGTTGCCCCATTTCTGCCATGCTATCATGCTTTTGCAGATATGAATTCCGCGGTCGTTCACGAGGTTCACGCGAACCACGTTTTCGCCGTTGGCTTTGAGGATTTCCGACACGCTCCAGCCGAGCAGGTTGTTACGGATATGACCGAGATGCAACGGTTTGTTGGTATTCGGTGACGAATACTCCACCACGACGGGCTTGCCTGAAACCTCTTTTCGTCCGAATCTTTCGTCCAAATGATGCTTTTGCATGAAGTCGATCCAATAGCTGTCGGAGATGAGCAGGTTGAGGAAGCCTTTCACCACGTTGTATTTCGCGATGAAACTGCTTTCACGCATCATCTCTGTTCCGAGTTCATTGGCCAGTGCTTCGGGTGCTTTTCCTGCCATTTTCACGAACGGGAAGACCACGATGGTCATGTCGCCTTCAAATTCGGGGCGAGTCTTCTGGAAACTCACGTTTTGCGCAGGTGGTTCCTGGTTGTAGAGTTTCTTGAAGGCATCAACAAAAAGTTGTTTCAAAATCAATTCCAGCATAGTAACAAATCGTTAAAATATTTGGGTGCAAAGATAGTAAAAAAACACTAATTATCCACCATTTTTTACAAATAAAGAACGAATTTGGCTATAACAATAGTCGGAATCGCTACCGAATTTGCTCATCACACCCTTAAAGTCGAAACCAAGCAGCTTGTCGTTGAGATTGCTAAGTGTTTCGGAGCTTCCGCTAATTGTAACATTATCAGTAACCATAGCGAGAGCGCACTCCAGATAAGGCACAATATCCTCCAAATTGTCTTTCGTAATTCCAAAACCGCTGAAAATCTTTCTTCCTGCAAAAATATTTCCCACTATTTTCTTTGATGCTGTCAAAAACAGAATTTGGTTATGTTTCTCCTTACACAGCATGTTGCAAAGGTTCTTACCCTCCTCAGAATCAGTGGGTTGGACGAAATATGAAGTCAAAACAGTCTTGGCCAGATTCGAGCCAAAAGAATACAGCACCTCGTCTTTATATTTACTGTCATTCATCACACTCCAATCAAGGTCATCGCCAGTGTTTCGCTTGACAAATCCGTTAACTCCAGTCTTTAGCGTAGCTCCGGCGACTCCACCAGCGACCTGCCAAGCCCACGCGCACTCCGAGAGACCTTCGGTAAGACAGCCTTGTATGAATCCGGCGCCAAACGCCAGCGCACCTTCAGCGAAGTTGTTGATATTATCGATATTCCATATCACATTGACCACACCATTGAACACTCCGTACATCAGCCATTCAACCCATTCGCCCGAAGGATCGGAATACGTCAAAGGATTGTTGAAGCAATATGCATAACGATTGTAATTCTGTGAAAAATCGGGGTCTTGAATGTATTCATCGGGACTCATCATCATTGAAATGTAAGGATCATACGCCCTCCCATTCATGTTGATGATTCCAAACTCACGCAGATGCTCATGCCCGGTAAAACCACGGTCGCACAGCAAGTCGCCGTTATAATCGCCCGACCAAGTCTTGTCGTTTCTTGGATTACCCCAAGCATCGTAACTCGTTTTTTGAACTATGTCGCCATTTTCATCTGTCACCAAACACCATGAATCAAGATGATCTTTGTGGATATAGAAAAAAACGTTATTTCCGCCATCATCAGTAAAACAAACAGCAAAGACGCCCATCGGGCCCTTAAGATATGTGTAAATCATGCGGTTTTTACCATTTGTTACATATTCGCAATCACCAGCATACACTTTTTCGCGCCTCTCACCGTCGATGGTCTCAACCACGCTTATTCTTTCATGATTATAGCCATAATCAATTGATAATGAATTATTTCCCGACATAATACCAGACATCTTGTCAAAAGTGGTATATCCGATATTTTGATTCATACCAGGGAAATCGTCTAAGTCGGTCATCACTTTTCTCACTTCAAACGGACAGATTCCGTCGTATTGCGCGTCATAGAAAATATCGTGTCCATCAATTCTCTTTGATATGATATTACCGTAATCGTCGTATACCATTTCGCCTGTTATTATTCCGTTAAGCCTAATTCCGACTAGGCGGTTAAAAGCATCATACGTAAAATCTTCGCTCAACCTATTGCCGGTTTTATTCGTCCGATTTATCAAATTTCCAAAGCCATCATAGTTATATGACAGATTCTGGACTTTCTTATCATTGAAATCGGTAATGATTTCACTCAACAAACCTGTTTTTTCTTCATATCCCCTATGCGTCACCAAACCGTTACCAACCTGATAATCAGTGATATAACCATCAGCATTTGCTGCATCAGTGCGCCATAGCACCGTTTCATCATCAGTGTTGGTCATCATGTTATAATAGCCGGAATTGGAATACATTTTTTGAATCGACAGGCCGCTTGGATAGGTCACGAATTCCACCCTGTTTGCTGCATCGTATGCATAATTTGTGGTATATTCCTCGCCTTTTATCGTCTCTTTGGTTTTAATCATTCTCAACAAATCATCATAATCGTATGTTATGCTATGCAAATCGCCATAGACGACGCTCGACAGGGTCCCCAGTTTGCCTTTGGCATTGTCATAAACCCATTGTGTAACAACAGCATTCGCTCCGTTGTGGTCGGTCTCGCGTCGTCTGACGATCTCGCCCAAGTCATTATACTCATACGTGGTCACGCAATTTTTTGCCGTCTTTTTCATCTTCAATTCACCGTATGCATTGTATTCAAATAGAGTTTCGCCGCTTGCCGGATCATTCATTTTTGATAAATTACGTCGACCGTCATACTCATATTCGACTTTTGTCAAAGGATTGCCTCCAATTGCCGTACTTTTCAGTTTTCCATCGCTAAAATATTCATAATCAATAACATTACCGCCAATATCGATAGTCTGCACACGCCACCCCATCGGATTATACGTCTCAACAACAACATGCGAAACGCCATCAGGCGACACGGTATTAATTGTCTTTTGGAGACCGTTATAACTATAGTTTTTTACAAGTCCGTTCGGACAAACCTCTTCAACCAGCCTATCATCATTATCATAAATGTAATAATTACGATTCACATCAGATCCAGCGATGTAAGGCATTGATTTTGAGACCATATTGCCTTTGACGTCATATTGCATATCCACATAAATTGCCTCTCCGTATAAGCCGAAGGTCACATCACGCAGCAACTGTCCGTTTTTATTGTAAAACGACATCTTTTCGGCATCTCCCGACGTCTTCTCCCAAACATAGTATAAAGCATCGGCTGGCGCATGTCGATTGCCTTCAGCCCAACGTCGAGCCTTGACATTCTTGGAACCATCGGGCAAAACCAGTTCCTTGTCGATCTCAAACGGATCGGAACCGCTTTCAGTTGCAAATTGGTTATAATCCAAGGTGGAAACGACATTCCCATAATCTGAATCATACGCCACACTAACTTCCCAACCATTTTCGTTGATTTTTGAAGTCGGAAATCTGTAGTTATACTCCTCTCCATATTCCTCTCTCGTCACCCGCTGATTACGTTCCGATGGCGATGTAAGCGATTGCATGATGGCATGACCAAGCCCGTCATAGGAATACTCAGCGACAATCTTAAGCGGATCGGCATAATCCATTGAAACATTGGGCAAAACAGTCCTCCTTGTTACCTGATAGGGATTAGCCCCGGAATACTCAAGCACTTCACATTCACCTACAGCATCATTGTCATCATAATGCTTTGATTTCGTGACACTTAGCAGACGCGACACTATCCATTTTGAAGGGATGTTATTATATTCATAAACAGTCTCCTCCCAATAGGAGCACGAAGTCGCGTCGTCTCCAGTATAACTATCATCAATACCTTCTATAGAGTGACTGACATTAACCATGTCCGAATACATATCATTCGAGGTATCACTTTGATAATCAATATTTTGAATATCTGATTTTAAAACTGAGCCGGGCGAATCACTATCATAGAGGATCAACTTCTTCGCAATAAGCAATGGCATGATCACTTTATCGTTTTGCGAACATACATATTTGTTGAACAAATACTGCTCATTTAATACCATTTGATTATTACTGTTAAACTTTAAAAACGATTTTGGCAATAAAATGAAGCTATCGCCCATCGGCTCAGTGTCGTTTTCAGAAACAGTCCTTTCGCGTATCAAATTGTTAATCAATAATTTACATTCAACATTTTCGAAACCCAACAAACCATGACCATTTGTATGATACAAAGCATTGTTATAAGAATATCGGGTAACGCAAGGCGAATTATTTGAATAAACCGTGTCGGCATATAATGCTTGTATCGGCAATGCTACAGTTCTTGACTCAGAGTTAATCCATTGATAATCATAGCTATAAAAATCATCATTATCTTTGGGAATCAAATATTCGTATTTAAATCCATGAGCACAACCCATACCATCCGTGATACGTTCAACACTATATTTAGAGGAATGCGGATTCAACGAAACAATCTTGGGAATTTCGTTATTTATAGGGTTATTTCTAACGCTTCCAAGAATGCTCGCATTTTCATGCCCAAGAAAATTTCCGATATGGATATATTGATGCGAATGATTGACATTCAAATAGAAACGTTTAATATCGCCAAAGCCGTAACTGTTTCCGTTTTCCTGCATCATCAAACCAATTTCAAGATAATGGTTACCACCAGTATTTTTAAAAACGCCCACATCTGTCTTGCCGTCACCGTCAAAATCGATGGTTCTTATTGTCTCGGAAGGTGCCGCCAGATCTTTCAAAGAGCAGTAATACCTGTCGACAGGTGCCAAAGTGACATACCGCAGCAGGTTATTATTCATACAAGGTACTGGAGTTTGAAATCCCGTTCCATCCGAAAACGCGACTTTCCAATATGTCCGATTGTCGTATTTCAACAAATCAGTATAGCCGTCACCATTAAAATCGCCGGGAAACAGAAAATCATCGCTGTTGAAATTATTATCAGCACCGATATATGAAACCATATACTGCCCGTACATCTTAATGATTTTGGCTGTCACCGAAGAACTTTTCATCAGATACATGATTTCCGAGCATCCGTCGCCATTGACATCTTCCACAAAAACACGTTCCGGAAGATACGAATAAGCTTCACTGCCAAGTGATTGCGTCAAAAACATATTGTCTTCATAATAGACATATCTCGGATAATAAGCACCAGAATTTCCGTCATTACAATGTTCAAGAAAGAAACCGGCCTTTTTATCACCTAAAAAATCACCAGGATAGATTGTGAAATACTTACTGCTGCTATATCCTCCAATGTATGAAAAAGTGTCACCTCTGTTCAAATACGCACATATTTTCGACTTCCAGTCTTCATTTTCGCTATAATCGGCATAATAAGTCACTATATCATCAAGACCATCGCCATCAAAATCAACAACATACACCCATTCCAGTGTCTTGTCGAAACTGAAGTTATAAAATGCATTTTCATCGAAAACACCATTACCCTTATTAATATAAATTGATGCTTGAACATTAGACGGATAAACGTTACTAATCTTATAAGGCACAGTAATCACATCGGACAAGCCGTCACCATTGAAATCGCCGACAAATGGCACCTTATTGAAGATGTTTTTACTTAACGAATACGACTGAAACTTATCGGGATAATGACTTTTTTTATTCCAGCTTATAATCGTCGGGTTAAGTTTCATTCCATTTGCAGTAAGCCCGATAGATCTAAGCCTGTAATACATTGATTTATAATCAGTTGAATAGTCCCCCGGTTCAAGGTAGTTGAACGAATAATCGTACAATACTGTTCCCGACGACAAGTTTCTTATGGTTATGTTTTTCAGTATCTTTTTGATATGAATCATGTTGCCATAAACATAAAACGATTCTTCATCACGTCGATCTTCGTAATTAAAGTTAACTTGATACATCGAAGTAAGTCCGGCGCGGTCGTTCAGTGTGTAGTCGATGCTATTGATATAGGACTCGCCCGTGCTTCTATTCTCTAAATAATTGAATATAATGGAGTTACCGTCGGAGTCGGTGATTTTGTTGACACGCCACATCAGTGCAATATTGTTCAGATTTTGCGGCTCCACCCTTGAATCGTCGGTGCCGCCATACTCCCACACGGTGCCGTCGCTTTTTTTGACAGTAAACCGCGCCGGACCGCTATATCCATCAGTAAATGCCACTATCTTGCTCATTTCATCCATCTCCGTCTTGTAAACGGAACCGTTTCCGCCATATGTACCTGAGCATAGCATGAGTCTTTTCCCATCAAGCACAAATCTATCATCACTAAAATTTACAACAGATTGATTATCATCGTGATACAAAGTTTGTCCGGTTCTTGTTATCGACGACAATCCTGATAGGCTCCAACCCCATCCCAACAGTCCGTTTCCCGACTGATTGTTATAGGTTACAGCAATTTGTGGAGTCATATTGCCTATACCTTGCGGTATCATTATCGGAATAGTGTAAACAGCGGCGCCCAAATCACCAACACTCAATTCTCCCGGTAAGGCTCCAACAACACCATCTTTGTTTGATGTTGCCGGGCCTCCAATCAAACCCTCATCAGGTGGGAAAACACCAAATCTGTCGATAGAAAACCTCGATGAATGGCCTTCTTGTGGATTACAATAAAACCCAGGCAGCATCTTGATTGACGTTGATGCCTCATACACCGTATTCTCGTCTCTCGGGATACTGACATTGAGTTCCAAGTAGGTTTGTTGGCTAGTCTGCGAACTTAATAAAGTCGCAATCGACAACAACATTGTTAATAATAAAATCCTTTTCATAATCCAGAGTTTTATTGTTTCAAAACAATCTCAGTAATTACATCATAGCCGTTGGTTATCTTAACCAAATACACTCCGGCTGGGTGGTCTCCGATATCAATGTCAGTCTCAAATTCCTGTATACTTCCGCTCGATATCAGTACACTGTTGATATCGTACAGCTCGTAGCATGAATTATCGTGTTTTATGCTTTCAGGCACCACCACTTTAAAACTTCCATTGTTCGGGTTGGGATATACCTTCACTTCTTCGTCTGAAGCAACATTCTCCTGCTCATCAGCAATATCGCGCACGCCATTACAATTTGTCGTCACCGTTCTGCTGATTCTGTTGCCATCCGTATCATATCTAAACACCAGACATCTCTGTGCCAAAGCTTTATTACTGAAAACAAATGACAATAGAAGCGCAAGAAATATCATATAATATTTCGTTTCCATGACAAAAAAAGTTTATAGAGGTTAATAATTATCCCTCAATCGTTCTATGGTTAATCGTTGGGTTTCCAGTTCCCGCTGCAGCTTTATTGTATATAATGTAAGTTCCTCTATTTTTTTCAATAGAACACCCTGCATTTCAACAATACTATATCCGTTTTCGAGCACATCAGCCTCCGACGGCATGTCGGGCAAATGCCCGTTTGAATGAATATAATCTTCCAACTCGCTGAGCGGCAAGAGTTTATACTCTTCAGAAAAGACCTCGTCATGCCATTCCCCGACTTCTTTAACAAAAACCTCACTCGTAAGTATACCACCTTTTACCGCCAAAGCATAGTTGAAATCGCCACCGAAATTATTGTCGACATTGACTCCCACCTTGCCACTCAGCGTGATGTTTCCAGCGTCAAAAAGCATCGCGTCGTCGGCTGATGTGATACGCATACCGTCTTTTGAGACAACGATTTTATGTTTGTCGTCGTAAATCTGCAAAAATGCAGTTTTGTTGGCCTTATTGGAAGTCTCTAATATCAACCCTGCATCCTCGTTTGCATCAGCTAGCATGTGTAACTTCGCCAAAGGATTGGTGACATCGCCAATGCCTATCTTACCTGTCGTAGCCAAACCACTCGATGAACTTACAAACAGCGTTGGCTTGTTACTGTTAAAACCGATCATCAAACTCCCGGAATAATTGTTAATCAACGCTTTAGTATCGGTATCACCCATGCCGCTTCCAATCACGACAGCATTTGTTGCTTTAGCCCAGGCGAACTTACCTAATGCGAACGAGGCTGCGCCATACGTCTTGTTGGCTTGCCCAATCGCCATAGAATTAGCTCCCGTAGTCGTGTTAAGCATTCCTACCGTAGCAGAATAGTTACCTCTCGCTTGGTTTTGCGACGTCCCCGATGGCCCGCACAAATCGCAGCCACCCTTTTCCTGCGCTCTTGTCACACCCCCGAGGGTAAGCGACAAGACCATAAATAATAAAATACGTGGTTTCATAATAATAACAAATTGAAAGTTAATACTAGTTTTTCATAAATTTTCCTTTTTGTGTGCTGCTTCCATCCACTATAACCTCATAAATATACTGCCCAGCCTCGAGTCTCGACACATCAAGAGTCAGCATGGCACCGCCTCGCTCGAGCCTCCGTTCAAAGTATTTGTGACCACTTATATCATATATCATCACCCTGCACGCACAATCAATATTATCAATGATAATATTCAAACAATCATTCGTAGGGTTAGGATATGCAATCTGGTGTTGCAAGACCTCCGGCATTTCACTCAGAGTCCAAGGAATGACAAAATCTTCAGGCGACAAATTCCAGACATAAACCATTTCATTTCCATAACTTTTCTTACACTGTCCATAAACAAGACACGTTTTCGCCTCAGTTATCTGACAATGCATAATCCTTATCTTAGTGTCATCAATCTTTAGCCTCTTTACACCTCTCAGATTTAAATCATTGTCTATCAAACAAATAACAGCATCGGATGGTAATTCATTGTCTCCACTATCCCAATACGTCGCAATGTATATTTCATCGTCATCAACAAAAACCATGCTTCCAAATTGGGCAGTATAATCCGACGTATCGGCTCTATCATACACCAAAGTATCAACATAATGTCCTGTTGCATCGACTTCAAAAACAGCAGTATAAAGATTATTTTCCAACATACCATGATGATGTGACATCGACGACATCAAAAAATGTCCGTTTTCTTTCCAACAATCCGTGTGATTCCTCATATTTTCATACAATGGCAGCGGATATGTCCCAATCTTATTTAAGTCGTTGTCAATATAACAGATGCTATGACTGTTTGACGCATAAAAACCTTTTCCAAGAAGCATCATATTGTCGGTTTCCGGAACCCGAATCAAACCGGAAGGTCTCGCCCCATTAGCCCCATGTCCTTCTGCAAAATACTTACTGCTCAGTACATTCCCTTCAGCATCGCATTTGAACAGAGCATACACACCATTCGTCATGTTAGGATAATTGTGTTCACTTACAGATGCAAATACAACAACATCACCATAATTATCGAATTCCAGATACACATCTGTTGTCCATGTAATATACGGCTCAATTAGCGGATAATTATGCTCTTCAATAATCTCAAGTTCAGGATTCATAATCGTTATCCATAAGGTATCATAAATACGATTAGTCATCGTACCGCCTTTCACTCCAACAACAAAAGCATTACCATTGTCCAAGCAAACAGCACTACACAAATGCGCTTTATATCCTCCAAAACTTATTTTTTTATCGATATAATCACCATCATTATCAACATAAATGGCATATGCATCAACATAACCCAAATTCCCTTGTTTATTGCAAGCACCGACAATATAATTGCCATTTTCATTACAATCGCCACCAACAAGCACAACACCCTCCTCTACAGGATACGAGAGCTCCCATCGCTGCGACTGCATCTCAACCGCAAGAATGCAAAATGTCAGTAGCATAATCCTTTTCATGACTCAATTCTAATTGTTTTTTAAATTAATTCAATAAATCTCTTAAAGGAGGAAGTTCCTGATTAGGAATAGCGACTTTACTACCATAAATTACATAGTTTTCATGATGATAATAGCTGCCATTATTGATATAACCCATCATTCCTACAATATCTACTTCAATAAATGCCGGAATCATAGGCAACACACCTTGCTCCACAAGATCAGTAGGCAATAGATGCAACAGGACTTCTAGCTCTCTTGTGTAATAATAATTAAGCAAATCACCATTCAAATAAAGTGGAGGATTACTTTCCACTCCATAACAATAGATGTAAGGTTCTCCGTTTTCATCAAAATACTCGCTTCCCTCAAGAGCCACCATAAACATTCCAAAATTCAGATTTCTGAATCCCGACTGAGGTACGACTGTCCCACTATAGTAATAGTTTATCGAATCCTCAATAATCTCTGCAGCATCACCAAAAATAGAAGGATCGTTACATGTTCCGCCATATTCTCCATAATACCAACAGTCATGAGGGCCGAAAGGACCAGTAACAGGATCCTTTAAATTGCCATCGGTTTCCATCATACCCGAAACGACGCAAACATGTAGTCCTATCCTGCTGCCTATCTTTTCACCTTTATCGACAACCACAGCCATTAACGATTTGTTATAGTCGATGCCATCGTTCTGATAA
The DNA here is from genome assembly GCA_001603665.1 of Bacteroidales bacterium Bact_22. GTDB lineage: Bacteria > Bacteroidota > Bacteroidia > Bacteroidales > F082 > Limimorpha. The sequence goes on from LUZN01000048.1 coordinate 37,708, forward strand.
GCCTGTCGTACTGCATCGATAATCTCATCGTACAAATTTGCAATAACACCAAACGGAGCTTCGTTGTTTTCGTTTACATCGACAAAAAACTCCAAGTTCTGTTTAACAGTCTCCAGATACTTACGTTCCGAAAAAGCATACTCTGCGTTGAACAACGCTTCCACATTCCAAATAATACTATCAATCGGCATATAAAGACCACTACGCATAACACTTTCTCTTTCAACGAGTTGTCTTTTGAATTTCATGATTTTACACACCACAGCCTTAGCCTCATCAGTATAACCGGGATTCTCGTTAACCTGACTAATATTATTAATAGGTGTCACAATCTCTTTTTTGCACGCCAAGAGATACACGGCAACTCCTATTGCCAATAGCATAACAAATGCAACTTCTTTAAAATTTTTCCGTTTCATAAACATGATCTATGAAAATTAATAATTTGTTGATTATCGCACAAAATACTTGATTTTTTTCATCACCCGCAATTACTTGTGCACACACCACGGGCTCAAGCGAATCGTTTTTAATATCCGTTTCATAATTTTTAGTATTTAATTATCGTTGCAAAATTATAATG
>LUZN01000009.1 GCA_001603665.1 Bacteroidales bacterium Bact_22
GGAAATCCTCGTGAATTTTAAGTTCTTGAAGTTATTTGAGCTCTTAAAGTTCTTTAAAAAAGTTAATAAAATAATTGAATAATATTAAAAAAGAAAAAAATCATGAAAAAATTATCCTTATTATTATTAGCAATTGCGACAGTTCTCACCCTCTCGCAGTGCAAGAAAAAAGTTGAACAGATTGAACCTACGGGCGACAAGCTCGTCCCTATCACCCTTGATGTGAAGGCGGTAAGCGACGGCCAGAAAATCAACGTGGACCCTAACACAGGCGAGGTGTCGTTTGAACTAAACGACGTGGTTTACGTGGGCAGCGGCGGCAAATATGTGGGCAAACTCGAATGCCACGGCACCAAGTTTATGGGCACACTCACCAACCCTGTGCCAGACCAATCGCTCTATTTCTATTTCCTCGGCAACCGATTCATCTATGAGGAGGACGCCTTCGTACCAGGCACCAGCGATATATGCTCGTTCGACATCATCGACCAGTCTGACCCCGACAACATGCCTGTGATTTCGATGGCAATCTCCGAAGAGCCTTTCACCGGCTCGGGCACATACCACGCCTTTTTCTATAACAAGGGCGCATTAGTGAAATTCAACGTGACCACAGAGTCAAACGATCCGATATATATTGAGAGACCGGGTCTCGTCAACTTTATGGAGCTTGACTTCGGTACCAACGACTTCATATACTACACCAGCAACGAATGCATTAATCTTGGTCGCGGAAGCGGCGAACGCTGGGTGATACTGATGCCGCAAAACGCCATCCCGGCGGGTGGACAAGGCTCGGCCTACTCACACAGCCTCGCATACACCGGAACATGCGGCGCTATACCTCAAATAGTCTCCAACGGCTATTATTTCGACGGCATCCCGGTAGTCGTCAACACCCCGACCGGACAACAAGGCGACGCCCCGGCAACTCCGGCTTATATCAATTCAAGCGTCAACGGATCGAAGATTTATGTCTCATGGCAAAGCTCATGGAATGCGGCATATTATAAGATTTACAGGTCTTCATCGTATAACGGCACATACGAAAAGGTTGGCGAAAGCGATGGCACGTTCTGGTACGACCTCCATCCTGAAGAGAACAACTACTACAAGGTGAGTGCCGCCAACGACTTCGGCGAAAGCAGCATGACCTCCCAATATGCCTATGTCCACTACACAGCCTCCTTGCCTCCGAGCACTCCTTCCAACGTCACCGCAACCGTAAGCGGCTCAACCGTAGTGTTGGCATGGGACGAGGTTGAGGGCGCCGACTCATATTATATTTACAGGTCAGCCACAGCCGACGGCACGTTCTATATTATCGGCGGAAGCTTTACCCCGACTTTCACCGACCAAGGTCCTGGTTCCGACAATTACTATAGACTGGCTGCCGTGAACAGCGTAGGCCAAAGCGCCCAAAGCGACATTGTTTATTGTGCATTCAGCGGCTCGGCTCCGGCAACCCCTACTGGTGTCAGCTCTTACAACACTTATACCCATGCCACCATATCGTGGAACAGCTCGGAGGGTGCCAGTTCCTATAAAATTTACAAATCGTCAACTAAAAACGGCAGCTATGGTTGTATAGGCACAACCACCCAAACCTCTTTTGTTGATGACAACCTTCAAACCGACAACTTCTATAAAGTGAGCGCAGCAAACTCATGGGGCGAGAGCGAAAAGAGCGGCTGGACCTATTGCTATTTAACGACCGCGGCTCCTACAGGCGCCATCAACGGCAAGTTCAGCATCAGTGCAAACGACCAGGTGTATTTCTCACAAGGCAACCTGATGTACAGAGCCACAACCCAAGTTTGGCGTTTCCAAGAAGAACAATGGAACATTTGTGGTCAAGACAACGCGAACATCTCGTCGAGCTACAACGGCTGGATCGACCTCTTCGGCTGGGGCACCAGCGGCTGGGACAACGGCAACACTTATTACAGGCCTTACAATTCAGAATTTGACAGTTGGAGTGATGGTGCGGGCTACGGTCCGACCGATGGTTCAAACTACGATTATAACCTGACCGGCACCTACGCCAATGCCGACTGGGGTGTTTACAATGCCATCCAAAACGGCGGCAACCAGGCGGGGCTGTGGCGCACTTTGACGTATGAGGAATGGTATTACGTCCTCAATGGCCGTGGCACAACATCGGGCATCCGCTACGCCAAAGCCTATCTGCCATTCGATGGTGGCCGTGAGGGCATATTGCTGTTCCCTGACGACTGGCCGGAGCTGGTCGATGTGAACAACACCAACAATCCGATGGCTGCATTCTCCTCAAATATTTTCTCGAGCGAAACTTGGGCGTTGATGCAGTATCGTGGAGTGGTGTTTTTGCCGGTAGCAGGTTATAGATTTTTGGGGGATCCATTTGGTCCTAGTATTGCAAATACATACTTTGATGGAACAGCGCGTTATTGGACAGCTTCAACACTAAGCTCGTACTGGACCTATACTTCAAAAGGCGCATGTTCTTTTAGGGTTGATAACGATGAATGGCAGTTTGATTTCAATGAACCTCGTTATTGTGGTTATTCTATCCGATTGGTTCGTGATATTAGATAAGGGCATTTTGGTTTAATAAAAAGGAGGGGATTATTCCCTGGTTTGTAGGGACGCGCTGCGCGCGTCCCTATGTTTGTTTATAGCAAATCCAAAATTGTTTCCGGTGTAATCGACATTTCAGTTATGGCACAAAGACCAGAACCAAGGTCTTTCAAGCTGGCACCGAGCAGATAAACTTGGCCATCGATAATTAGGAAACGGTCGTGATTTCGATGAGGCAGCTGAACAAACTCAATCTTGGGGTATTGCGTATTATGTTTTTTCAGGTCGGTCAAAAACTGTTCATTATAACGAGTGTAAATAACAGCGGACACACCATCAGAACGCTTGGTAAGCATCGAAAGCACTCGGTCATCAACGAAATTGTCTATCAGTATAATCCTATCTTTAGCTAACCGAACCATATCTGAAACGTAAGTCCAGGCATCCCACACACAGCCAGTTGGAAATACCTGCTCAGGAAGCAGTTTAGGAGAGTTTTCCTCTATTTTTTCAAGAATTTCCTCTATTTTGTTATCCGTTGTCTGCATCCATTGTTTGTTTTCCAGTTGCTGTAATTCAACGCGGTCTAATCTTTGGAATATCTCCAAACTAGCGGCAATATAACGTTGCATTCCCACAAAGGCTCTCATTATCTTAATGTTGGTGTCAATTGCCACTCGGCTTCGGAGCAGTCCGCTGAGCATTCCTATACCTTGTTGTGTGAAAGCGTATGGCAATGCACGACGATCACCGCCTCTCTCGTTTGAAGTGCCAAAATGGCACTTCAAACCATTATACTCTTCTTTGGTTAATTGAAACATGAAATCTTCGGGAAAACGTTCAATATTTCGTTTTACCTGCCTGTTCATCTGTTTCACCTCCACTTGATAAAGAAATGCCAGATCACGGTCAATAAGCACTTGAACACCTCTGATAGTCAAAATAAGTTTCTCAATATCATTAACACTTGGTGTCCCTAATTTTTCACAGTTTTTTACTATTTCTACAACTTGTTTGTCTTTTTTAATAATTATATTTTCCATAGTATCTAAAATTTATAAATAAAAAAATCTCCTTTCGTCATCCGACGAAGTCATTTTTGATCAATAAGTTTTACGATGCTATGAAAGGCTGTGATTCTAAATCATTCGCAAAGATACTACATATTTATCGATTTGTCAAGAGATTTTGTAAAATAAAAAAGGATGTCAAACCGACATCCTTAGTATTTACTACCACCTCCCAGAGTAGCCGCCGCCACCGCTGCGACCTCCACCGAAGGAGCCGCCCGACGAATGTGACGAGCCGCCACTGCTGTAGCCTCCGCCACTCGATGAATGCTCACGACGTGGTATCACCACCTGTTTCACGGTCTTTTCCTTGCAGAACAAACAACCGTATGTCACCTCGTCGAGACCGGTGTGCTCGTAGGTAGCCACCTTTATGACTTTGGTGTTTTCTTTCTTCAGTAGATGCGCGCCACAATGGTCGCAGTTGGTGAAGCTCTTGTATTTCTTACCTTTTTCTTTAATTACAAATGCATGACCGTTCGCACAGTGCATCGTGGTGAACTGCCTTGCCTGGTTAAGCATCTCGGCAGTCTCCAACTCAGGAAGCTGCACTGTGGCGTCTGTCGTCATATCCGCATGACACTCCGGACAGATCATCTCAGGACACTTCTTTTTGCGTTCTTCATAAATCGATTTGTAATACCATCCCATCCATAAAGCGAGTATGTTAACCCACTGAGTGCGGTGGTAGTTCTTTGCCTTGTCGTAAACGCCACGTGGGTTGATCGAATCTTTCGCCACCTTGTCGGCCATCTTTAGCTCGCGACGATTTTGTTTTATGCATATCCATGAGAAATAAGCGAAGATGGTGAAACCGGCTATCCAATTTCTAATCACAATCTCCTCCTCGCCTTCCATCAACGCGAAAAACACTATGTAAGCCACCAAGAACCACACTATCGCCGACAGTCCGAAGTTGAGTGAACGGGCGCATCCAGCACCTTGCCATGCCGAGCCGCTCCACGTAGTGCCGGGCTCGTTGATAAACTTCAAACCCTCTTTCGAAGTGATGGTATATTCATCTTTAAAACTCTTATCGGCTTTGTTTTTATAAATCTTGTCGTCTTTTCTTGTAAAAAGAAAATAAAGGAACGAGATCGCCGGGATACAGAACACCAGCAGTACTATCATCCAGATGTAGAACGAACTCATCACCTCCTTGTCTTTCTCAGCTTTTATATCAGAATAAATCTGCTTGTCGGGCAACACGGTGATAAGCTCTTCGGGCATGGTGCCGCCGAAAACAGCGACGATATCCATCACTCCGGCAAGCATTCCACCTTCGTAGTCGCCTTCCTTAAAATAGGGTTTTATTGTATGCTGGAAAATCTCGAAACATTTCGCATCGGGCAATATCGCCTCTATACCGTAACCTGTCTCAAACTCAAAGGCATGTGCGTCTTCCACAAAGAGAAGCAGCAAACCGTTGTCCTTACCCTTGTCGCCAATGCCCCAATAGTTAAAGAGACGTGTCCTGAAAGTAACAGGATCCTCATCGGTCCGGCTCAAGCAAACCAAAAACACATCGACACTATCGCGGATGGCGTTCAAGGCGGTGTTGATCTTCATCTCCGCCTCATCCGACAGGTAGTTGTCAGGGTCGCTGACATGGATGTAATTGCTCTGGGTACGGGTGTTCGGGACGTTGTAAATAGTCCACGCATTATCAGCAGACAAAGGCAAAATCGTTATTGCCAAAATCAATGTAAAAAATAACTTTTTCATATCTCTAATCTTATAATCTTCTAAACTCATAAGCTTATAAGCTTTTAATCTTTAAAAAAATACTGCCCCTTCCCTCTTGTCTTCTTGCCATATTGTATGGCGTGCTTCGGACAATGATGGTAGCAGGCATCGCAGGTGTTGCAATGTCCGTTCCACTTCGGACGTCCGCTCTCCATCGTGATGTTTTTCACCGGGCACACCTTCTCGCAGATTCCGCATGAGATGCAGCTCTCGTTGGCGAAAAACGGCTTGTCGGACGCCCATTTCCAGAAATTTTTGCCGATGACGTTGCTCTTGAAACGCGGCAAAGCACCTTTTATCATATCCGAAAATTCGGCGTGATTTTTGATAAGTTCAATCACCTTCGGTAGCTTTTCCTTGGCTTTCGCTATCTTTTGGTCGGCTACTTCAGGCTTATCGACGCTCATCCCCATCATGTTAACATAGGTATTCGGCATCTTAAAACAATAAGCGCCATTCAGTTCTAATCCTTTGTTTTCCAATGATTTACGGAATAATTTTTCAGTCTCACCGACGTTATCGCCGCAAGTCACAGCAGTCCAGATATACGATGGTTTGCCATTGATAATCAATTGATTAACAAATTCATCAACAAGATGTGGCGGTCGCCAGGAATATATCGGGTAAACGAATCCGAGCGTCTCGTTTTCAGCGAGAGTGTATTCAAAAGCGCCATTACGCTGGGCTTCAGGGATGAAGACGAGTTTGTCGTCCAACGCCTCAGCGATGCATTGTGCGATATATTTGCTGTTTCCGCAACCTGAATAGTAGAAAACCATAGTTGAAATAACTTTTTGCAAATATAGGAAAAAATTTGTACTTTTGCATTGTGAAATATTTTTTGAAGATATTAATCTTTTTGTTGGTCCCGATGTCGGCGGTTTGCCAGAACGATGGCGACACCACCGCGCTCCGCATCATCTTCTGCGGCGACCTCATGGGCCACGGCGGACAGATCAGGGCCTCGCAAACCGCCGACGGATACGACTATTCGCCGTGTTTTCAGTTTGTCGAGGGATACCTCAAGAGTGCCGACCTCGCCGTCGCTAACTTCGAGCTCACGCTGGCAGGTCCACCCTACAGCGGCTACCCGCAGTTCTCGTCGCCCGACCAGGTGCTCGTCGACGCACACCGCGCCGGCTTCGGACTGTTCACCACCGTCAACAACCACTGCATGGACAGCGGAAAAGAGGGCTTTCTGCGCACCCTCGACGTGTTCGACTCGCTCGGCGTCGCCCACCTCGGCACCTACCGCGACACCCTCGAGCGACAGGCCAACCACCCGCTGATGATGGACATCAAGGGCTTCCGCCTCGCTTTTCTCACCTACACCTATGGCACCAACGAGATTCCGGTGCCCGCCCCGCTGGTGGCCAACATGATCGACACCACCGTCATGGCCGACGACCTCGCCGAGGCGATGCGGATGGGCGCTGAATACGTCATCACCATGATACACTGGGGAATAGAATACGACACCATAGCCAACCGTCAGCAACGCGAGCTGGCAAAGTTCCTGCTCAGCCACGGCTCCGACATCGTCATCGGCGGACATCCTCATGTGGTGCAGGACGCCACCATGGACGCGCTGCCCGACAACGACAAAACGCCCGAGATAGTAGTATATTCGATGGGAAACCTCATCTCGAACCAGCGCTTCCGCAACACCGACGGCGGCATCATGGTCGAGCTCGAGCTCCGTCGCGACGGCGACAAGATACTCCAAGACTGCGGCTACATGCCTTATTGGGTTTACCGCGGCGTGTACAACGGACTATACCAATATTATATCCTGCCGACGCGTGCCGCGCGGCAGGATCCTAAAAAATTCCAGCTTTCGAAAGAAGATATCGACGCCCTGATATTGTTCGACAACAACACCCGCGAACGTCTCAACGGCTCGATTAAAGAGGTATCAGCGTACTGACAACCACGTTGTTGTTTGCGCCCGTCTGGCTCTGTACACGTGTCACGCCGCGCTCCGGACCGGTCACATCGGTGACAAGCGTAACAGTCGCGCCGTCAGCCTTGATTACACTCTCGATGAATGCCATGACACCGCCGTCGTAGTTGCACCCAGTGCAGATATTATAAGGTGGCACCTGTGAACGGTCGACAGACACATCCTCGATGGTCATTGTGGCAAGGTCGTAGATTTTGAAACCAGTCAAGCCATTCGACATAACAGATCTGTAGCAGTGACCTTCGGCGTCGAATTCCGAATAGAACGGCCAGTCCGAAGGAAGAGAGTTCGATGTCAGTTGATAAGTATTGGCATTAAAGGTCCATTTGGTCTGACCGTCAATCCATGAATAATTCTCTTCATCGCAGACATAAACTGTTGCATACCCGGAATCTTCGGTGAAATAGCCATCGGTCACATACGTTCCCGTTGCCACATCGCCCTCGATATCGACACGATAAATCGTTGGAGTCCACTCGCCGTGTATCGACACGAAATATTTACCGTTTATGCAGCGCATTGTGGGCCCGTAATTATAATCTGAAACTGGAATACCCTGAACTGCCGGTAGAGTACCGTCGGAAGCCATGATAGCCGCAATATCCGGGATATTGCTGCCGTAGCTGATGCATGTGCCAAGGTGACCGTCATTGTCGGTGACAGCATAAGCGATGTTGATAGGCTGTGATTCACTACCAGGCATCACATTGATGACTTTGACATTATCGCCACTTATCTGAAGCTTGCTCAATCCGCCATAATACGAACCCGAAGCGAGATAGATATCGGTGCCTATCTGCGAGATTAGGCCCAGCTTACGCAGTCTGTCGCCGGTTAAATCCCCGTCTAAAGGCTGTCCATTATCGAAAATCCAAGGGATATTTGGACCTCCCAAATATTTAAGATTACCTATCGGGAATACTTGAGTAACCCCGTTGAGGTCGTAAATCTTACCGTCGCTACGGCGGAGAAGGAAGTTCTCACCACAATCCGACCACCAGCTGTGCTCCACCGTGCCGCGGATACGATCGGCCATGTCGTCACTGAAACCGCTGTAGTCGTTGCACTGATAACGGCATCCCATGAGCCAGATGTAGACGTCACCAACAGGAATCATCTGAGTGATCTGGATGGTGAGACTACGCCTCAATTCCGAAGCGATACCGCTGTCGTCGCAGTCATACTCATAAGCCATAATCTGCAGATTGCCATTTTCGTCGACACTGTAGAGGAATCCGCCGGTCTCGCCGTCTTTGGCACCTTCTTTATTAGCTAAAGCAAGATAACGGGCACCATTGAGGTTCACCTTACTCATCTTAAACGAAGCATCGCCTCCTTTATTTTTCTTACAAGAAACAACGCCGAAAACCAGCGTCAGAATTATGAAAACACCTAATAATTTCTTCATGATACTATAATTTTTAGGTCAACATTCCACTTAATTGATTAGTAATCAACCTGCAAAGATAAGAAGAAATCTTTAAAAAAGCAATTTTTTTGCAATTTATTTTTCGATACACGCCTTCACGAAACTCATGAAAAGCGGATGCGGATGCAGCACCGTCGATGAATATTCGGGATGGAACTGCGTGCCGATATACCAGCGCAACTCAGGGATTTCGACAATCTCGACGAGTCCCGACTCAGGGTTGACACCCACGCAATGCATGCCGTTTTTCTCATATTCGTCGCGATACTTGTCGTTGAACTCATAACGATGGCGATGACGTTCGCGCACGAGGTCTTTCTCGCCGTAGGCCTGCCAGGTATGACTTCCTTTGACGAGCTCGCAGTCGTAGGCACCGAGTCGCATGGTGCCGCCCATCTGGGTGATGTTTTTCTGCTCCTCCATCATGTCGATGACGTTGTTTGGAGTCACAGGGTCCATCTCGCTGCTGTTGGCGTCGGCATAACCGAGCACGTTGCGGGCAAACTCAATGACCATCATCTGCATGCCCAGACAGATGCCAAAGGTAGGAATATCGTGCTTTCGCGTGTATTCGGCAGCGATGATCTTACCTTCGATGCCCCGCTGACCGAAGCCCGGACAGATCACTATTCCCGCCATGCCGTCGAGCATCCCGGCGACGTTGTCTTTAGTGATATGCTCACTGTTGACGAAATGAATCTTTACCTTGTAATCGTTATATGTTCCGGCGTGCGCTAAGCTCTCGCGGATGCTCTTGTAGGCGTCCTGAAGGTCGTATTTTCCGACCAAGGCGATGTCGACGGTCTTGGTGGCGTTGTTGCGATGTTCGAGGAACTTCATCCATGAGCCGAGCTCCAACGGTGGGAGGTCGTCGATGCCCATTTTTCTTAGGATGATGGCATCCAGGCCCTGACGCTCCATGTTGACCGGCACCTCGTAGATGCTTGGCAGGTCCTGACTCTGGATGACGGCTTCCACGTCGACGTTACAGAAATGCGCCACCTTCTCGCGCAGCTCACGGCTGAGCTCGTGTTCGGTCCTCAGCACCAGCACCTCGGGCTGGATTCCCAGTCCCTGCAACTGTTTCACGCTGGTCTGCGTCGGCTTGGTCTTCAACTCACCCGCCGCGGCGAGGAACGGTACATAGGTCAGATGCACGTTCAATGCCTTCTGCGGTCCGAGTTGCCAGCGGAGCTGACGAATAGCTTCGAGGAACGGTTGTCCTTCGATGTCGCCTATGGTGCCGCCGATCTCGGTGATGACGAAGTCGAAGTGTTCCTTGGTGGCGTTGAGCAGGATACGGCGTTTGATTTCGTCGGTGATGTGCGGCACGACTTGAATGGTCTTCCCGAGATAATCGCCGCGGCGTTCACGTTCTATCACGCTGAGGTAGATTCTACCTGTTGTGACGCTGTTGTCGCGTGTCGTCTCAATGCCAGTGAAGCGTTCGTAGTGACCGAGATCGAGGTCGGTCTCGAAGCCGTCGGCAGTCACATAGCATTCGCCGTGCTCGTAAGGGTTGAGCGTGCCTGGGTCGACATTGATGTAAGGATCGAATTTCTGGATGGTGATTTTATAACCGCGGGCCTGAAGAAGCTTGCCCAGCGAGGCGGAGATGATGCCCTTCCCTAGTGAAGACGCCACACCTCCTGTGATGAAAATGTATCTTGTTTCCATACAATTTTGAAAAAGCAAAAATAGTATTTTTTGAAAAACGTCAAAAAAAATTTTAAGAATTTTTTAGTATTTTTGCAGTTGAAAAATAACAAATTCAATGTCATACACTTACGAATATCCCCGTCCTGCTGTCACTGCCGACTGCGTGGTGATTACGAAGGAAAATGAGCCGAAGGTGCTGCTGATTCAGCGTGGAAATGAGCCGTTTAAAGGTCAGTGGGCATTCCCTGGCGGTTTCATGAATATGGATGAAACCACAGAGCAATGCGCAGTGCGGGAACTTGAGGAAGAAACGGGGCTGAAAGTTTGTAACATCCAGCAAATCGGGGCTTATTCGAAAGTCGACCGCGACCCTCGGGGAAGGACGGTTACTGTGGCTTATTTGGCAATAATCGACAAACCCGAAACCGTCAAAGGCCTCGACGATGCCGCCAAAGCACAGTGGTTCCCGCTTTCGGCATTGCCAAAATTAGCTTTCGATCACGAAGAGATTCTTAAAGACGCGAAGAAACTTTTTTCGTCCTTATAAAATGTCCTTCCTGAACCGCTGCAAAAGTGGCGATGGCGCAAACCGCTATCGCGCTGTATCTCAAATCAATAAAGGATAAAGTGAGAGGAAGGGAAAACAGCAGCACTCCCGTAACCTTATTCATCACGCTATGGACGGCTACGAACCGCTTTTGGACAACAAAACCAGAGACAATATTGATTGCTTTAATTAACGCGACAATACCAATCCAGACATAAAGCCAAAGCGAAATATCAATGACTGGCAACAGTTTAACCAAACAAATCACAACAAAAATAATATCCGCGACAGTATCCAACTTGGCACCAAACTCACTGACAGTATTTGTCTTTCTTGCCACCCACCCGTCGACTATATCAGAAATTCCGGCAGTAATATAAAGCGCATAAAAAGCCGCTGAAAATACAGGGCGAAACAACATTGCTATGCTGCACAGAATACGGATTATGGTGATGATGTTTGCCAGCATTATTTTTTCCAGCGTTTTAACATCGGGAAATACTGCCGCATCATGTCTTTGTACTCCTCTTTAGTCATCGGCTTCGGCATGTTTTTGTTCACCTCATTGACAAACTGCGCACAGAATTCAATCATCTCGTCCATGGTGCAATCGTTGGTAAACTTGCCATTCTGATAGCAATACATGCAATAATCCTCATTTTTGCTTCCATCGGCGTTAGTGCCGCAATTCTCATCATTCAGAGGCATTCCGCAACTCTGACAAAATTTCATTTCCTGTTCCATAGTAAAATCTCGATTGTCATAATACTATCTATTTAACACATTAACCACGAATAAAGTCCTGCTCCGACAAGACATGGGATGAGACCAATGAGCATACCCCAACATGAATGTCCTCCGGGTAGTCGGCAATCCACCACACAGGATTCTTCACCAGCGGGATCAGAATCATTGCCGTAAAAGCCGCAGTTAGTATTATTGTTTCGATAATAATTATTGTCCAGTTCATAGTTATTTCTGTTTAAATTTTAAATATATTTGCCATGCTTCTTGAACATCTTCAGCATCAAAATTACCCTCGAAAAACGACACCTGACAATCCTCTTTGAAAGGTGACCAGTTGCCACAAATGATGCCGTCGTGGGCGATGATTGGCTGGAAGATGCCGCTGTTGTTGTGGGCATGATGACGGTGTTCAGCAGGGAGCACGATATCTCGGCTTTTGTAGCCGATGAGGTACTCGTCGTAAGGTGGAATCAGCAGGAACTGGCCTTTGTGGAAGCCGCGTGTACGGCAGTCGGCGGTGAGATAAAATTCGCGACGTTTCCATTTTTCAATATGAAGATAATCACCCAACAATTCGATGCCTTTCCGGCAGTCATTGATACCGAGTCCCGACCACCACACGAAATCCTCCAACGTTGCAGGCTGACGGCTCTGAAAATATTTCTTTGCCAGGCGCATCAAGGCCTCGTCGCGGTCGATATTCTTTCGAGGTCCGACTTTGCTCTCGGCAAGCGCGTATGTCGCCTTCATCATCTGTAACTCACCGCTGCACAGCGTCCCGGTAAACTCTCCCATCCGGATGTGATACGACAGGCGGTGGTCGCCCATGGTAATGTCTTTTTCAGCTAATGCTGCAACAAAATCCTCTTTCGTCACGCTGCCTTTGTCGGCGGCAGTCTGCACCAGAATCTTTCTTATTTTCAGGTATTCCTCTTCGGGAATGTCTATTTTGTTGCTGTGCATCCAGCCATTGGTGACAGCTATCGCCTTCGATGCGCAGAGGTCGAGCATCCACCAGTAGTCGTCGGCTGAAACAAGCTGCCAAGTGCCTCGCATGAGGTGCAGACGAACTATTTTACCGCTGTCAAAAGTTTTTTTAAAATCTTTCGTTGATGGTTTTTTCGTTCGCATTGCCACAGCCCACCGCATCAGGCGGTATTCTTGCGCCTGCACAGCACCAAGATGGCTCACCAGTTCCGCAGGATCGCTGAACTGCGGCGACGCGAGCTGCTGGTTGAGAAGGCGAATGGCAATAGGATTCATCATTTTAAATTCTTCTTCGCCTCCGCACTATTCGCATGAACCATGGCGATTTTTGAGCAATGCTCCATTTCCGAGCAGTCGCCACATGTTTCTACACCTTTTTGCATCGCACACTGGCGAATTGGACAAAGCTTGTCGCAGAAGACGGTCTTTCGGCCATTAACACGACAACCATCACAATTGATATGCTCAGGCAAAATTAAAACATTATTCAATTCCGACCACAGCTTTGCTGTTTTTTCACGCAAAGCGTTGTCATTATTCTTTGTGGCAATAAAAGCGTCACATTTCTCGCAGTTCAAGCCACAGAAGGCAATCAAATCATTCATCTCTTTTTATTTTTCTAGTTTCATCACTTTAACCGGTCTGTCGGCCCCGACAACGAGATTTGGACAAACGGTCTCAATGCCTGTATCTTTAAATCCGCATTTCTCCATTATCTTGCCAGAGGCAGGATTTTCCGGGAAATAATCGCCCCAAAGTGTATTGAAATTTTTCACATTAAAGCAATAATCAATTACCAACTGCAATGCTTCAGTGCAGATACCTTTTCCCCAGTAGGGCTTGGCAATCCAATAACCGACTTCGGCTTCGTCATTTTTTATTCTCAAGTTCGATACAGAAGCCGGTAAATATCCAACACATCCGATAGGCTCGCCGGTCTCCTTCCACTCTACAGCCCACATACCTTCACCGCTAAAAACTGTGCGGATAATTTTCAAGCTCTCCTCCACGCTTTTATGCGGCGGCCATCCTGCTCGAGGTCCCACATCAAGATCGGAAGCATATTTGAAAAGCGCCTCGGCATCACTATCAAGCCAAGGACGGAGTGTCAGTCTTGCAGTCTGTATTATAAGCTTTGTCTTTGCAGCAAATGGTGGCAACTGACCTTCGTTGTACGACATGGCCTTCTTTGGAAAAGTCTTTTCATATTCATCGAAAGCCTCCGGATTTTCATCCGCGACAAAATAACCTTTCGGCGGACAATAAGTGCCTTCGCGGTTGCCCCAATAGCCCGGAATCAGTTCCTGAGCAAGGAAGAACGGCACCTCATCGTCCTTCGGCATCTCGTGGTAATGAATGCGGAGTTTACTGGCAAGGTCGAAGCCCGCATGACGATAGAAGTCGATGTTGCCCTCCATCTGGAGCAATCCTACGCCCATCGCCTTGGCCTTTTCAAGTGCGTAGTTCAAGAGTTTCAAGCCATATCCTTTCCTCTTATAATCAGGATGGATGCTGATTGGGCCGAAAGTCCATGACGGGAAATATGCTCCATCGTCAAGTATTATATCCGCTTTCGAAAACATCACATGACCGATGATTTTGCCGTTTTCCTCCATCACAAAATCGAGTTCTGGAATAAAAGCCGGATTGTTCCTATATTGGTTAAGCACATAATGCTCTGTGCAACCCGGACGATAAACGTTCCAGAAAGCTTCGCGAGTGAGGTTTTCCACTTCGCGCCAATCATTGGGTTGTTCAAATCTTATATTCATTATAAATACCTTCTAACTTTCTTTTTGTAATCGAGATAATCTTGACCAAAAGCGTTTTCCATAAATATTTCTTCGCTCTTGATCTGTTTGTGGAAGAGGAATATGGCGATGGCTACGACTACTGCGTGCCATGCATTGGGATAAGCAATTAGAATGCCAAGATATATAAGATCAAAGCCGAGGAATGCGGGGTTGCGGCTGACGCGATAGATGCCTTTGGTTACAAGAGTGGTTTCCTTTTGATCAGGGATACCGGCTCGCCAACTGTCACGCATCGTCATCATACCTGCAATGAAACATGTAACACCAATAGCGGCGACAATGATTCCTATCCATTTTACGTAGGCTGGCATCTTCATAAAATCCCAAACTATACTTGCAGCTTCAACAAATGGGATGATGAAGGTGGTTATCTTCAAGGACGTTTCAATACGGCGTTGTTCAGCTGGTTTATTGCCTTTACCGAGAATCATAGTCTTCACACCTTGTCTGGATTGAAGTGCGGCCTTGGTGAAATAGGCGATGTAGAAAACCGCAATCACAAAAAATGCAGCGTAAAGTTCCATTTATTATCTCCTCCACGATCCTATGACTTCACCAATATATACAGTGTGAATACCTGCATCGAAATCAGCGTACCAGTCTTTCGGAGTGTTATTTCTGAAGTCGTTTTCGTTCTGATGCCAAGAGGTCATTATATCACATTCAATCACCAACTTAGCCTCCTCGTAATAAGGTGTGCCGTCAGGAGTGTATGCTGTGTGAAGTCCAAGTGCAGCTGCCTTGTCTCCATCCCTACCACTGTTTCGACCCATATATTTCCAAACCGCAGGATCTTCAAATTCCATAATGGTAAAACGGTTGTGACGCTCCATAAACTCCCATGTGTATCGGGCTGGAGCAACATACACTGTTACAGCAGGACGATCATGGCCGAGATAGTTTCCGATTCCACCCCATCCGATTGTCATAGCGTTGTTTTCGGTTGTGTCGCCTGAGCAGAGAATGAGGTTTTTTGTGAAGAAAGTGAAGCCGTTATCAGCAAACTCCTTCTGTACGTCAAATGGTTTGAGCTCGTTATTCATAATTTTTTCCTTGCAGCCAGTTAATGCAGCGATTAACAAGGCGATTAGTAATAGTTTTTTCATGGTTGTTCTACAAAGCATGTCCTCCTGATACTTTAATTACTTGACCTGTAAGCATTTTAGCCTGCTCACTTGCCAAAAACAATATGGTTTCGGCTATATCTTCCGGTTGAATCAGCTTGCTCATTGGTATTAACGGAATAACAGCTTTTTCCAGTTCTTCATCAATCCAGCCTGTTTGCGTTGGACCTGGTGCAATACAGTTTACCGTGATACCATACTTCGAAACCTCAAGAGCGATGCTGCGGGTAAGTGCTTCAATCATTGCTTTGCTGGCTCCGTAAGTGATTTGACCTGCAAAAATCTGTGATGAATCTGTAGAAATATTGATGATTCTACCGTAATCCCCACGATGGTTTACGAACTCTCTTGTCATAAGAATGCTACCTCTGACATTGACTGCAAAAGTGTCGTCAATCACTTTTTGAGTAATTTTTTCAATGGTATCCAAGCCGTCCATGTCACCATCTGCAGCATTGTTGACCAAGACATCAACCCTACCGTATTTTTCAAGGACTTTAGAATAGATTTCCTTAACAGCATTCTCATCAGTAATATCACTTTCGAGTATCAGATAATCGGAATTCATTTCCTTTAGTCTGTTTTCAACAACATTAGCATTTCCAGCATTAGCCTTGAAATATCTGTCAGCTCCGTTCTTGTCGGTTTTATTATCATCAAACTGCCGCGCAATTTTCTTATAAACCAAAATCACCTTTGCACCTTCACGAGCAAAAGCAAGCGCCGTTGTCGCCCCGATGCCCTGAGGGTTGTTGGCACCAGTTATTAAAGCAACCTTATCTTTTAGTCCATAGTTAATCATAGTCATTACCTCCTAATTATTATACCAGCATTTCACAAATCTTATCTTCCCTTATGATTTTTGGAGCCGACTTTCCGGCGAGAACCAACACCTTCTTTCCATTCCGATAAATATGAAGCTGTCGGGATCTAACCACAGCAGTCAGTTCCGGGTCGTCTTGCATCGATAACCAAAGATGATGATAAACGCCGTCCTCATCAAACAGTTTCTTCTGCAGGTGGGAGCACATGTTAGTGGTGTCGATTGTCAGCATTATCTTTTCTTTGTATATTTAGATTTAACTATTTCGTATGAGTTTTTTGTCAGATCTTTTAGCAGGTCGTCTGTAGCGGTGTAAGGATTTATTCCTATCCAATATTTTGAATTGAAATGGTTGTCGGGAGGACATATTCCATTGGTTTCCATCAGCTCAGGGATACGCTCAGTTTGGCATTTGACTATAATGGAACGAAAGTCGTCGATATCGCAATAGCAAAACGTGTGGCCATTGACATAGAAGGCCAACACGGAGTCGCCTCCAGGCATCTTTGCGAATGGCAGTTTTTCCTCCACATCGCCTAATGAAAGGCAGTATTCACGAAAGTCCTCAATGTTCATAATTCTTCTTCTCTCCGAAAACGCACCATCTGATGAATGGAATTCTTCTGAGAACTTCATAAATCACTGGTGAAAGCGTGAAGACGGCGACGGCCAGAATCAGGTACATCGCGTATGGCGGCAATGAAGTGTGGCGATACAACTGATAGCCGAGACTTGCAACCACCAGATAATGAACGATATAGAGGCCAAAACTCGATTTTGTCATATAACCGGCAAACTTTCCAGTGTAGTCGAACTTCGCCTTGAACCATCCCATCATCGCGAGGCAGGCCAGCCATCCGTAGAGACAGGTAAGCCAGTTGCCAAGATATTGCGGCGAGGTGTTATCCTGTCCGAAAGTGGTGATAATCAATGCAATACCTAAAACAACAGCGGCCGCCATCAATGGAATCCAATATTTCGTGACTTTTTCCTGAACCTCGTCGTGCGAAAACACGAAATATCCCATCAGGAATAGTATCAGATAGAAAAATGGCTTATACAGATTATATAATCCATCGGCCGAATCAGTGCGCGGATTCATGATCAGAGTTTGCTCGCCAAGCCAGAAAAACACTCCTAACAAGATGATTATCACTATATTAGACTTTCCGCAAAGGTTATAAAACTTGTCTTTGCCGTCTATTGCGCGCAAAATCAGCAACACTATGCCAAGCATCCACAGCATCTGGATGAACCAAAGCGGTCCGATGCCGCTGATAGCGCACATGAAATATTTGGCGACTCCAGGCGCATTGGTGAGAACCTCACCCCTGCCGGCCACCAAAGTGTTGAAATAGCCAGTCATCCATTGGAACACAAACAATCCGATAGTTCCCGGCACCAATAGTTTCCTTGTTCTCGACTTAAACCATTGTCCGGCAGTGACTTTCTCCAACGAATATCTCGAGCTGATGCCAGCCAGCAAGAACAGCAGCGGCATAAACCAAGGATAAAGGATATACATCAGCACATCCTGATATTGCGGATTTGCAGGAAACTCACCGAAGCCGCCGATGCCACCGAAAACGCCTTTGTTGTTGTAGAAATAAACCACATGGTAAAGCAGCACCGAAAGCACTGTAACCCAGCGCAAATTGTCAATCCAATGTTTTCTCATAACTACTTAATATTTTTCAACAAAATCGGTAATTATCTTGAAAATCGGCTCGTAAGAAACGAAGATGCCGTTTTCGTATGTATCGTAAATGGTGTGATAATACTGGAAAGCGTCACCGTTTTCGTTTTCGAACAGGATGCACGGCACATGACGTTCAGCGAACGGATAATGGTCGCTGTTGGCAGCCAGCTCTCCCCTGTTCAAAGCCTCGAAATAATGCTTCTCGCTGTTGATTTTCTCCATCAAAGCGTAGCCACGGTTGCCCTCGTCGCTGACCTCGCAGTACTGCACCGGGTTGTTGTCGCCTATCATGTCGAGGTTAAACAGATATCTTATCTCGGCGAGCGGCACGACAGGGTTGTCGACATAGAACATCGAGCCGTTCAAGCCCGAGTCTTCACCCGAAAACGCTATGAAATACATGTCGTACTCCGGCTTGTTCTTAGCGTAGTGTTCAGCCAAGGTGACGATAGCCGCCGTTCCCGACGCGTTGTCGTTGGCGCCCGGATAATACACCTTCTTTCCGAGGTTGCCGAGGTGGTCGTAATGAGCCGTGAACACGAAGCAGCTGTCGTGCCGCTCGCCGTTCACCTTCGCGATGACGTTGAAAAGCTCATAGCCCTGCAGCCATTCATTGTCGACGTCGAGCTTCACGTTTTTCACGCCCTCGATGGCCTCTGGAGTCACCCAAACGATAGGTTTTCCCATCACTTTGCTGCCGTAAGCTTTGTAAAATTTTATCGGCGACGTCCACGTCTGGATGAAACCGCCAACCGATGAGTCTTTTTTATGCAACGGCTTGAATTCCTTGTGCTTGTACATAAACCAGAAGTCGCACACCACCATGCAGTTTTCGTATTCCGGCTTTGCCAGGTCGGCATACATCTTCTCGGCATCGAAATTCACCGTATCGACATGATAAACCGGGAACTCGCCGTGCACGCCGGGCGAATATTCCCTCATCGAGAAATCGACACCCGGAGTGAGTTTCTTGCCGTCGGCCCACATATCCATCTTTCCGCAGAAAGTGTTGATGTCGATGGTAAACGACTGGCACTCAACCGCGTCGGCACCTGCCTTCCCAAACTCCTTGACGAGATATTTTCCGGCCTTGTTGGCGCCGTGTTTGGCATAGCCGCGACCCTGATATTTCTTGGAACTGAGTTCTTTAACGATTTTCTTGTAATGTTTCAAATCCTGAGCGTTTGCTGACGTCTCCGTCAAAAATGCAATGGCGAAAACGGCCATCAATAAAACCAAAATTTTCTTCATATTTTTAAATAAGCTGATTTTCAATTCTGCAAAGATACAAAAAATTCTTACCTTTGCGGAAATAATTCACAATATGAAAAAACTGTTTTACACCTTAATATTAATTATCTCCGCGATGATGATTTTTTCTTGCGAAAGCCAGGAAAACAAGGCTATTCGGACGATGTGCCAAGACATCCATAATCGATATCCATTGGCCACTTTGCAGGATATCTACAAAACCTGTTACCAGGATTTCTTCGGTGCCGAGCATCTGATGAACGACACCGCTGCAGCGCGACAATACATCCATTACGAGCTCGAGCAGTGCCGCGACACCGACCTCAGCCTCATGCCTTTACGCGAGCCCACAGGTTTCCGTCACCGCTTTGTGAGGATCAACTTCGCCAACATCGTCGACGGTCAACTCACTGAGGAACAATTAGTTATGATGTTTGTCGGCGCGGCGGCACACGACAACGCTTATAGCGACGACTGGGCATCGGAGTGGGCGCTCATCGAGCAGATAGCCCTCGAGGTGAACCCCGACTGGGCTGATGACGAGCTGCAGGCCGAGCTGACGGAAGCAGCCGAGAAGCACTACGCGGTACGCCACAGCGAGGCCTTCCGCGAAGCGTACAACCCGCATTATCGCATAGTTCGAAACAAATAAATCATCATTTTTTAGTATCATTTTTGCAAAATTTTGTAATTTTGCGGCGGATTATATCTATGAGAAAGATCGTCATCATATTGCTCTTCGTTTTCGGCAGCCTCAGCGCCTCAGCACAGCTGCTGTACACCATCGACGAGTATCTGAGCAATATGTATTACAAGGTAAACTACGACACCGCATACATCGGACGACCGATGGGCACCAAGTGGACGCTGGCATTACGCACCTATTTCAACTGGACTTCATACAACGTGTCGGGTGTCGAAGAAGGCGATTCCTATAAGTTTCATCTGAGGTCAGAAATCAACCCTAAGATGAGTATATACGGAGGTTATCTGGGATTCGGCGCCAGCTTGTCGCGAAGCTATAAGAAACTCATCGGTCAAACAGAGCCCGACTGGAGTTTCCGAATGAACAACTACGGCAACCGCTTCGGCTTCGAGTTCTCGCTCGCGCAGCTCAACAGCCTAAACGGCACCTTCTCCTTCTGGCAAGACCACTATAAGATTTCGATTGCACTCCCAAGGGATTTCGTCTCGCAGACCTCGATGTACGCCTCATTTTATTTCGCCACCAACAATACCAAGTTCTCGTATCCTGCAGCATTTACTCATTCTTACATACAGAAACGCAGTGCCGGCAGCCTCCTCCTCGGCGGCTCCATTAACCTTAACATCACTACCATTGGCGACAGCCTGCAGAACACCGAGATTATCCGTGTGATAAATGCCTCGCTCGGCTTAGGCGTCGGCTACGCCTATAACTTTGTGCTGCCTCACGACTGGCTCGTACACGTCTCGGCGCTGCCTTACCTCGTCGTGTTGGGCGGATCACAATACCGCATCGCCGGCGAACGCGAAGAGTCGTCGGCTGCCGAGTTCCCAGAGTCGGTGATAGTTGGCCGCACCGCCGTGATACACACCATGGGACGATGGTTCGCGGGAGCATCGGGACAAATAAACTACTATAACATCGAATGCGACGAGATACGTGTCGGCGACAGCCAATGGGAGCTGATAGCGTTCGTCGGGGTACGACTTTAATTCTGATTCTGTGCTTTTATGATACGATTGTAGAGCTCAGGGAGCCTCTTAGCAATGACAACCGGACGGCCGTTCTCGGTGAAGCAGTGCACGCTGTGACCTTCGGCCACGAGCTTTCCGTCCTTCCGCATGATATATTTGAATTCGAACTTCAGGTCGCTCATATTGCAAATCGACACCTCCACCTCCACCATGTCTTTAAAAGTGGTCGGACTCTTGTATTTGCACTCTATCGACACCACCGGCGACACCACACCATCGGCTTCGATCTTGTCGAAACCCCAGCCTAGCTTGTCGAGGTAATCGATACGTGCTTCCTCCATGATTCTCACATAGTTAGAGTGATGGGTGATGCCCATGCGGTCACATTCGTAATATCTTATCTCGTGTTTGTAGATATGCATTTTCAAAATTATTTACATCTTATAATCAACTGACTACCAGAGGTATAGGTGAAATCGTCGTCATACATGCGGCCGGTGTGCTCCGTCTCTTCCTCGTATTCTTTCCTCTCCCCTCTCTTGATGGTCTCGTTGAAAGCTTCTTTATGATCATTTGTAAAGCCCGCCTTCACCACATAAGTCACGCTGTCGTCGGTCATTTCTTTAATCTCGAGATAGGCGTAGTCGCTGTTGATATGGAAATCGCCGTTGTATAACACCATCGCCTCGTTGTAGTAGTTTTTACCTTCTTTAGCTATTATGATACATCTCAGAGCCTCTGAATATCCGAAGCCGTGATGCGACTCCGCCACCATAAGAAGAATCGGCTTCTTGTCACCATCGCAGCCCTCGACTTCAATGGTGTCGAAGTCAATGTTTCCATCTTTCCATATGGCGTTGAACTTCACTCCGTTGCTAAAGGTGTAGATGCCTTTGCCGCTGCAGTAGCCTTCCAGGAACTCGCACACGTCGCCGTTCACCAGCTTATGTACGCAAGGTCCCACGAGTCGGCCTTCCTCAAACTCGCCCTCGTATGTCTCTTGCCCTTTGGCGAAGTTGCCATCGTAGCCGTCTTTCACAATCACTCCGTGGCCATGACGTTTGCCTTCCTTGAAGCCGCCGGTATAGACCTCCGTTATGGTGCTAAGATGCATTCCATGCTCGTCGCTGGTGGTCTGCGTGCCTTGGCCGTGCTCCATATCGTCGAGCCATTCGCCCTCGTATTTATAGGTATGGCTTGCGCCGCCGCCCATCGAATAACGTTTGTAGGTACCTTTGCCGCAGCGTTTGTCGTCTTTCCATTCGCCTTCATACTCAGCTACATAGCCATTCAGCTCGTAGTCCATATAGCCGAAGCCGTCCTTCTTCCCGTTTTTGAACTCGCCCTCGTAGTAATCGTGGCGTCCGCTGCCCGTTGGACTTGGCGCTTTGAGATAACCCTTGCCGTGCGGCTTTCCTTGCTCGTTGAGTGCGCCGTCGTAGATGCTGCCATTAGGAAGCCTGATGGAGTTGGCTGAGTTTTTATGGAATGGTCTCATAGTTTAATTTCCTCCGTTTAACCTGATAAGAGTCGAGATAACACGTCCTGCGCCGCCGCCTTCGCCTTCGGCGATGATATGAACCTGACCGGCATCTTCGCCTATCACGCTGAAGTAGAAATTCAGCTTACGGCCGTCGATGAGCATGCAGTTGCTGTTGAATGTCAACGCGTTATAGTTATATTCCCAGTCGGCATATGAGCCTTGGACTATCAACGAAGCATATTGGCTGATGTCGTCCCAGGTGATAGCATGGTTCATCGCGTAGCCGACGGCCATGTCGCAAACACGGAAAACTGTCGGATTCGACTCATTATCAAGGACATAAGCCACGCCGTTGGTATATTGTCGGGCATCCGAAGGGAAATATTCAGGCAACGGCATGATGTTGGTCCAGCCGTTTGTCAGATCCAGGCAGTTGATATTGTCGTTTTGCAGCCACGACATTGTCGTACCATGGAACACCGGGCGATAATACCCTACAGTGCCGAGGGTGAGATTTACAAAATAATCCACACTTGTTATAGGTGCGCTCACATCGACGGTCTCATTTGCCATATTTATCTCCACCTTACGGAAATCGGTCTCCGAATGGTTCGAATATTCATTCACTGTCATGATATACAGCTTATCGCCGACCGACAGCAGCTGCGAAGTCGTATACATCGCTCCATTGGCATTAGGCACCAGAACCTGCCTGATGGTATAATCGTTCGGGAATATCACGAAAGGCTGGATGTTCCAATACCCCTGACTGTTGATGTTATAGCCTATCATAGCCCCCACCACGCCGTCGTCATGAGCAGGATATACGCTCTCTGCATATATGCCGTCAGGAATCATCGTAGTGACGCTGATGCTGTTGCCATTATCTTTGAGATAATAAATCTGGCTGCCGTCTTCATTCCATTTTATCTCCACGATGTCGCCGCCGTATTGTTCCACAACGCCGTAGAAATCGGTCGGGCGCTCAAGGCCGTAGTTCACGATGTTATAAGGACGTCCGTCATCCAACGTCCATCTGAATATTGCGCCGTCGGTCTTCCTCACGAGATAATGTATACCGTCGTAATTACTAATCAGTTTATTGATCTCATTCCGAGTATCGGAGTCGAGCTCTTCAATGCCGGGATAGAAATGGCGGCAGTCGAACAGCCAAAGCCAGTCTTCGCCTATCTGATAGATGTAATGAATCTTCAGCTGGAGGTTGGCTTTAACGAGATTAGCAGTACCCTCGTCGCCTTCCACTTCGATGGTATATTCCACCGATTCGAGCATTCCGTCTTCGTTGACTATATACAAAGGAGTGTATTCCGAGTCGTCCTTTGCCGGAGTGTCGGCCAGAGCGAGCATTGTGGCATGCGTGAGGTCCATCTTCTTGAACTTCATGTTACTCAAGCCGTGATTATCGTCGCTACCATTATTTTTCTTGCAGCCGACGCCGATCATAAGCAGCACTGTGACCGCCATCATCATTTTAAAAATTCTTGTTTTCATATCTTTTTAGAATATTTCTGACCGCAAAGATATGAAAATTTCTTGAATTATCAAAATAATTTTTCCTTGAAACTAATCGAATGGCTCGACGTGGACGCCGACATGGGTTTCTGGGCCGTATTTGCTGCGTAGGAGATTTTCTATTTCTGTTGCCTTGTCGTGAGCTTGCGTCAGGGTGATGTCGCCGTTCATTTTGATATGCAGCTCAATGGCGTAGTGGTTTCCAACGCGGCGTGTCTTGAGGTTATGCGGATTGCCGACATTTTTAACCTCCGAGACCATCTTCAAAATCTCTTGCTCCACGCTCTCTGGCAACGCCTTGTCGGTGAGGTCGCCGACGCCGTTTTTCAACAGGTCGAACGCCACCTTGCCAATGAAAACGCCAACAACAACCGAGGCTATCGGGTCGAGGATAACCCACCGCTGGCCGAGGAAGATGGCGCCTCCGACACCCACCAAGGTGCCGATCGACGAAAGCGCATCGCTGCGATGATGCCAGGCGTTGGCTTCGAGTGCCTGCGAGTCGAGTTTGCGGGCTTTTATTATGGAATAGCGATACACTGCCTCTTTGAGCAATATCGAGGCCACGGCAGCCCAGAGTGCGAGCATGCCCGGCGCTTCAAGGGTCTGTCCTTCAAAGAAGTCGTCGATCTTCGTCACGCCGTTGCTGATGATACCGAGAGCCACCACCACGAGCATCAGCCCGATGATAGTCAACGCCAACGTCTCGAACTTGCCGTGGCCGTATTCGTGCGACTTATCCTTAGGCTTGCCACTGATCTTGACGAACACAAGCACCACGATGTCGGTAAGGAAATCCGACAAAGAATGTACGGCGTCGGCGACCATCGCGGAACTGTGTCCCAGCACGCCTGCGACGAACTTCAGCACCAGCAGCAACACGTTGACCACGCTGCCGATGATCGTAACCTTGAATATTTCTTTTGTTCGATCCATCAAATCAATTCAATATAAAACGAAACCGGACGGAATCCATCGTTGCAGCTTATCATTGCTGAATTGGGATTCTTCATCCATCCGTCGTAAAAATTACCGCGACCGGCTGCCAATTCCTGCACAAACCAACGCATCGACTCCCAGGCGCTGTCGCACATCCCCTCAGGCTTTGCGCCATCGACGGAAATCCACGACTGGCCTTCACGCACATCGCAAGTATGCTCAATAGGATTCTCGAATTTCGCCTGCAAATCCTGATAGTTTGCCTTCCTTATCGCAGTGATTTTGACGTTCATGTTATCTAATCTGATAGTTTTTCATTCTCTCTTCAGCCATCTTTTCAAACTTCGTTCCCGGCTTGCCGTAGTTGGCATAAGGATAGATGCTGATGCCGCCGCGAGGCAGGAACAACCCCAAAACCTCGATGTAACGCGGATCCATCAGCTTTACCAAATCGTTGAGAATGATGTTGATGACATCCTCATGAAAATCGCCATGATTTCTGAAAGAAAACATATAAAGTTTCAAACTCTTGCTTTCAACCATTCTCTTATCGGGGATGTACATTATCTTAATCTCAGCAAAATCAGGCTGTCCGGTGATAGGGCAAAGCGCGGTGAACTCAGGGCAGTTGAACTGTACCCAGTAGTCGCGCTCAGGATGCTGATTTTCAAAGGCCTCCAAGACCTCCGGCGCGTATGTCTCCGGGATCTCCGAATAGCGGCCTAACGACTGCAAATGATCTTGTTTTCTATCCATTTTATGATTTAAGATTCAAAGATTTAAAGATTTAAAATTTAAAGATTTATTTGAAAATGTTGTACGATATGTTGTTGTCGTAAACATCAATATTTTCTGCTTTTTTCACCCATTTCACCACTCTAATCGTCACCGGAAGGATGATGATTTCGTAAGCGGTCTTGAGCGCCACCTGCCAAAGCACGAAACTTGGCATCTGATCAATCGGGACAATGCCTATCAATGCCACAGGGAAGAAGATAACCGAGTCGCAGAACTCGCCGAGCAGGGTGCTCAATACGGCACGGACGGTGAAGCGTTTGCCGTTGTCGCGCACCTTCATCTTGCTCATCACGAAGGCGTTGAGGAACGAGCCGACCAAGAAGGCTAAAAATGAAGCTAACACGATTCTCGGAGCTATGCCGAAGATGGCGTGGAAGCCAATGCCTGCTGGTGTTTCCTGCCACCATGCCACGCCAGGGATGAGGTCGATGAGCCATCCGAGGATGACGAAGAAGAAGTTCAGTGCGAAGGCCATCCAGATGAGAGTCTTGGCCCTGCGGAAGCCCCACACCTCGCTCACCACGTCGTTGACGATGTAGCTGATTGGGAACACGAAGATTGCTCCGGTGAAATTAGCCGGACCGAATGAGATTTGTTTTGTGGCGAAGAGGTTCGCCATCATTAAACTTGCAGTAAACAGCGTCGCTAAGATCAAATACAGCACGCTGACTTGATGATTTTTTTGTGTCATTTTCTTGTTTTGTTAAAGGGGGTTTAGCAAGTACCCCTGGTTAGTAAATCGCTGCAAAATTACGAATTTTTTCAATACTCAAAACATTTTTAATGCCCTTTGCAGAAATGCGACCTACCACAGGGTACTGTTGAGCATTTCGAAAAGGGTATTAAAAATGGCAATAAAAATGCTATAACTGGATTCTTTTTTGTATATTTGCAGATAAATTCATAGTTATGAAAGCAACCTATTCGCAACGCCTTATCAAGCTGGCCGACCTCAACCATCATCAGACTTTCTTTGCAGGTCGCTGCTCTGAATATTTCCTCGAGAGCTCGTATTTTGCTGTGGCTCAATATGTTGACACAAAAGACACCGTCCTTCTCGTGCTTCACGGAATAGATTTCAAATTCCCGATCTTCGCGGGCGATATCGTCACATTCGAAAGCAAAGTCATAGCTGCAGGACGCTCTACCTTGACCGTCTACACCAAGATGTACCGCAGTCGCGAGCCCGAAAAGATTGCCGCCGACGGCTTTGCCACCTTCTCATATCTCGACGAAAACCATCATTCGAAGCCACATGGCGTGGTGATAACACCCGAGACTGACGAGGAACGCTGGCTTAACAAGCAGGCTGTCGAGGTTCTTGAAGAATCGAAACAACGTGCCAAAGCAATGAACGCCGCACATTAATTATGAAAAGATTATTTCCGATAATTCTGTTGTTCCTTCTGGTTTCCTGCACCCGTACGCCTGTGGCGGAATGGACTGAAGGACAGGCTGAGGCTGACGGCCGCGCACTGAACACCCTTGTGCTTCAAGATGTTACGAAAGGCTCACGTGTGTGGTTTCAGGAATTGTTTGACACAAAAAACATTGTCGAAGGTCCGGCGATAAACCATTATCAGGGCACTTCATGGTATATCGACATCCCTAACGACGGCACCGTCACCATAAAATATTACGGCAGGGCGCTTCCGCGGCATTCGTGGGCTCCCGAGGGCTTCGTGATGCAGCAGAGAGGCAAGGCCGACAAACCGATGCAGGTGAATTATCACTTCATCAATGATACAACAAATACTGGCATTGACGAAGATTTTATACCGAAATATGAGGCGCAGTCGGCCGACATCATCCCGCAGGTGAAACGCGTGCAATATGGCACCGAACCGCTTGAGCCGAGCGAGAGCCTCCCTCATGGCTGGTATCGCATCACCATCGATGAAAACGGCGAGTCGACGGTGGAGTCCGACGACGAAGACGGCGCTTTTTATGCCAAAATTACCCTCGACAAGCTGCCGAAGCCGTTGCAGCCTATGACGATAGAAGACTGGCCCGACAACCAATACCGTGGCTTCATGCTCGACGTGGCGCGCGACTTCCGTCCGGTCGACGAGGTGCTGAAAGTCATCGACCTGATGGCACAGTATAAGTTTAATGTGTTCCATTTTCATATCGGCGACGACGAAGCTTGGTGTTTGGAAATCAAAGACTTACCCGATTTAACCGACCTCAGCGGACATCATGCATTGCCCGACTGGGACCTTCAGGAGACTAAGGCGTTGAAGCCTACGGCTAACGGTCGTGTCGGCAACAAGACATATTACACTGCTGAGGAATACAAGCAGATTTTGCGTTATGCATGGGAGCGCCACATCGCTGTCATCCCTGAGTTCGACGCGCCCGGACATTCGAGGGCGTCGATCAAGGCGATGCAGGCTTATGAGAGGCGCACGGGTGACAGCGATCTGCGTCTGCAAGACGCAGCCGACACCTCGCGCTACTGGTCGGCGCAAGACTTCACCGACAACGTGCTAAGCGTCTATCTCCCAAGCGTCTACACGTTCTACGGCATCGTCTTCGACGAGGTGATACGCCTTCACAGCGAGGCCGAGGTGCCTTTGTTAGCCATCCACATCGGAGGCGACGAGGTGCCGGGTGGCGCCTGGAGTGACAAAGACCGCCACGCCATGAAAGACCTCTTCACCAACAGCATGCTCGAGCTCGCCGAGCAGCGCGGCATCCTCCTGGCAGGATGGGAAGACATTGCTAAAGGCATCGAGCCGGCGACAGCCGAACGGCTCAAGCAGTCGTTGTATTTCATCAACATCTGGACCGGCAAAGGCATGGAGGGCTTCCCTTGTGTGCTGTCGCCGGCGACAAACAACTACGTCGACCTCGCCTACAGCGCTGACCGCGAGGAGCTCGGACTCTTCTGGGCGGGCTTCGTCGACGAGCGCAAGACCTACTCGATGAACCCCGCCGACTATATCGGCGACATCGTCGGAGTGTCGGCACATCTCTGGTCGGAGCAGCTCCGTTGTTTCGACGACGTGACCTTCCAGATGCTCCCCAAAGCGCTCGGCTGCGCCGAGCGCGCCTGGAACACCACATCACCAGGCGACTTCAACCAATTCTACAGCATCATTGTCCAGCGCGAGATGCCCGTCTGGGAACAAAAAGGCTATAAATTCAAAAAGAGATAACAGCCTGCCTATTTTTCCAGAATTGGTGTCATTTTGTCGTCAGAATCTGCCAATTTGTCCATAAAATGGCTCTGGCACATAATTTGTATATTTCCAGTTGAAAAACAAAATGTTTAACAAACTAATGGAGGTATAAATTATGTTACCAGTATTTAAAAACAGTTGGTTCCCAACAGTATTTGATGATTTCCTGAACACTGATTTCATGCCTCGTGCCAACAGTACAGCACCGGCAGTGAACGTGAGGGAAGATGAAAAAGCCTACACAATGGAAGTCGCTGCACCTGGCATCAGAAAAGAATTCTGCCGCGTCAGCATCAACGATGACGGCAACCTTTGCGTAGCAATCGAAAACAAGACAGAACATAAGGAAGACGACCGCAAGCATCACTATCTGCGCCGCGAGTTCTCCTACACCAACTACGAGCAGAACTACGCTCTGCCGGAGGATGTTGATAGCGAGAAGATCTCGGCAAAGGTCGAAAACGGCATCCTCACCGTCGTCCTGCCTAAGAAAACTAAGGTAGAGACGAAAGTCTCGAAGACCATCAACGTCGCATAACGCGACAGTGTTGAGACAAAAAATTAGAGGCGCCCTCACCGACGTCTCTTTTTTTATTATATTTGCACTTTGATAAACATATTAACTATGAAAAAACTTATAACACTCCTTCTTATCGTGCTGATAAGCATCGCTGCAACAGCACAGAACACCAAGCCACAACCGTTGACACAGGAAGAGTTTGAGGCCTTGTGTCCTACTCCGCCTATGGGCTGGAACAGCTGGAACCGCTTCGGCTGCGACGTCAACGAACAGCTGCTGATGGGAGCCGCCGACGCAATGGTGGCGTCAGGCATGAAAGACGCCGGCTACGAATATATCGTCGTCGACGACTGCTGGCAGATCGACCGCGATGCCGACGGCAACATCGTGTGCGACCCCGAGCGCTTCCCGCACGGCATGAAATATGTCGCCGACTACATCCACTCCAAGGGACTGAAGTTCGGCATCTACTCTTGCGTCGGCGCCTACACCTGCGCCGGACGGCCGGGCAGCATGGGCCACGAATACCAAGACGCACTCTTCTACGCCCGCACTGGCGTCGACTACCTGAAATATGACTTCTGCAACAACCGCGGCACCAACTCGAAGACAGCCTACACCATCATGCGCGAGGCACTGAAAGAGGCCGGCCGTCCTATCGTGTTCAGCATCTGCGAATGGGGCAGCACCAAGCCGTGGGAATGGGGCAAAGGCATCGGCCACCTCTGGAGAGCCACAGGCGACATCATCAACCTCTGGGACGGTCGCGAAGACTGGGGCGGACACGGAATGGTGAACATCATCGACCTGGTGCAGGACCTCTACCCTTACAACGGTCCGGGACACTGGAACGACCCCGACATGCTTGAGGTGGGCAACGGTGGCATGACCGCCATCGAAGACCAGAGCCACTTCTCGATGTGGTGCATGCTCGCCGCTCCTCTGATGGCCGGCAACGACCTCGGTAACATGAGCGACGACACCAAACGCATACTCACCAACAAAGACGTCATCGCCATCGACCAGGATCCGCTGGGCATCCAGGCACATCTCTCCGTCGCTATGGGCGACCGTCAAATCTGGGTGAAGCAGCTCGCCAACGACGAATGGGCAGTGTGCTTCTTCAACCGCGGCGACGACGCTTGGAACCTCAACTTCAACTGGAATGACATCCCCGAGCTACGCGCAACGGGCGACAACTATAAGGTTTACGACCTCTGGCAGCATAAGATCATAGCTAAGTCGACAAAGAAAAACGTCACTGGCAGCATCCCCTCACACGGCGTGCTGATGGTGCGGCTGACACCTGTCAAATAACAAAAGAGGCTCTCAATCGAGAGCCTCTTTCATTGATTATCAACAATTTATTGATTAATATTCATCCTCGTGGAAGAAGAAGTCGTCTTTTGTCGGATAATCCGGCCAAAGGTCTTCGATGCGCTCATAAACGTCACCCTCGTCCTCAATCTCCTGAAGATTCTCAATAACTTCCTGCGGTGCGCCTGTTCTCATTGCCCACTCAAGCAGCTCATCTCTTGTTGCCGGCCACGGAGCATCCTCCATTTTCGACGCTAATTCTAATGTCCAATACATAGTTAATTCTTTCTTAGTTAATCCGTTTATTTTGGGGTGCAAAAATACTACAAATTTTTATTTTGTCAAGTATTTTTTTCAAAAAAATTTACTTGGCAGGTTCCCACTTCACATCACCCTCAGAAAACACCCGCGACATCACGAAAAACATGTCCGACAGACGATTTAAGTATCTCATTATCACTGGGTTAACATCATGCTGCCTGCTCATGCGCACAACAGCTCTTTCTGCTCTTCTGCACACCGTACGGCACACATGACACTTCGAAGCGAGTAGGTTGCCGCCCGGGATGATGAGACTGTTAAGCGGTTTCAGCGTTTCGTTCATCTCGTCGATGAATTTCTCTATGCCTTCCACGTCGGATTCTTCCATCTGCGGGAGCTGCTTGCGGAGCTCACTGTTCTCGTCGGTCGCCAGCAGGCATTCAGCCACCAGCAGTCGCTCCTGGATGCGCTTGAAAACGTCGTTATACCTGTCGGTCGAATCCATCAGCACCGCGATGAAGGCGCTCAACTCGTCGAGGGTGCCGTAAGCTTCGAGACGTAGGTCATCCTTGCCCACTCGGGTGCCGTTAACGAGCGATGTAGTGCCCTTGTCGCCTGTCTTAGTGTAAACTTTCATATCTTTAATATATAATGTTCTTTTTCTATTCTATTCATAACAAAAATAATGCCAAAACGCCAGCAATCGATGCTCAGCCGCACCCTTTCGTCGTCTTTCAGCCTTTCCCAATCCGCCTCGTTCTGCCTGTTGCAATGTATGTCTTTAACGATCATCACCGCGTCTTCATCTTTGAAAATCAATTTGTTATCATTGATGAAGTCTTTCAATTTGTTATCCAAATCATCGTAAAAACTAATGTCATTCCGAGCGGAGCGAGGAACCTCCTTCACCTTTTCCAACACATTTTCATATAATGAAAAAACCAGCGGCGAGTGGAGGTGGTATTTCCCTTGAGCCTTGATACGATATTTCAGATAACTGATAATCATTTTTAAAATGTAGGGACGCAGCACGCCACGTCCCTACAGAATATATTGGGGTTTGTAATCGTTTACTTTTTGATAAACTTCACAACTGCGCCGTTCATTCTTACGAAGTAAACACCACTCTCGAGATCTGCCACGCTGACAGTGTTCACGCCTTCGACCACGTCGATGCTCATCACTGTGCGGCCAACCATGTCGATAATCTGCACGTTGGCATCGTTTTCGGCAACGATGTTGACGCTGTTCTCGGCAGGGTTAGGATAGATGTTGACCAAAGTTGCAGCATTTTCAGCGACTGAGGTGTAGCCAATGCCGTAGATCTGGACTTCGGCGACTTCCCATGTCGATGATGCTGTAGCTGTGCTGGTGTATTTGAATGCGAGGTACATGTGGTGCAGATCCTGCATGTTGACCAACGTATATGATGTTGTAGCCCAAGCATATTCACCTGCCGACCATTCGAAGTTGTCGGTGATATCAATCCAAGCGAATTCGTTAGGATCGCTCATTCCGTCGTAATCTTCTGTGTACAACACTTTAAGAGGGTCACCATCAAACTTATAAGCATTCATGAAGTTTACTTCAATCTCGTTGCTTGTGTAGCCATGCAAAAGATCAGGTGTGATAAGCCAGTCTTCGTTAGGATAGTTGGTGCCGCCTGCATATCCGCTCATCTTTGCGTATGGAGTGCCCTGATATGCACCTGTTGCCCATCCCTGTTCGCCTTCCACATCGTAAGCTGTGAATGGTGCCAAACTATTGGCAAAATCTGATGCAAACAAGAGTGTCACATCGTCGGTAGTCTCGCTGGCTGTCGGATAATCGCCATCGGTCTTATAGTTGATGTTCTCACCGCTGTTGGTATACGGGAAGATAGCGAAGTTGTAAGTCGTTGCGCCGTTCAAACCTGTGAAAGTGACAGTCTGTACGCCATACGACACATTCTTTGCCAATGCGCCGTTAGGAACCGGCACGCCGTCGGTAGGAACCGGGATAGCACCTGTTGAAGCCACCACGAGATATTTTGCCGGGAGCTGCTCGCCAACGGCATCAGTCCAATCGAGTGTCACGTTGACTTTATCAAGTGCTGAATAGAAAGCCGACGGGTAGTTGCTCGGTTCAGGATAGATGACCGGTGCGCCGCCTTCTTTGTAGAACATCACTGCCACGCCTGCTGTCGATGTCGGCAGATAGCAGTTGAACAGAGGTGCTCCGTTCTGGCTGTTCTCGTTGAAACGCATGACGTTACGTGTGTTGTCGCCCTGTGCTGTAACGATTGCTGTGCCGTCGCTTTCAAAAACGATGCTCCATTCGCCGTTGGCGGTGTTGGTTGTCTGAGTCTTCAGCTGGTTGGCCGAGCTGCTGGCTGCATAGAGGTAACCGTTTTTCAACTCATCGAAGAACGTCCATGCACCTGTGCTGCCGCCCAGTCTGATCTGATGAACCTCAGTCTGGCTGTTAGGATCTGTAGCCGGGACAGCTGTGATGGTGCCGCCGTTTTCAGAAACCTGGATGGCATGACGGTTTGCTGACTTCTGATAACTCATAGCGCAATAGCCGAGAGCATCATCATAACCGACGATGAGGTAATTGGCATCTGCCTCAAGTTCTGCGGCCGATGTAATCTTTGTGTAGGTAGTCTGAGCCATCATGCTCATTCCCATCAACACTACTGCTAAGAATAGTAAAGTTTTTTTCATGTTTTAAATTTTTAAGTTTAACTTATATTTCTTAATTCAAAAATTCAATAACCTATAACCAATAAACAATAACCATTAAATCTTCTCGACAGATTTAATTTCAGGAATAACGCTCTTCATGGTATTCTCGATGCCATTCTTCAGCGTCTGGGTGCTATGCGGACAGTTGGCACAGTGGCCCGTGAGCTTCACCCACACCGTCATGTCGTCGTCCATACGCACAAACTCCACGCCACCGCCGTCGGCCTTCAGATAAGGCTCGATCTGCAGCAGCACGTTCTTCACTTTCTTAATTATCGCTTCTCTATCCATTTTTTAAACCAATTCAATAACTTTTCTTGCCACTTTCTCGAATGCCGCCGTTACCGGACCGAAGTTTCCGAAGGTGTAAGGCGTGCCTTTGTCGCCCGCGCTGGCTATGTTTTCATCCATCGGGATGGAGCCGAGGAACGGGATGCCGAGCTCTTCGGCGAACTCCTTGCCGTGACCCTGTCCGAAGATGTAATATTTCTTGTCGGGCATGTCGCTTGGCGTGAAATATGCCATATTTTCGACCAGTCCGATGATCGGGACGCTGACGCCTTTATGTTTGAACATATTAGCCGCACGCCGCACATCGGCGAACGCCACTTTCTGAGGTGTCGTCACTATGATCGAGCCCGAGACCTTGAAGTTCTGCGCCATGCAGAGCTGTATGTCGCCTGTTCCCGGAGGCATGTCGACCACCAAAAAGTCGAGCTCACCCCAGTCGGTCTCGGTCATGAGCTGCGTCAGGGCGCTGGTAGCCATAGGGCCACGCCAGATGAGCGGCGTGCTGGCGTCGACCATCATGCCGATACTCATCAACTTGATGCCGAACTTGTTGACCGGCACCATATACGTCTTGCCGTCCTTGTCGTAACACTCAGGCTGCACGCCTTCAGTGCCGAACATGATTGGCACCGACGGACCGTAGATATCAGCGTCGAGCATACCCACACGGAAGCCCTGCACTGCCAGTGCCACCGCGAGGTTCACAGCCACCGTCGACTTACCGACACCGCCTTTGCCCGAGGCCACCGCGATGATGTGATGCACCTTCGAGAGCATCGTCACCGGAGCCGTCGGGATGATGTCGACATCAATATCTCCGAAATTATCGTTTAAAATCTTCTTCGCGTTCTCGATGACGAACTTGTTTTTCTCGTCGTCGACATCGTCAAGCACGAGCTTGAAACGAACCATACCTTCACCCACTTCGACGTCCTTAACCATCTCAGCGTCAACGATATTACTTCCCTTCGGGAAATAAACAACGTCTTTCAAAACTTCCAAAACTTTCTGTTTCGATGGGATCATAACTACACTTTTATACTAATTTAAGACTACAAAGATACATTAATTTTTAATATGCAACAAAAACTTTTCTGTTTCACGCATAAATCCTGCCGGATCGTCGACATGAATCCAATGCCCCGATTCTGGCAATGTAACTAATTGATAATCAGTAAATTGATGTTTGATTTGTTCAATATCTTTTTCCAGAATATAATCCGACTGACCGCCTCGGATGAACAGCGTCGGACCATGGTAAACGCCTTGATTTTCAAGACCTTTTCCTATCTCAGTGATATTTTTATAAATAGATTTCAGATATGGCTTCCAGCGAAAACCGTGCTCGTGGCTGTACGACAAGTTTTTCAGCAGGAAAAGCAAAACTCTTTTTTCAAAATTATATTTCGCCAGCTGCTCCTCGACATCAGCGCGGCGCTGCACATGTTTAAGGTCGACCTTTCCCATGGCATCGATGAAGCCCACATGCTGCAGCGGATGCTCGAACTTACGCGGACTGATGTCCAAAACCTCCAGACGCTCAACGAGTTGCGGATTCTCGAAGGCCAGCATCATCGCAATCTTGCCTCCCATGCTGTGCCCGATGACGTAACAACGCGTAATATGCTCATACTCAAGCACTTTCTTGATGTCGCGCGCCATCACCTTGTAGTTGAAAGTCTCATATCGCGGCGACTGCCCATGGTTTCGCATGTCGGGAACAATGACGTAAAAGCCCAGCTCGGCAAAGCGTTTCCCGAAATAATCCCAGTTGTCGGAAAGCCCCAGCACGCCGTGCAAAACCACTATCGGCTTGTTTTTCGGATCGCCATATTTTCTATAAAAAAGCAGCATTATTCTTTGTTTTTCGTATCAAAAATAATCGTAACCGGTCCATCATTGATGAGCTCCACTTTCATGTCGGCACCGAATTCACCGCATTCCACCTTTCGGCCCGAAACCTCAGCTAACCTCTTGAGAAACAACTCATAAAGCGGGATGGCATGCTCGGGACGGGCGGCACGGATAAAACTCGGACGGTTGCCTTTTTTCGTCATCGCGTGAAGCGTAAACTGGCTCACCACCAGAAAATCGCCTTCAACCTGAATGATGTCGAGGTTCATCGCGTTATTCTCATCGGCAAAAATGCGAAGCTTCGCCAGTTTTTGGCAAAGATATTCCACATCTTCTTGATTATCAGCGTCTTCGATGCCCAGAAGTACCATCATCCCCTTCCCTATCTGCGATTTCAGAACGCCGTCGATGGTGACGGATGCGCGCAATACGCGTTGTGCTACGATTCTCATTTTCAAAAATGTTTGTTTTGCAAAATTATAAAATTATATCGCAAAAATGAAATCTTTGAATCAAAAAAATATGTAATTTTGCATCGCTATGGAAACAAAAAGACAACAGAAAATTGCGAAGCTGATCCAGAAAGAGCTCAGCGAGATATTCCAGAGGGAGATCCGCACCCAAGGAAACATCATGATTACCGTGACGAAGGTCAACGTGACGAGCGACATGTCCTACGCCCGCGTCTACCTCAGCGTGTTCGGTCCCGACCGTGAGGCCAAGACCGCCGTGGTGAAAGAGGTGAACGCCATGACAAAATCAATCCGCGGCAAGCTCGGCGACCGCATCAAGATGCAGGTCAGGGTGATTCCGGAACTGCAGTTTTTCGAAGACGACTCGCTCGATTATATTGAAAACATTGACAATCTGCTCAAGTCTTGAAGCTGCCGTTATTCATAGCGCAACGTTATCTTCTCGCCAAGAAGAGTCACAACCTCATCAACATCGTGACATGGATTTCGATTGTGAGCGTTGGCATCGCCGCCTTCGCCATGATCTTCGTGCTCTCGATCTTCAACGGCTTCAACGTGGTCATCAGCGACTCGATTCATAAGATGTCGGCCGACCTGCAGATCACTTCCATCGATGGTAAAACATTGAATATCAACGATTTTCCTTTTGATGAAATTAAAAATATAAAAAATATCGAGCTGGTTTTGCCGACCATCACCGAAGATGCGCTGTTCCGCAATCAGGACAAGCAGCAGATCGGGCAGATCAAGGGCGTTCCGGAGGAGTTTTATCAAGTCGAGCGAATCGACAAATCGATAATAAAATCGGGACGTTTCGACACTGACGCTGATGTCGGGATGGCGATTCCTGGCGTCGGAATGGCCTATTATCTTGGCATCAACCCCAACAACCCTTTCTCGATGCTTCAGGTGTACGTCCCAAGACGCGGCAACGCCTCGTCGTTTAACCTCGAAAACAGCTTCAACATGGGGCAACTGTTTGTGCATCAGACGTTTGAGACCAACCAGGACATTGATGCAACTACGGTTTTGGCACCTTACGAATGGCTATCAGAGCTCATTGAATACGAGGGACTTGCTTCGGCAGTAGAGGTTTTCACCAACCAGTCGGCCAATTTGAATAAAATCAAAAAAGAGATAAAAACCATCCTCGGCCCCGACTATCACGTCCTTGACCAATACGAGCAGCAATCGACGCTTTACAAGATGATGAAATCGGAGAAACTCGCGGTGTATCTGATTCTTGTTTTCATTTTGGT
The DNA here is from genome assembly GCA_001603665.1 of Bacteroidales bacterium Bact_22. Lineage (GTDB taxonomy): Bacteria > Bacteroidota > Bacteroidia > Bacteroidales > F082 > Limimorpha. Next base: position 37,738 of record LUZN01000009.1, read on the forward strand.
GATGGCGACGTTCAACGTCATTGGCTCGCTCAGCATGCTCATCATCGAGAAGAAAAAAGACACGGTTACGCTCCGTGCCATGGGAGGCGACAACTCGTTGATACGCAGCATCTTCCTCAACGAAGGAACCATCATCTCGGTCGTCGGCGGCATTCTCGGACTGATCCTCGGCATCGTCGCGGTACTGCTGCAACAATACGTCGGCATCATCCGCCTTGGCGATGGCACAGGCAGCTATATCGTGGAATACTACCCCGTTGCGCTGCAGCTGCAGGATGTGCTTATTGTGCTGGCTACGATAACGATTATTGGTGGTATTGCAGCGTATACTACTGTTAAAATTTCAATGAAAAACGCGGGTTAATTCTACAAATTCCGCTACCGATAATTGTTCCGGGCGTTTATTGAAAATCTCATTATCTATGATTTCTGCTGGAATCATTGAGCGCAGGGAGTTTCGTAAGGTCTTGCGGCGCTGGTTGAAGGCCTGTTTCACCACTGTGACAAACAGTTTCTCGTCGCACTCTAACTCCTTGACATTGTTGCGCTTAAGCCTGATGACAGCCGATTTCACCTTCGGTGGCGGGTTGAAGACGTTTTCGTTGACGGTGAAGAGGTATTCGATGTCGTACCAGGCCTGCAGGAGCACGCTCAGTATGCCGTAGGTCTTGCTTCCCGGACCTGCTGCAAGGCGCTCAGCCACCTCTTTTTGAATCATCCCGACGCATTCCGACACGTTGTTGCGGTACTTTAAGATTTGGAAAAAGATTTGGGAGCTGATGTTGTAAGGGAAATTGCCGATGACGGCCGTGTCGCCACCCGTCATGTCGTATTTTAAAAAATCCCCTAGCACCAAATGCCCCTCCAGTTCAGGAAATTTTTTCTTCAAAAATTCCACTGACTCCTTATCGATTTCCACTACTTGTAGTTTATCTAATTGATTTTCAATAAGATACTGCGTCAGCACTCCCATGCCGGCACCGACTTCAATCACCACATCGTGGTCAGTCGACAAAGCGTTGACGATGTTGCGGGCAATGTTCAAATCGACCAAGAAATGCTGTCCGAGAGCTTTTTTAGGTCTTACTAAATCGATATTGTTATTGTTTCCCATAATCTATCATTTTAATTCGTCACGCAAACGGCGGTAACTCTTTCGAGCCTGCGCCACATAAACACTTGCTGTATAATAATCGAAGAGTTTCGAGTAGCACTCCATCGCCTCTTCTTTTCTATTCAATTGATTCTCAAGTAGTAATGCATCTTCTATCAAAGCCTCATCGGCAATGTAGCTGTCGGCATAGCCTTCGTAGACACGCTTAAACAGACTGTCGGCAAGCTCGTAATCGCCTTTGTTTATTGCTATCTTCGCTTTTCGGTAAAAGACATTCGGCAGACTCACCTCGTTGGGGTTATACGCCGCCACCGAGTCGAGGACCACGTCGGCAAGGTCGTACTTGCGCTGATAGATGTAATAGTCGGCCTTCGCCAGTCGTTGCAAGCCGATGGTGTCGTATTCGAGGTTATCGCTGATTGTCAGTGAGAGCGTCATCGCATCGTTAGCCACGAGCTTCGAGGTGGCGGCTTTTAACACGTCGAGAGCGGCGTTAGCCCATCCGAATTCACCAATAAAATAACGCAGTTGCGCGTTTTTAAACTTCGCTTCGTGAGCTATCGGCTCGTTTTTCATCGACTTCTCGACCTGCGAATAGAGCAAAGTGGCCTCCCACACCTCGTCGGTAAGCAGATATATGTCGGCCAGCTTCATCTTCAGCTCGGCGTTGGTCTTTGGCAAGAAACCAAGCTCTAACACTCTGTTTAACAATGCTTTAGCATCGTCATATCTCCCGAGTTCAAAAGCCAAAATATCGGACTGCACCAGCACCAGCGGCATCATATCGCTGGTGTAACCGATCTTATCGAAGGCATCGTTAATCTTCTTCGAAAGGTTCTCATAAAATGCCTTGTCGCGATTGCCTTCGGCTTCAGCTTTTGCGTAGCTGTTCTTGATAAATCCGACTGTCGCCTGCACATAGAAAACGCCCTCGCCCGACTTCTCCAAGATATAGTCATAGGCCTCAATCGCGATGTCGTATTGCCTGTTGTCGCCCGCAATCTGCGCCACATAGAGGATGTCGCGCTCATAGTCGCCCTTCCCGCGTCGGTCGAGGGCTTTAAGCTGCATCAGGGCGAGATCGTAGTCCTGCTCCTGCAGCGAATACCACATCAGCAGCGACGAAAACTCCTCGTTCTCGGGTTCTTCCTGCGTTTTGCGCAGCAGCGCCATCCTGATAACGTCGCTCACATTGCCGTTGAGGTCGTACATCATCATCACGCGAAGGCGGTTCTTCACCATCTCGTATTGATCGGGTTTCTCCTTTAAATACTGGAGATAGCACTCGGTAGCGTTCTCAAAGTCGAGCATCGAGTTGTAGGTGTAGGCCTTCTCAAGATAGAAATTATAGTTGACATTCGGATTCTTCGCGCCGCGGTCGAACAGACTTATTGCCACATCGTTGAAGTTCCTGGCTCTCAACAAGTTTGTGACTTCAGTGATGGCATTTCGGGTGTCGGGCACCTCTTTTATCACCTTATTAAGATATTTCACCGCCTTGGGGTTATCGCCCTGCTGCGAGTAGACGTAAGCCAGGTCGACGTGCGACTTCCAGTTCTGCGGATTTTTCTTCAGAAACGCCTTGTAAGCCTTCTCCGCAGCCTCGTAATCGCCAGTCATCACAAGACAATCGGCATATTGGTTGAAATAGCTGGTCTGCTGATATGTGTCGTAAAGATTTTTGTAGATATCGCGCGCCTTCTCGTAATCTTTTTTATAATAAAACTCACGCGCCAACTTCTCATCGATCTGGCGTTGAGTCATAACTTTTTGAGCATCAATATTTTGCAACGATGCAAAAAGAAAAACGATAAGGGGAATAATCGTGAAAAAGCGCGACGACCTCATGGCATCACTCCTTCCTCAGTTGTTTCACGACTTTCTTCTGCGCGTCAAACTTCTCCTGAAAATATTTGATTTGAGCCTCCATCATGTGGAGTTCTCTTTCCTCGTCCTGGATGTATTTCGATGTCGTTTGTTCGTCGTAAACGTTATTCTCGACATCATCTTTCAGATCGGAGAGCTGTTTTCTTGAATATTTGGTATTCTCGAGCAGCACAACTCGTTGATCTTCAAACTGTTGCAGATATGCCTGCAAGAGTTCCATCTCCTGACGTATGTCTTTTTTTCTCGCCACCGTGGTGTCGAGAGCCTGATATTCGCCAACCAAGAAGCTAAAGTCTTGATTATAAAGCGTTTCCACCTGACGCTCGACCGCATCCACGCGTTTCTGCATGGCGTTGATCTGTCCCGACGGTGACTTGTCGGAGCAAGCCACCATCAGAGTCAAACCTATGATTGTCAATATTTTACTTAATGATTTCAAAGCCTGTATATGGTTGAAGTGCCTTAGGAATCAAAATACCGTCTTCTGTCTGGTTGTTTTCGAGCAGTGCCGCCACGATACGCGGAAGTGCGAGGGCGCTGCCGTTGAGGGTGTGAGCCAAGCGGATGTTACCGTCTTTGTCTTTGAATCTCAGCTTCATACGGTTGGCCTGGAATGTCTCGAAGCACGACACCGAGCTCACCTCGAGCCACAGCTGCTGTGCTGCCGACCACACCTCGTAGTCGTAGGTCATTGCTGATGTCCAGCTCATGTCGCCTCCGCAGAGACGCAACACATGGAATGGCAGCTCGAGCTTACGGAGCAGTCCGGCCACGTGTTCCTTCATCGCCTCGAGGCGCTCGTAAGAGTTGGCCGGGTTGGCGATTTCGACGATCTCGACTTTGTCGAACTGGTGCAGACGGTTGAGTCCGCGCACGTTCTTGCCCCATGAGCCAGCCTCACGACGGAAGCAGTTGGAGTAAGCCACGCGTTTGATCGGGAGCTCGTTCTCCTGCACTATCATGTCGCGGAAGATGTTGGTCACCGGCACCTCAGCGGTCGGGATCATATACATCTTATCGAGCGGCACTGCGTACATCTGGGCTTCCTTGTCAGGCAGCTGACCGGTGGCGTAGGCCGATGCCTCGTTGACCACGATAGGAGGCTGCACCTCGTAGTAGCCGTCTTTCACTGCCTCGTCGAGGAAGAAGTTGATGAGTGCGCGCTGCAGACGTGCGCCTTGGCCGGTGTAGAACGGGAATCCCGCGCCTGTCACCTTGTTGCCGAGTTCGAAGTCGGCGAGTTTATATTTGTTGAGCAGTTCCCAATGCGGAAGGGCGTTCTTCGGGAGGTTAGGCATCTTGCCTTCCTCGCTCACCACGAGGTTGTCGGCGGCTGTCTTGCCACGCGGCACCATAGGGTGCGGAGTGTTAGGAATCTCAACCAGCTTATTCTGAATCAACACTTTAAGCTCTTCGAGACGGTCGCTTTTCACCTTGGTGAACTCTTTCAGCTCGGCCACGCGGGCTTTGAGCGGTGCTGCCTCGGCTGCTTTTCCCTGCTTGCAGAGGTCGCCCACCTGGCGTGCTATGCTGTTGGCTTCGGCCAGAGCCTCGTCGTTTTCCTGCTGTGTCTTACGGCGTTCGTCGTCGAGCGCTAAAATCTCGTCGAGGAGCTCAAACCTTGTGAAGTTCTTGATACTCAGACGGTTAATACACTCCTCTTTATGTTCTCTAATATAAGGTATTGTTAACATATTAGTAAAAAATTAACCTGCAAATATAATAAATAGTTTAATAGCTTAATAGTTTAATAGATAAAAAATGAAAAAATCCGACAAAAAAAGCCGGCGAGATTCCTCGCCGGCCTATTTTCTGTTCGTTTCCAAACAACGTTACTCTGTCACTTCGCCCTGAACCGGGATGACGTTAACGTACGAACGATCTTCTCTCTTTCTTGTGAATTCCACGATGCCGTCTGTAAGTGCGAACAAAGTGTGATCTTTGCCCATGCCTACATTGTCACCAGGATAGTGCTGTGTGCCACGCTGACGAACGATGATGTTGCCTGCGATAACTGCCTGTCCACCGAAAACTTTCACTCCGAGTCGTTTGCTATGTGATTCACGACCGTTTTCGGAACTACCAACGCCTTTCTTGTGTGCCATAATTCTTTAATTTTTTCGGTTTATTATTCAGTGATGTTTTCAATGCGCACCTTGCTCAGATCCTGACGGTGGCCGTTGAGAGTCTGATATCCTTTTCTTCTTTTCTTCTTGAAAACAAGAACCTTGTCTGCTCTCAGATGCTTGATAATCTTAGCATCCACTTTAGCACCTTCGAGGACGGGGGTGCCAACCCTTGTGTTGCCGTCATTGTCGATCAACAACACCTTGTCGAAGCTGATTGAGCTGTCGATTTCGCCATTCAAGCGATTGCAGAAGATTTCGTCTCCCTTGGTCACTTTGAACTGCTGCCCTGCTATTTCTACGATTGCGTACATTAATTTGTATTTAAATTTTCTTCAAATTTTTCGGACTGCAAAATTACAACTTTTATTAATACGCCCGACATTTTTTTTGAAATTAATTTATCTGATCACAATTTTCTGGGTTTTCTCATTCAATTTCAAGATATAAACGCCTGTCGCATGTGACATTTCGCGTAACGTTTCCACGCCGTCGATGCGTTTTTGCATCACCATTCGTCCCATCACGTCGAAGATTTGGAGCTCGCCTTCTCCGTTGACGATGATATCGGTGCCTGATTGGTAGGCAAAATTAGAGATCTCGGAGCTATCTGAGTTCTCTGAGCCCTCGAATATGATTTTAAATCTTGCCTGGCGGTCGGCTGGTGAACCGATAAACGTGTACGACGAGGTTTCGCTCAAATCGATTTCTTTTCCGTCTAATATATCTATCAATTTTATGTTTTTCAAATCTATTCCTTCAAAACTGATGGTATACATTCCTGTTTCTTTTGCCTTGAAATTGAGAGGCATTTCGCCTTGGCGGTTCGAGCTGACTATTGCGTACTCTTCGAAATCCTGCGGGATGTATAATTTCGTATTACCATCGAAGATTTGTAGCTTGGGCAAGGTGCTCTTGCTGTCGAAACGCACGATGGCGCGGTCGATGGCGCTGCCACGGTTTCCTTTGCTGAGGTTGATCACCAACGAGGCATCATTACTGTTGTTGCCCTTAGCGCTATTAGAATTATTAGAATTAGGTGTGAATGTCACGTAATCTCCAGAATGATCAGAATAGACAAAGATGCCTTCCATTGGATTTACAGTGTTGCCTGTGGCTGGTACGATTCCCGAGCCGTCGTCATTCATACGATAAAAATCCATATCGACTATAGCTCCCACGCTGAACGGATTGCCCACAAGGTTCCAGCCTTCAAATTCAACGTCATGTGTCTTGGTGATCTGGACTTCGCCGTTGCCGCTGTAAGGCACGCCAGTAAAGGTGAGCGTCACGTCCTGACTGTTGGCGTAGAGATAGCCTTTGCCAGGAATGATGTTGAAATCGCTCGAGTGCTGATGGTAGTTCTCCCATTCAGCTGTAGCTGCTTGGTTGAAGCGGTAGAGGTCATACGAATAAGGGGCCGCAGTTTCATCGGTAAGCATATTCTCAACCTCAGAAGGTGTGGTGGACACAGGCGAGGCAATGAGATACCAGCCACTTTCATCGTCGTTGTAGCCCTCGATTTCGAGTGTGTAGGTCTCGGTGGGAACTTCAACTTTCTTGTAAAGCAACAAGTTAGTATAGATTGGGTTAAAGGGATCATCGTTCATGACATAGAAACCCATGATAGCTGTACCTCGCGTACGGAAACCAAGAAATCTATCATCACAGTTTTGGAATTCGTTTGAATACCCAACTATCCATGTAGCGCAATTATTAGTTTCATCATACAATTGAGCCCCGCTTTGGGCCAGGCAGCCACCTGCGTATTTTCCAATTGCAGCGTTGTAGATAGTCCAATTGCCGTCGCTATTTGGGGCGATGTGCCAAACGATGTCAGCATTGTCTGTCGTAATCACATTGTCAATCGCATTGACTACTTCATATTGGAACGCGTGATCGGATGAAATCACGTTGTTCATGGAATAGAGTTTGCCATTGAGATTATATACAATCAGATAGTCGCCTTCGACAATGTTTCCTTCGAAGAGCTGATAACGGTCACCTTGAATCTCCGTAACCGTAACGCTGACATCAGCGGCAGGCATTGTGAAAGAATACACTCCGCCAACTGATGCGATGTTGTGGTTGTTGCCGCCGTAGGTTAGTGTAGCAGAGGTGATGGTATAGGCTGGTGGGTTCGTACCAAGTGTAACTTCAGTGCCTGCTGTATAGTAGTCTATATTGTTGAAGGTCACGTTAGGAGCTGGTGTGGCAGTGATATGCGGGCTCAAAGTCAGAGTGTAGGCCTGCACCGCTGCATTGTTCTCAGTGATGTCGCCAAAGATAATGTTCCCGATACTTGCAACACCACAACCTATGTTGGAAGCCACTCCATTTAAAGTGCAGTTGTGATAGTAGTTATAACCGATACTGCCAGATTGTTGTGATCCAATGATAGCACCTCCATTATAAATATCAGTGTTATCATAAGTGATTGCAGTGTTTAAGACCATGTTGTTCTCAATTGTTTGGTTCGCGCTGTGACCAGCTATGCCGCCGACCAAACCATTGCCAGTTATGTTGGTGTTGATGACGCGACAGTTCTCAATGGTGCCCAGTTTATTGCCCGCAATGCCACCGACACAATTTCTTCCTATGACAACGGCATCGTCAAGGATGACATTTTTCACCGTGCCGGTAGAGCCAACCGCTCCAAATAAACCTTGTAAATCGTAGTTGGGCTTGTTGATACGGATACCACTGATGATGTGGTTATCACCGTCAAAGGTACCATTGAATAGATAGTCTTCATTACCATAATTACTTCCGATAGCGGTATAATTCTCACCGTTGGTGAGCTCGTTAGGATTATAGTTGATATCGGCGCCAAGCTTGAAGTATATGCCGTTGTATCCGCTGCTGGCATAGTCATCGCCCGTACCAGTATTCAGGCGGGTAGCCAACATGTCGAGCTGGGCAGCATAAATAATAATGTATGGAGAATCGCTGGTACCGGCACCTCCCCACGGAATGGCAGCAAGATTGGCGCTTACAGTGACATCACTGGCAGGCATCACGAAAGTGTTGCCCTCTATAGGGGAGCCGTTCACTAAGAAGCCTTGGAATTCATATCCTGCAGATGGAGTGACGTTGTAGCTTAATGTGATTTCGGTGCCAGGGGTATAATAGCTTGTGTTGTTGTATGTTGCAGCAGGAGCTGGTGTGGCGGTGATGTCTTTATCCAAAACGAGGGCATAGGCAAAATGCGTCCAGTTGGCGGTGTAGCTGCGGTCGCCTGTCGAGCCTTGGGCGATGGTCACCGTCTGTGTCGCCTCAGTGAGGCCGGTGCCAGTCCAACCATCGAAAGTGCAGCCTGCTTGGGTCGGATTATTGAGCGAAAATGTCGGTGTTTCAATATTATAGGTAGTTGGATTTTCTGTCGCAACAGTGCCACCGTCAAGGTTGTAGGTGATATTATAGTTGCTGATATTCCACTTGGCATAGAGCGTGACAGTTTCGCCATCCACTGCAGTGAGGTTGCTGACGCTCTGGCCATCTGTGTATTCCGCCTCGCCATCAAAGGTTGTGCTCCATCCGATGAAGTCGTATCCAGTGAGAGTGAAGGCGTTGGCAGTGAGGTTCTGCGCCTGTCCGTAGGTAAATTGCTGGTCGCTCATCGTGCCACTTGCGCCATCGTTGTTCTTGTCGAAATGAACGTAATAGGTGATCGGAGTAAGCGTGGCGCTCACGATACCATTGTCGTTGTTGGGCATGGTGAAGGTGTTGCCGCCGAGAGCGTTGCCGTTGAGTCTATATGTTACCAGATAGCCTGTGGAGTTGTTATGGCCCAAGGTGACGGTGGTGTTGCTGGCGTAACAGGTGGTGTTGCCAATCACCACGCTCTCGCCCGTGGCAGTGATATTGGCACCCAGCGTGAGGGTGTGGACGCTGCGCGCGCCGTCCATGTCGCCTGCCGGATTGCCTACGCCCACGTTGGTGGCGTTGACCGAGCCGTTAATGGTGCAGTTGCGATAGTAGTTGCGGGAAAGATGAAGACGATTAAGATTATCACCTGATGTCCTGTAGCCGATGATGGCACCGCCAACCGACTGGCCGCTTATGACTACTACGTTTAAAGCAACGTTATCCTCGACATAGTGATTTACGTCATATTGTTGGCTTTGATATCCGATGATGCCACCACAAATCGCGCTGATGGTATTCGCAAATTTAGGATGCGATTTGACAGTAGCGGAACTGGTGCAACGACGGACATTACCATTGGAGTTGGCTCCGACGACACCGCCGTGTTTGCTGGCATTGTCAGCCACACGATAGATGCCGACATTGCTTGCCACAACACAATCCTCAATGGTGCCATTGTTGCAACCTGCTATGGCACCCACCTGCTGGTAGCCGGTGATGCTGGCATCGGCAACCGTCAGATTCCTGACGGAACCGCCGCTCAGGTTGCCAAAAACGCCTTGGAGTTGGTCGGCATTGGTTGTGCCGTTCTTGTAGATACGTACACCGCTGATGGTGTGACCTCCACCGTCGAAATGCCCTTTGAAGGAATTACCGTAAGCACCGATAGCTGTGAAGTTATTCTCAGAGGCATAGTAATCAGTGCTGTTCCACGCATAAGTGTAGGTGTAGGCAAGGTCGGTGGTCAGCAAGAAATACTTGCCGCTGTAGTTTGTGCCGCTGTTCACGTTCGTAGCCAGCGTATACAGGTCTTCTTTAGACTTAATCTGATAGGGGCTTTCTTGTGTGCCCGCGCCAGTCCATTGCGCCATGGCATTCTGTCCGAAAGCGAGTGCCACAAAAAGCAGCATCGCCGAAAAAAACTTGTAGTTTTTCATCTTCTTTAAATTCTAAACTCCACTCTTTAAACTCTACTCTTTTTTCTAAATGCATATCCTAATCCGAGTGCGGTAAATACCAGCAGTCCGCTGCCAATAGGTGCGTTGCTGTCGAAGTCGATATCCTGACCATGAGACTGTGGCAGATCGAATGTTACACCGCTTTCGTTGGTGCGATAAACGTCATCGCTGGCGTCGTTCCAAGTAAAGAATGCGTCGCGCTGCGCATTGACGCTGAAACCCAGAACTAAAACTGTTGTGATTGTGAGGAGTAATTTTTTCATTGATATATCTATTATGTTAATTCTATTCTTCTTTATGTATTTGTCAACTTTAACTTTTGGCTATTGGCCTTTGGCTGCCAACAGCTAATGGCCAACGGCCAAAGTTTATTTCATTATGATTTTCTGTGTCTTTTCATTCAATTTCAAGATATAAACGCCTGTTTGTGACGGTTTTGCGATAGTTTCAACGCCGTTCACGTGTTGTGTCAACACCATGCGGCCCATCACATCGAAGATTTGGAGCTCGCCATCGCCGGTAACGATTATATCGGTGCCGCTCTGATAGGCAAAGATTTCTGAGTTCTCTGAGTTCTCGAAGCGGATAATAAACCTCGCTTGCCTATCCGCTGGTGAACCGATAAAGGTATACGATGGGTTCTCGCCGAGATCGATAACTAAATTTTCTAATAAATCTATTAATTCTATATTATTCAAATCTATTCCTTCAAAACTGATGGTATACGTTCCTGTTTCTTTCGCCTTGAAATTCAACGGAATATCGCCTTGACGGTTGCTGAACGCGATGGCATAGTCGGTGCCGTCTTGCGGGATATATAATTTGGTGCTGCCATCGAATATCTGCAATTTCGTCATTGTGTTCTTGCTGTCGAAACGCACTATGGCGCGGTCGATGATGGAAGTTGAGAGTTTAGAGTTTAGAGTTGAGAGGTTGATGACAATCTGTTCTGGTTCGTGTGATTGGCTACGGCCTTTGGTGCTATTAGAATTAGGTGTGAATGTCATTTCCTCGTAGTCAGAATCGGTATGTACGAAGATGCCTTCCATCGGGTTAACGGTGTTGTCTGTGGCTGCGATGATTTCCGAACCCTCGCCATTCATTCGATAGAAATCTTTTTCGATAGTGGCTTCCACGCTCCACGGGTTACCTACAAGGTTCCATCCTTCAAACGACACGCCTTCTGTCTTGGTGAGATTTACTACGCCATCGCCGCTGTAAGGCCAACCGGTGAATGTGAGCGTAACATCTCCGCTGTTGGCGTAGAGATAACCTCTTCCCGATTCAAGGTCGAAATGGTAGTGGTCGGTTCCTTCTGCCTTCCAGTTTTCCCATTCCGCAGCAGCTTCTTGGTTGAAGCGGTAGAGGTCGAAGGTGTTGTCTTTCATGTGTTCCACATTATTCACATTAACATCATTATACAAAGGCGAGGCAATCAGATACCAGCCGCTCTCATCGTCGGTATAGCCTTCGATATCCTTGGTGAATGTTTCAACTTTCCTGTAAAGTGACGGTGTACCGCCAAAGTTAAACTCATAACAAGAGAAACCTTGGGATAAAAAACTAAGATATGAATTAAAACCACTATTCGAATTGGATTGGTTATTAATATTGTAAGCACCGTTACCCAGGGCGTCGTTAATCGACCACCGAGTTTGATAAGACTCATCTTCAGATAAACAGACATATCCAGCAAGGCTTTTAACTCCTGCGTATTTTTTGACTGCAGCGTTGTAGATAGTCCAATAGTCGAACTCATCATTGTGGGCAATATGCCAAATAATGTTAGCATCGCTTGTACTTATTACATCATCAGCCACATTGACTGTTTCGTATTGGAAGTTGTTCCCGGAGACCACGTTATTCATGGCGTAGTTTTGATATACAATCAGATAGTCGCCTTCAACAAGGTAGTCTTCGTTATAGAGTTTAAAAGCAATAAGTTCTGTAGTCGTAGCGCTGACGGTGACATTGCTGGCAGGCATCTCGAAAGTGTTGCCGCCGGTGAGGGCGACGTCGTTGTTATCGGCATCCTTCACGGTGTAGCTGCCACTGATGGCATAGCCCTCTTCAGGGCTGAGGGTGACGCTGGTACCTTCGGTGTAATAGTTGTTGCCGCTGTATGAATACGCCGCTGTTGCCGTAGCGGTGATATGCTCACCCAAGGTGAGGCTGAACACCTGCACCGCGCCGTCGTCCTCGGTGATGTCGCCGTCTTTGTAACCGATGTTGGTTGTGTTGCCGTTGGCAGTGCAATTGTAGTAGTAGTTGTGGTTCAAGGTGGCATAACCACTATTACTGATAATAGCTCCGGCACTGCCGCTGTTGATGGTGCAATCTATGGCGAAACAGTTTTCGACGACGGGATCCTCATAATCACAACACCGATAATTATACCCCACGATACCACCGGCAGCTCCAATGGCTGTGACGCTGGCTCCGTACGCCGTACATCCACTGACAATACCACCGACATTTTCGCCTACAATGCCGCCGTAATCATCACAATTTTCATATCCGTTGTTGGTGATGGTGGCAGCACTGGTACAGTTGCGAATGGAGGGCATCTTACCTACATCGCCACTGTTAATACCCGCAATACCGCCATGGTAATCTGATAAATAGCCATAAGCCTTGATGATGACGGTGCTGGTGACGTGGCAATTCTCGATGATACCGTTATCCTCATTGTCACCCGCAATACCGCCAATATAAAACTCGCCGGTGATAATGGCATCGGTAAGAGTGACATTCTTCACGGTGCCATGGTTTAAACTGAAGAGTCCTTTGTTATCATTATGAAGATTGTCGTATGGATAGATGCGGATTCCGCTGATGGTATGGCCTGCACCGTCGAAGTGACCGCCCTCGTTAACGCGGATCGGTGTGTAGTTGCTCTCGGTCTCACCAAGGCCTTCATAGCTGTAGGTGAGATCTCTGCCCAACTGGTAGTATTCGCCGTTGTTGATTTCACTTATAGCTAACTGGTCCATCTGGGTGCGATACATGATAATCCACGGGTCGTTCTCGGTGCCGCTGCCCGCCATGATGGTGACGGTGATGTCGGCGTTCACGGTGACATCGCTGGCAGGCATCTCGAAGGTGTCGCCGCCGGTGAGGGCGACATCGTTGTTGTTGGCATCCTTCACGGTATAGCTGCCGTTGAGGGTGTAGCCCTCTTCGACGCTCAACGTTACGCTGGTGCCGACCGCATAATAGCCGTTACCCTGGTAGGTGACTGCCGCTGCCGGTGTGGCGATGACATGTTCGCATAAGGTGAGCTTGTTGACACCGCGGGCGCCGTCACAGTCACTGCCGTTGGCGCCCACATTGGTGGAGGCGCCATTCACTGTGCAGTTGTAGTAGTAGTTGTCGATAAGGGTAATACTGGTTGTAAAATATTTGCCACAGATAGCACCTTTCTGGTAATCTCCTGTCGATGTAATCTGTGAATTCAACACAAGGCAGTTCTGAATAATATTGCTGGTATTGGTATAATCTCCCAAGATGCCACCGACAGAGTCTTTGCCGGTGATATGGGCATCGCTAAGGACGACGTTTTTGATAGTAGCATCACACACACCGCCGAAGAGACCTTGGTATTTGTCAGCATTGGTAGTACCCGTCTTGTTGATGCGGATGCCACTGATGATATGGCCGTCTCCGTCGAAGGTGCCTTTGAAATATCTTTGATTAACCCTAGTGCCTATGGCAGTGTAGTTCTCGCCATTGTCGTCAAGGTCATTCGGGTCGTAAGCGATGTCGGCACCTAGCTTGATGAATTTGTTTGTGTAGAGGTTGCCGCCGTTCACGCGGGTGGCGAGCAGGTCGAGCTGTGAGCGATACATAATAATGTAGGGGTCGGCCTCGGTGCCGGCGTGGCCAGTTGTGAAGTCGATTGCGGTTACTGTGGCGCTCACGGTGGCGTTGGTGGCAGGCATGATGAAGCTCCAGGTGCCGTCGCCGTTGTCGGTGGCTGCTTCGCCGCCCACGGTGACATCCGTGAGGGTGCAGCCTTCGGCAGCGATGGTGACATTGGCGCCAGCCAGCACACAGGCGGTGCGGCCTTCCTGCGCAAGCACGCCCGATGTGGCGTCGACATACTTCGGAAGCGTCAACGTAAAGACGGGCTGCAAGGTTTGTCCGGCGAGGGCATCAATCTGTGTATCGCTGAGGCTTCCGCTATAGACAGCAGTGCCGTCGCTGAGGTACTGGCCGCTCTTGACCGCGACACCATTATCGCCATTGTAGCTGCTGGCATAGATACGGTCGGTAGCGTTGCGCCAACCAAGGGTGAGGGCGCCATTAGCATTGATGCCGCCACCGTTGGCACTGACGCTGCCGCCGTTGATGGTAATATCATAGGCATAAATGTTATGGCTATTGGAAGAGATGGTGGTGATAATGCCACCGTTGATGGTCAGGCCGCCGTCGTTAACAACAGGATTACTAAGCGATTCACCTACATAAATGGCCGTGCCATCGCTGCTAGCCACCAGACTGCCCGTACCGAGGCTCTGACCGTAGATGCTGAGGCTACCGAAAGTAAAGATGGAAAATTGTCCTTCCACGGTGAGCGTGGCGCCATCCATCAGAATCAGATGAACGGCTCCATAGGTCTTGATAGCCTGATCGTCAGAAACAGTGATATTCACATTGCCGCTGACGGCATACCATGTCTCCGTTCCTACGGCGCCGAGTATGACGGTGCTGCCCGTACTGCTCTCGATGAGGGTGTAGTCGGTGCATATTTGCTCGTTGCCGTCGGCGTCGATATAGGGCACTCCTATGGTGGCGCTCACGGTGACGTCGCTGTCGGGCATGGTGAAGCTGTTGCCGGCAAGCGGAGTGCCGTTCAGGATGTAGCTGGTAACGGCGTAGCCCTGTGACGCAGCGTCGCTCAGCGTGATGGTTTGTGTGGCACCGCTGTAGATGGTAGTGGAGGTGCCGTTATTGTAGCTGAGGGCGGTGGTGCCAAAGGCGGTGAGACCGCTCAGGTCGTATGCCGTCTGGTCGCCTGCAATGCCGACATGCTCACCCAAGGTGATGACACGGGCACGACGGGCACCGTCGCAGTCGCTGCCGTTCACGCCGCCATTATTGTTTGAAGTGTAGTAGTTGTTGATGAGGGTGGAGTTATTATTTTTTCCTGTGATGGCACCTTTCAAACTATCATTTGCTACAGTACCGGTATAGAGGCAATCTTTTAGTGTGGTAAAAACACATATACCTGCGATTCCACCGCAATACCATCGACCATTAACACTTGCGGCAATGACGGAGCCGCTGACAGTGCCATTATATTGATATCCCACAATGCCGCCATGATAATCCTTATCATCGTTTTCCACACCTATGGTGACGTCGTTTCCTATACGGCAATTAGTTATGGTACCATATTCATTTTTACCAGCGATACTGCCGACATACTCACCACCGATAATAATGCTGTTGGCAAGGGCGATATTTTTCACAGTGCTTCCTGAATAAACATAGCCGAAGAGCCCTTGATAGTCGTTGGTAGTGTAGATGCGGATGCCGCTGATGGTCTTGCCGTTGCCGTCAAAGGTGCCGCGGAAGAGATGTGAATCTTTGCCGATAGCGGTATAGTTATTCTCGGTACTGTTGGCGTCGTTCCAATCGGTCGTATGTGTATATGTGATGTCGTTATTCAGTCTGAAATGCTTGTTATAGAAGCTGTTGGCGGTGTAGCCGTGGGTGCCGTTGACACATTTTGCGAGCACGTTGAGACCTGTAGTGTCGGAGATGATATATGGATGTGTCTCACTTCCTGTGGCGCCGCCAGCAATACCCCACACGTCGGTGAAGGTGCTGCTCACGGTAACATCTGATGCCGGCATCTCGAAGGTGTTGCCTACCACAGCGTGGGCCGTGCCGTCGTTGTAGGTATAGCCGAGTTTATTGCCAGGATTTATCGTGCCAGTGTAGCCAAGTGTGATTGTAGTGTTTGAAGCGTAATAGGTCACGTTGTCAATCACAACGCTCTCGCCGCTGGCGGTGATATTATCACCTAGGTTGAGGAGGTGGACGCTGCGGGCACCGGCAATGTCGCCGCTGCCGGTTCCCACATTAATGGCATTGGCGGAGCCGTTCACGGTGCAGCCGCGGTAGTAGTTGGCCGTGTAGGTGCCATCATGGTAGTATTCTCCGATGATGGCTCCCACGATGCTGTTGCCACTCACGCTGGCACCGACGACAAGGCAGTTTTCAATTTTGCCAGCTTGGTTCTTGCCTACGATACCGCCATATTTATTGCAACCCGTCAGTCCGTCGGCGATGCTTATGGTGGCGGCACTGGTGCAGTTGAGAATTTTTTCTGAGGAAAGGGCAGTCAAATTATACCCTACAATACCACCGTGCAGCGTGGAATTGTTGGCGACGGCATGGATGGCTACGGTATTTGTGACATGACAGTTCACAACATGCCCATAGTGCCTCTCACCCATGATACCGCCGACAGAGATGTATCCCGTAATGCGGGCATCGGTGAGGGTGACGTTCAACACAGAACCGTCATAAGTCCTACCAAACAGTCCCTGGAAACTGTCATCGTTGCTGCTGCCGCCCTTGTAGATGCGGATGCCGCTGATGGTATGGCCATCACCGTCAAAAACTCCTTTGAAATTGCGATAAGAGTCGCCATAAGAGCCGCCGATGGCGCTGAAGTTGTTCTCGGTGCTGGTGGCGTCGTTCCAGGCGGTGTTATGGACGTAGGTGATGTCGGCATCCAATTTGAAGAACTTGCCACTGTAGTTGTTTCCGCTGTTCACGTTGGTTGCCAACAGGTCGAGTTGGCTGGCATACAGAATCATGTATGGATCGTCCTCACTTGTGCCGCTTCCTGTCCATGGGATGGCGGTCCACTGGGCGTAGAGATCGACGGTGCCTCCGTCCTCGGAGGTGAGTCCTGTGACTGCCTCTCCGTCGCTATAGCTGGCGCCGCTGCCATCAGGTTGGGTGTTCCATCCGGCGAAGGTGAAGCCCTCGCGGCTGAAGGCGTTGGCGCTGAGGCTCTGCGCCACTCCATATTGGAATGCCTGGTCGCTCATCGTCCCCGTAACCGGGATGCCTATGCTGCCGTTGCCATAGAAACTGACGGTGTAGGTACTCCAGCGGATGGGGTAGGTTGCGCTAATCGAGCCGTTGTAGTTGCCAGTGCCCGTGGCGGTGACGGAGCCAGTGCCTGCCGAATAGGCGTTGGTCCACGACAAAGTGTAGCCTATGGTCTCGTAGAGTCGCACTTGGTTGGTGTTGTTCTTGATACCTTTATAGAAATATACCATCGGGCGCGGATGGATGGCATTATTGCTCACCACATACTCGCTCTGTAAGCCTGCAAACTCGGTATTGGTGGCGGCGAGAGTGTAGCTCTCCGTGCAGGTGACACCGTTGAAGGTCTTATCGAAGCTGTCGGTGTAGCCGCTGTTGCCTAAACCTTGGAAGAAAGTGCCTGTAAGGTCTTTGAAGTAGCATTGTAAACTGGTGATTGCCAATGTTGTACCGGCATTGGCATTGATGGTACCCTTGAAGGTGATCACATTGGTGCCGTCGCCCGAAACGTAAGTGGCATCGCCCCAGGAGGTGACAAGCTTCTTGTAGCCGCTGTAATTAGCTGTGTTCACAATCTCGCTGAACGGCACGCTGATATAGAATGTGTTATCTTTTACGTAAGGTCCCGCCGAAACAGTGATGCCGGCGATGTTGATAGGTGTCGGATAGGTTTCATCGACCAAGGCGAGACGGACCTTGAGGTCTTTGAAGTCCCATTCGTCGTGGTCGTTACCACCGCCACCGGCGTCAAAACGGATATTGATGTTTTCAGCGGTAGGTAGAAGCACTAGCGAGCCGGAAGTGCTGGAGTTGTAAGAGCTGTTTATGAACTTCTGCTCGTAGAGATGGCTGTTGTTGTAATCGAACTCATAATGGGTGATGTTTGCGGCAATTTCCGCTGCCTTGTCCACATAGTTGTAACGATGCGGGAAGAACTGATAATGTGGATCGCTCATCACGCTGCCACTAGGGGAATAGCTCAAAATGAAACAAGCCCGGTAGAGGGAATTGGTAAGCGTGCCTATGCCGCCATTGGGGTCATCCACTTTGTCGTATGTCCCTGCATTACCGGTATAAATTTGTATATACTGGTAACCGTCATGTTCCTCTTTTTGGGTGAAATAAACGGTGGCGTACATCTTATAGCTGAGGGCGTTCAAGATAGTGCGCAAGTTGCTATTGCTATTGTAGAGGCTGTTGGTGCTGACAGTGTGAACGCCTTGGCTGTAGCCAGCGTCGGTTACCTGTGTCCAGTTGGACGAGGAATAACTGACATCGAGGTATTTGTTGCCACTGCCCGACATGATGCTGCCGCCATCGGTGAAGTACACCAGATCGGTGACGCTGTTGTTCAAGTAGGTGTTGCTGAACTGGGCACCCGTGGTGATGTCGCGGTCATTGTGTGCCAGTTCGAAGCCGTTGACATCGAGCACCTCGAAGCGGTAGCTGCGGGTGGTGCCCGTCTGATAATGGTATGCGTAAGCAGTGGAGTATTGTGCGCTTTCACTAACCTCTACCTGAAAAGTAGTAATGTTTTCAGGGAAGGTGTAAGTGTCGCTCACAGCGGTGTAGTGTATTCCCGCATAAGCCGAGAGGTTCACCGTGCGGTACTTGATGGTCTGCTGTGGCAGGCTGCTGCCGCTACGCGTGATGGTGAACAGGGTCTTGTGTGTGTTGCTGTTGTACGATGCCTCAATGGTGAAGGTCTGAGCCCAGACATTCTGTCCAAAAGCGACAGCCGCCAAAACCATTATTGTTGAAATGATTTGCTTGAAAGTAAAAGTTTTTCCCATGTATAATTTTTATTATTTATATCTTGATTTTTGAGGGTACAAAAATATACTAAAAATAGCGAACGGATTTTATTCTGCGTGTAAAAGATTTTTTTTTGCGTGTATTTGGTGTTGCAATTTTTAGAATTGAAACAAAATTTTTTATATCTTTGCAGCCGATATTTTTCGAATAGGTGTAGATGAAGGAAATGCAGTTTTCAGCGGTGATGATGATGACGCTCATGGCGTTGGCGTTGCTCACCTTGCTGCCCGCCAAAGTACGCGAAGACCGCGTGGCCAACCGCTCGCGCTGGCTCATGACAGGCGGCCTGTTGCTGATAGCCGTGCAGTTCCTCATCCAATATATCAGCGGCATGCGCTCATCCGACTTGCAACATGCCCTCACCGTCAACCTGGTGTTTTTCATCCCTTCGGCAGCCCTAATGTCGCTCAACATCCTCAACCTCGAGCGGCTGGGACGTGTGCGCCGTATCGAATGGACGATAGGCATAGTCACATGGCTGGTATCACTGGCGTTGGTGGCCTGCAAGGCGCTGGTGGCGGCAAGCGTGGTCTACGGCATGATGCAGGTCTACTACAGCTGGCTGCATCTGCGCGAGGTGCCCCGCCTGGAGCTGGCTCTCGCCGACTACTACGACACCGACGACGACGGACTGCTCTGGTGGATCAAGATCACCATAGTGATACTGGCCCTCATCACCATGATGGTGCCTCTCATCATCTTCAGCGAAGGCTGGCTGATGGCATGCTTCGCCTTGTTTATTTTTGTGGGTATATTCTACATGTGGTTCTGCTTTGTGCGCTACGTCATCACAGGCGCTGCCAATCACGTGCGCGAAGCTGAACAAAGCATCGAGCAGGACGAGCACGCCAGCACGGTGACCGACGAGGCTCTGCAAAAGGTCGAAAAGGCCGTGAAACAATGGACTGCAGCCGGCGGACATCTGCATAGCGGCACCACCAAGCCCATGGCTGCTCAAGCCATGCAGCTGCCTCAATACCTGCTGTCGGCATGGATCAAAAATCAAGGATACTCCTCATATTCGAAATGGATCACCACCCTGCGTGTCGAAGAGGCGAAGCGCACGCTCCACGCGCATCCCGAATGGTCGAACGAGGCCGTTGCCGACCACTGCGGCATCAGCCGATCGCACTTCCAGCGGGTGTTTGCGGAGATCACCGGAGTAACCCCAATGCAGTATCAAAAGGGATAATTTCGTCACAAGACTTCCGAATTTCGTCACAAAATTGGTGTATTTCGTCACAAAACGACCGAAATTCGTCACAAAATCCCGGATTTCGTCACAAATTTGCCGAATTTCGTCCCAAAATGGAATTTTTCGTCCCAAAAGGATTTTATTGCCATCAATGTTGTCACAAAATGTGATGAGATATTTGTTTGAAAGAAAACAAAAAAAATCTGTAAAAAACCGTAAAATATGTGTGATAATTTGTTAATTTTGCACCTTGAAAAATTAATACCATGATAATCTTTTTCAAAACCCGTCAAAACACCGTCATCGCTGTAGAAAGCGCTGATAATCACAACGATAACGACATTAAAAAATTCAGTTGGCTCTTCGGCGACGCCACAAAAATTGAAGAAAAAACCGTCAAAGGCTTCTTCTTCGGTCCGCGCCGCGAGATGATAACCCCTTGGAGCACCAACGCCGTCGAAATAACTCAAAACATGGGCATTCGCGGCGTTTCTCGTATAGAGGAATTCCATCCCGTCGAGGAAAACGACAACAGCTTCGACCCGATGCTGCAAAACAAATACCACGACCTCGACCAGAACATGTTTTTTGTCGACCGCAAGCCTGAGCCGCTGAAATATATCACCGATATCGACGCCTACAACAACGAGGAAGGCCTCGCACTCAGTCAGGAAGAGATTGATTATCTGAAAGGTATAAGCAAAAAGATAGGCCGCGCCCTCACCGACTCGGAGGTCTACGGCTTCGCACAGGTCAACTCGGAGCACTGCCGCCACAAAATCTTCAACGGCACCTTTATTATTAATGGCAAGGAGATGCCCGACACTCTCTTCGCACTCATCAAGAAGACCTCGAAAACCAACACCAACCGCCTCGTGTC
Source organism: Bacteroidales bacterium Bact_22 (assembly GCA_001603665.1). Classification (GTDB taxonomy): domain Bacteria; phylum Bacteroidota; class Bacteroidia; order Bacteroidales; family F082; genus Limimorpha. The sequence goes on from LUZN01000009.1 coordinate 58,652, forward strand.
GGCATATAAAGACAACGTCGCCTTCATCCTCGGACCGAAGGTCGAACAGTTTGCGCCGGCAACTCAGCATAAAGCCGACTTCTTCAAAATCAAAGATATAGATACTGTTATCTCTGTCAAGGCAGAGACGCATAACTTCCCGACAACCGTCGAGCCGTTCAACGGAGCCGCAACAGGCACCGGCGGTGAGATTCGCGACCGTCTCGCTGGCGGTAGAGGCTCGATTCCGTTGGCAGGAACAGCCGTTTACATGACTTGCTACCCTCGTAACGACGAGAGCCGCGAGTGGGAAGACAACTTCAAGGCACGTCCGTGGCTCTATCAGACCCCTGAAGAGCTGCTCATCAAGGCTTCGAACGGCGCATCAGACTTTGGAAACAAGTTCGGACAGCCGCTCATCAACGGCTCGCTCCTCACCTTCGAACATAGCGAAAACGACAATAAAACCAACGACTACGGCTACGACAAGGTCATCATGCTCGCGGGCGGCATCGGATTTGCTCCGGCTGACGACAGCATGAAGGAAGACCCAGAGCCGGGCGACCTCATCATAGTGCTCGGCGGTGACAACTACCGCATCGGAATGGGCGGCGCCGCGGTCTCGAGCGTGGGTACTGGCCAGTATTCCAACGCCATCGAGCTCAACGCCGTGCAGCGTGCCAACCCTGAGATGCAGAAACGTGTGGCTAACGTCATACGCGCCATGGTGGAAAACGACAGCAACCCAGTGCGCTCAATCCACGACCACGGCGCCGGCGGTCACCTCAACTGCCTCAGCGAGCTCATCGACAAGAGCGGCGGCACAGTATACGTCGACAACCTCCCAATCGGCGACCCTACCCTTTCCGATAAGGAAATTATCGGAAACGAATCGCAGGAACGTATGGGACTCCTTGTAAATAAACAAGATACGGAGATCATCCGCCAGACAGCCGAACGCGAGCGCGCACCTTATTATATGGTTGGTGAGTCAACAGATGATAAGCGTTTAAGATTTGTCCGCAAAAACGGCGTGAATCCTATAGATTTGAGCCTCTCCGACTTCTTCGGAAGCGCTCCAAAGACCGTTTTGACCGACAACGACGTCGATTACAAATTCAAGAAAATCGAATATCAGGATAATAAATTCGAAGATTACCTCAAGAAGGTGCTTCAGCTCGAAGGCGTGGCTTGTAAAGACTGGCTAACCAACAAGGTCGACCGCTCGGTTACAGGTCGCGTCGCCTTGCAGCAGTGCGCCGGCGAGGTACAGCTTCCACTCACCGACCTCGGCATCATGGCACTTGACTATCAAGGTGTTAGAGGCATCGGAACAGCACTCGGACACGCTCCGGCAGCAGCTTTGATAAGCCCTGAAGCTGGCTCGAGACTGTCGGTGGCTGAATCACTTACCAACTTGGTGTGGGCTCCTATCGAGGAGAACCTCAAAGGCGTTTCATTGAGCGCCAACTGGATGTGGCCAGCCAAGAACCCAGGCGAGAACGCACGACTCTACCGCGCCGTTAAAGCGTTGAGCGACTTCGTATTAGCTCTCGGCATCAACGTCCCGACAGGTAAAGACTCATTGTCGATGACACAGAAATACAAAAACGGTCAGAAGGTCCTTGCTCCTGGCACCGTCATCGTGACGGCAGCAGGCGAAGTCACCGACATCCGTAAAGCTGTTAAACCAGTGGTTGTCAACGACAAAGACACCGAGATTCTGTACATCGACTTCTCGAAAGACGCATTCAAACTCGGAGGCAGCAGCTTCGCACAGATCATCAACAGAGTCGGCGAAAGCACACCAGATATTGTTGATACTGAATACTTTAAGAAGTGTTTCAACACCTTGCAGAAACTCCTCGAGCAGAAACTCGTTCTCGCAGGTCACGACGTGTCGGCAGGCGGTTTGATCACCACCTTGCTTGAGATGACGTTCGCCAACAACGAAGGCGGCTTGGACATCGACCTAAGCGCACTCGGCAGCGACCTCATCAGCGTGGCATTCAGCGAGCAACCGGCTGTCGTTATCCAAGTTAAAGATAAGAAGGTCAAAGAGTTACTCGACAAAGAAGGCATCAAATATGCTGTCATCGGCAAGCCAAACAGCAAGCGCAGCATCAATCTTAAGAAAGACAAAGAGTCTTATGAATTGGATATCAACGCTTTACGCGACCTTTGGTATAAGAGCTCATATCTACTCGACAGAAAACAGAGTGGCGAAGCGAAGGCAAAAGAGCGTTTCGAAAACTATAAGAATCAAGCACTTAAGTTCGATTTCGGAAGCTTCACCGGCAAGGCCAAGGATTTGGGCATCGACATGCACCGTCGCACTCCTTCGGGCATAAAAGCCGCCATCATCCGTGAAAAAGGCTGCCAATGTGACCGCGAAATGGCTTACGCGCTCTACACTGCCGGATTCGATGTCAAGGATGTACACATGACCGACCTCGTAAGCGGACGCGAAGACCTCAGCGACGTGAATATGATAGTGTTTGTTGGCGGTTTCAGCAATTCCGACGTTCTCGGTTCGGCAAAAGGCTGGGCTGGAGCATTCCTCTTCAACGAGAAGGCACGCATGGCTCTCGAGAACTTCTACAAACGTCCTGATACCATGAGCCTCGGCGTCTGCAACGGCTGCCAGCTCATGACGGAGCTCAACCTCATCTACCCTGACCACGACAAGCATCCGCGCATGATTCACAACGACTCACACAAGTTCGAATCAGGTTTCGTGAACGTGAACATCGAAGATAGCAACAGCATCATGCTCAAGAGCCTCAAAGGCCGTCGTCTCGGTGTGTGGATCGCTCACGGCGAGGGCAAGTTCAACTTCCCTTACGGCAAGGAGAAATACAACATCGCGTTGACCTACAGCTACGACGGATACCCGGCAAATCCTAACGGTTCGCCATGGTCAGTGGCCGGTATTTGCTCCGCCGACGGCCGTCATCTCGCGATGATGCCGCACCTCGAACGCGCCTTCCTCCCATGGCAGTGGGCTTACTATCCGCAGAATCGCAAAGATGATGAGATAGCACCATGGATTGAGGCGTTTGTCAATGCTAAAGAATGGATTAAAAAGAATCAGCGCATCAACTTGTAAATCATCTCTCGGTAGAGGTCTTTTTGCGAGACGTCGCCGATGTTGTAGCCTTTGGATTTAAGGTCGAAATCACGCAAAATTGCGATGTTGTCGACACATTTTTTGATGTTGTAACGTCGGGCGGCCTCGAAATAATCTTCGACGAAGAACGGGTTGACACCGAGGACCGAGGCGACGCTGTTTTTGCTCTTATCGGTGGCATAATGCAGCTTCAAAACCTTGCAGTAATAAGCGTAAAGCATTATCACTGTGGCGATTAGCGGGTTTTCTTTGGTGTTGTCGCCGAAATAATTGATGATTTGCACCGCCTTCGGGAAGTCGCCGTAGCTTATGGCTTTCTGAAGCTCAAACACATTGAAATCCTTGGAGATTCCGATGTTATACTCCACGTCGAAGTCGTCGATTTCTTTTTTCTGCGGCACCGCAACCATCAGCTTTTCCATCTCATTGCGTACTTTCAGCAGGTCGGTGCCAAGGTAGTCGGCAAGCATCTGACAGGCCTTCTGCGAAATCTTATAATTTTTGGTTCCAAGATAGTTGACAATCCATTTCGGGATGTCGCGGTCGTAAAGCTTCTTCGACTCAAACAAAACATAGTCTTTGTCGAGTGTTTTCGCGAATTTTGTGCGTTTGTCGAGCTTCTTGTATTTGTAGTTCAGAACCAGAATCGTGGTCTCAGGAATCATCTCCAAAAACGGTTCCATCGACTCGATATTTTTCACATCTTGAGCTTCTTTCACGATGATTACCAAGTAGTTACCCATCATCGGGAAGTTACGCGCCTGTGTCACGATGTCGTGCACGTTGACGTCTTTTCCGTAGAGGACGATTTGGTTGAAAGCCTTGTCGGCCTCATCCAGCACGGTGCTCTCGATGGCATCGCTGATGGTGTCGATGAAATAAGGCTCCTCACCCATCAGGAAATACACCGGATGGTAAATCTTGTTTTTAATGTCCGAAAGAATCTGCTCGTAGGTCATCAGAATCTCAAGTGTTTGACTGTCAGCTTGTTATCGATAATCTGATGCAGTGCGTCGATACCGATTTTGATATGTTCGTCGACGAACATCGAACTCACTTTCTTGTCGCTAGCCTCAGTCTTGACGCCCTCAGGAATCATCGGCTGGTCGGAGACGAGCAGCAAAGCGCCTGTCGGGATCTCATTGGCGAAGCCGGCTGCGAAGATTGTGGCTGTCTCCATATCGACTGCCATGCAGCGTGTTTTGTGCAGATATTCCTTGAATTCCTCGTCGTGCTCCCACACGCGGCGGTTGGTGGTGTAGACGGTACCTGTCCAGTAGTCGTGGCCATGGTCGCGGATGGTTGTCGAGATAGCTTTCTGCATCGAGAAGGCCGGAAGTGCCGGGACTTCAGGCAAGATATAGTTGTTCGACGTTCCCTCGCCACGGATGGCAGCGATAGGCAGGATGAGGTCGCCGACGAGATTTTTCTTCTTCACGCCGCCGCATTTGCCCAGGAAAAGCACGGCTTTCGGGTGGATGGCGCTCAGCAGGTCCATGATGGTGGCGGCGTTGGCGCTACCCATGCCGAAGTTGATCATGGTGATGTCGCCAGCCGTGGCGCAGGGCATCGAGCGGTCCTCGCCCACTATCGGCACATTGTTCCAAGCGGCAAAAGCATCGAGATAATGCTTGAAATTTGTCAAAAGTATATATTTCCCGAACTTGTCCAAATCCTGACCAGTGTAGCGTGGCAGCCAGTTTTCAGTGATTTCCTGTTTAGTCTTCATAAACGTAATTTTTTGCAAAGATAGAATATTTTCGTTATTTTTGCAAAAAAATTTAAGAAATGGCATTTTTATCTGAAGATTTGGTATTCGGTCCAATTCACAGCAGACGTTTAGGTAACTCATTGGGTGTCAATTTATTACCTAAAGTAGGAAAGATTTGTACCTTCAACTGCGTTTATTGCGAATGCGGCTGGAATCCGGAGAAAAGAGACGAAAAAGCACGCTTAGCCACCCCTCAGGAATACGAGCAAACACTGGAGAATGCGTTGAAAAGTCTCGTAGGGACGGCAAAAGAGCCCGACAGCATCACCTTCTCGGGCAACGGCGAGCCTACTCTTCATCCCGATTTTCCGGAAATCATCGACATCACGATAAAGCTGCGCGACAAATACGTTCCGAAGGCAGTCATCAGCGTGTTGACAAACGGAACCAATATTCATAAAGAAATGATATTCAAGACTTTACAAAAAGTCGACAATAACATCTGCAAGCTCGACGGAGGAACTTTGGATACCATCAAAAAGATAAATCTTCCAAACGTGAAAATCGACCTTGAGCGATACATCGAGAATCTGCAACGTTTTGAGGGTCAAGTGATTATCCAGACTTTATTCCTTCGCGGCGAGCATAACGGACAAAAAATCGACAACACCACCGAGGAGGAAATCAACCTTTGGCTTGGCCATCTCAAGAAGATAAATCCAAGAAAGACAATGATTTACGTCATCGACAGGGAGACGCCTGAGAAGAATCTCGAGAAGCTATCTTCGGGGGAAATGAGTCGAATCGCCGCAAGAGTCAAGGCATTGGGGCTCAACGTGGAGTTCTATTCGTAAAATATTTTTAAAATTTTTCGTTAGGATTAAAAAAAATCAGTAAATTTGCATCGCAAAAATTGTAAATAAATTCAAAAATCATGAATAATAAAAATTTAAAATGGATCAACATCGGATTGGCACTCGTAGCTATCCTTTTGGCTTATTTGGTATTTGACAGCATCAGACAGCCTGTGGCATTCGACAACATGCGTAAGGAAAGAGAAGTTCAGGTGGTTCAGAGCCTGAAGGACATCAGAAGCACACAGACCTTGTTCAAGCAGACTTACAACCGTTTCACCGGCGACTTTGATTCACTCGCCGAGTACATCAAAAACGGACAGCTTCCTGTTGTGAACATCGTGGCTGACCCTAACGATACCACATTCACCAAGACCATCAACGACACCGTCGGTTTCGTTTCGGTTTACGACTCACTGTTTGCCAAGAGAGACAACTTCGACATCAACAGTCTGCGCGTCGTCCCGTTCTCACAGGGTGATGTGTTTGAGATGCAGGCCGGCTACATCATGCGTGGCGGTTTGAAGGTTGCAGTGTTCGAGGCAAAGACTCCTTACAAGACTTACCTTTGGGACCTCGACCAGCAGCGTGTCAACAACCTAAGAGCTGAGATGGAAGACCTCAACAAATATCCGGGTCTGAAAGTCGGTTCGATGGATGAGCCTTCATTGAACGGTAACTGGGAATCATTGTAATATGTTCCCGACAGCCGAAAATCAGAACAAAAACGAGATGACCATCCAGCGTTTGTTGGATGGTTTTTCGTTCGACAACAGCCGTAACACCTTCGTGCCGAAGGAGGTTTACCAGGAGAGCGACAAGTCGAAATACCTGGAAATACTGGGACTTACGGATGCCGACAGCGTTGTTTGTGCCGATTTTATTGAAGAGGCTGATGCGTATAACGTTTACGCCATCACGAAGGAAGAATACGACTATGTGCAGTCGCTTTCGAAGGATATGAAGGTGAGGCACGCTTCGAGCGTAGTGGTGGCTGAGTTGATTAGAGAGTGCAGGGAGCGTACCGACGACACCCGAGTGTTTCTCAACATCAAAGACCAAAACTTTGAGACGATAGTGTTGGAAGGCAGTAAGCTATTGTTTTTCAATCACTTCCGTTATAAGACAAAAGAAGATTTCCTATATTTTCTGCTTTTCGCGATGGAACAGCTGCATCTCGACGCAGGCTCGGTGCCGGTTTATTTCATCGGCATGATCGAGGAAGATTCGAGTCTCGTTGAGCTGACGAAGAGATATGTGCGCGATGTACGTTTTAAAAAAGATTTGAAATGCGAATAATCAGAGGAAGACATCAGAGACGACAGATTGTGGCGCCCGACAACCTTCCGACGCGCCCCACGACCGACATGGCCAAGGAGAGCCTGTTTAACATACTCGAAAACCAGATTGACCTGGAGGAGACGACGGCTTTGGACCTCTTCGCAGGCACCGGCAACATCTCGTATGAGCTCGTCTCGAGAGGCTGCCCGCACGTGACTGCCGTCGATGAGAACCAAAACTGCGTGCGATTCATAAGAGAGACGGCTAACAAGCTGAATATGAATGAGTTATCAATGGTGAAATCGGATGTTTTTCGCTTCTTGCCGATGCATAAGGCAAAATACGACCTCATCTTCGCCGACCCGCCGTACGACTGTCAGCATTACGACCTGCTTGTCGACCTGATTTTCCAGAATCAGTTGCTCAACGAAGGCGGAATCTTTGTGCTGGAGCACGACAGAACCATCGATTTTTCAGAACATCCGAATTGTTATGACCATAGAAAATACGGGAAAGTGAACTTTACGTTTTTCTCGGCGGAGCCTCAAAAAACAGTTTAAAGTAGGGACAGGCCGAGCCTGTCAAGTTAAAAGTAGAACGTTTAAAAGTGTAATAATATGAAAACCATTAAAACTTTAATCACGTTAGTTATAATCGCGATGACGGTGAGCCTGAACGCTCAGTTTGTCGTTGACGAGAGCGAATTTGAAGGTGCATACTGCACCAGCATCATGGTGGGCAAGAAAGCCTCGACCGACGGCTCGGTGATGACCTCTCACACCTGCGACGGCGGCTACCGCACCTGGATGCGCTGGGAGCCGGCTTCCGACTATGAAGACGGTGCCACCATGAAGATCTACAAGGGCATCATGCGCACCTACGATGCCAACGACAGACACGGGGTGAAGGAAGCCGGCGAGATTCCACAGGTCAAGCACACCTACGCCTTCCTCAACACCGCCTATCCTTGCTTCAACGAGAAACAGCTGGCCATAGGCGAGACAACCTTCGGCGGTCCCGACACTCTCCGCAACAACAACGGAATGTTCTGGATCGAGGAGCTCGAGCGCGTGGCTCTGCAACGCTGCGACAACGCACAGGATGCCATCAGCGTCATCGCCGAACTCATTGAGAAATATGGCTACGGCGACAGCGGCGAGGCTATCACCATCGCCGACACCAAAGAGGTGTGGCTCATGGAGATCATGGGTGAAGGCCCCGACAAGGTGGGCGGCATCTGGGCAGCACAGCGCGTGCCCGACGGCGAAGTCGGCGTATCGGCTAACATCCCTAGAATCAAATACTTAAACAGAGACGACAAGAAGAACTTCCGCTGCTCCGACAACGTGGAAGAGGTGGCAAAGAGATGCGGCCTCTGGGACGGCGAAGGCGACTTCATCTGGTATAAAGCCTTCGGCAGTGACTACACACAAGGCAAGAACTTCCGCGAGCGTGAGTGGTACATTCTCAACGAGTTAGCTCCATCATTAGGTCTTAAGATCGACGACGACGAGATGCCGTTCTCGGTGAAACCTGAGAAGAAAGTCGACGTGCGCGACGTGATGCGTCTGTTCCGCGCCAACTACGAAGGCACTCCTATCGACCAGATCGCCAACCTCAAGGTCGTCAACAGAAAAGGCGACACCATCGTCTCCCCTACCGCCAACCCTTGGATGAGCGGCACCGAGCGTGCTCTTTACAACATGCTTAAGCCTGGCACCATCGAGTTTAAACGCGGCGTGGCAATGTCGTGGTGCTCCTACTCCTTCGTGGCACAGCTCCGCGGCTGGATGCCCGACGAGATCGGCGGACTGCTCTGGCTCTCAGTCGAAAACCCTGGCGAAAGCCCGAGAATACCTGTATACAGCGGCTGCACACAGATGCCTAAATGCTTCAACCGTTGCGGCCACGGCGGCTACGACGAGCAGACAGCCCTTTGGCGCTACCGTCAGGCCAACAAGCTCGCACAAGTCAACTGGGGCGCATGCAAAGACGTGGTCTACGGCAACGTGCTCCGTTACGAAGAGAAAGCCATGACAGAGCTTCCTGAACTCGAGAAGAGAGTCGAGAAACTACTGAAAAAAGGCAACCGCGACGAGGCTATCGCCGAACTCAACCAATATACCTCCGACTTTGAAGCTGCCACCGCCAACACATGGAAGGAGATGGAGCACAAGTTCTGGGAGTGGTTCTGGACCGGATTTTGATTTTTCAAAATAATATATTAACTTTGCACCGTAAATTATTCAATCTATGAAAAAAGTTATCACACTCGTGGCTCTGTGCCTCATCGGCATTACAGCCTTTTCACAATTCGGCAAACCGGAGCAATTCTTCTCCTTTGAAGGTTTCTATGCTCCATCACACTACCTCTACACAGGCACTGAGCCTAATGTTGACACTGATGAGCCTTTCAAGCAAATAGGCTTAGGAATTACAAACTACGATCCTCTGTCGGATAAAGTCAACCTCTTCCTCAACTGGGGTGTTGACCTTATTTTCTCTGACTATGAATGGAAGTCGGCACCATACGATTTCATGGGTCATCAGAAAACAACGGAAATCAGCTACTTGTATTTCTCATGGACTGTAAGAGGCGATGTCGGCTATCTGATCGAGATTCCGAGCACATCGATTGCATTCTATCCATACGCCGGCGTGTTCGCCCGTTTTCACATTGGAGGCAACTGCTATGTGAAAGCTCCTACTTATGACCCGGAAGACAACGTCATCTATGACAAAACCACCAAGACATCGCTGTTCACCAAATCTGAGTCCAATCCAGAACCTTTTAACCGTTTTGAATTCGGCGCCAACATTGGTGCAAATGCCTTTTTAGGCAAGTTCATGTTAGGTCTCAATTACGGCAAAGCATTCACCGAACTTACCAAAGACACGCGCGTTTCAGAGCTTCGTCTCTTAGTAGGTATGAGATTCTAAAAGGACTTTTTGTAAATTTGTGAATAATAAAGGGGGCAAAGAAATTTCTTCGTCCCCTTCTTTTTTGTTATAAAGTCATTCTTATTTTACTACAAATTTTGCTGTTTCAAGGAGTTTTTCACCCTTGAGCTGCAAAACATAGAATCCCTTTTCAAGATCAACAACTGAGATGGTTCCGTCGGTAGAACCGACCATGACTTTTTGTCCCAAGACATTGAAAATGGCGTATTCCACCTCTTCGCAAGGCAGATTGCCTATGTGAAGCACATCGGATGCCGGATTAGGATAAACCTCAAGTGCCAGTGGACTTGACGTCTCATTAACAGCCAGATTGTTAGGAATTATATCCAAGATAATACCTTCCACCTTTGTCATTCCATAATAAAAAGTAGGGTCAGGAATGTGATACCAGCCATCATTAGGACCACCCCAACCGAAGTTGATATGGAACTTGCCGTCCGATTCGCGATAGCCGTCGACCACGACATTGTGTCCTACCGTTCCTGCAGGATTTTCAACAGCCAGATGAGCAGGATAGCCGGCTTCTATATTTGAAATAAGAAGTTCGTACATCTCGTCGGTAGGGTTACGATACAGCTTGCAGTCAGCGAAGCCGAAGCGTCGGTAGGCTGCTAACGCCTGACCTACCTGGAAAGTACCTGAACCATCCGTAGAAGTATAGATCTGTGTGCACGCCGTGCCGCAAGCAAAAATCACTGCGGCCTTCAACGAGTCGCTGAGTTGCCCGCCACGTTGGAAAACGGCATCGACAGAATCCAACAATCTGTTCAGCTTCGGAAATGACGGGAATTGCAACGTTTCCCAATCGTCATCAATGTCATAGACTCTACCTACATAATCATGGTGATAGTCATCGCCATCGTCAAAGCGAGTGCCTTGTGTCGTCCTCAGATAATTGATAATCTGCCCCATGGCAACAGCTGGACAACCGGCAGCGCAATACGCATAACCGTTTAACGGATCTCTTGGGCAAAGCATGTTGTAAGGATAGCCTTGGTCCCACTCTGATTTAAGGAGAAATTCTTGCGCAAAGCCAGAAAAAGCGCAAAACAAAAACAATACGAATAAAGCTTTTTTCATTTTATTTTAGATTAAATTAGGATTAAGGAGCGCAAAAATACGAAATTTTTCGAATACTATCCTTTTTTATTTATAAATTTCAGTCTCGTCGACGAGATTGTTCAGCAAAGCATAGACTGTTAAGCCCGAAACCGACTTGATGCCGGTTTTACGGATGATATTTTTGCGATGTGTGATTACGGTGTGAATCGAGATGAACAACTTGTCGGAAATCTCCTTGTTTGTCATGCCTTTCACAAGGGCTACGAGCACGTCGGTCTCACGATTCGAGAGCTCGATACTTTCTGGTTTTTCTTGAGTTAATTTATTGTCGCTCAACAAGTTAAATATCTTGGTAACGACTTTCTGCTTGCTGTCGTTAATCTCGATTACATCCTTAAACTGCTTTAGGATGCCTGCGTCGACGTACGATGTCACCAAGGCGACAGGAATCACATTAGAGAAGTCGCGGCAGAGCTTCAAAAACTGCTCATTAGTGTCGTAAGCAATCAGTAACGGATTGATTATCAATATATCTGGATTATAAGCGGCAAGCTTCTCCTCCATCCTATCGATACGGTCGAGTTGCGAGACGATTGAAACCTGCTTGATGTCGTCGAAAAACGACGCCAGACCGGCGCTGACAATCGGCGACGGCTCCACTATGATTATTTTATTGTCAGATTTCATCGTTTAAGCTTCTAAAGATTCAACAAAAGGAATAAGGATGCGCTCCTCGATGAGAGCGTGACTCATCAAATCGGCCGATAACTCATTGATATCCAATGCTATCTCGATACGTTCCTTCGGAAATACATCGGCAGGAAGATATTTCACAAGGATGTTCATCAAATCGGAGAGCTTATCCTCGATATTGGTGTGGTTCTCGTGAAAGACGCGGATCTTGTAATCAGTCTTAACATTCTGATTTACAAGCTGTTGCAGATATGGAAATACATTTTTCTCTTCGTAGACAAAATGGTCGACAACCTCGTTTTTATATTCCTCAAAGAAACGGTGCAGCATGTTGCCATACTTCGGGACGCAGGCCTTGATGATATGGTTGAGATGCTCCTCAATATGCGGCAGACGCTCGTTGAGATAATATTTGTGCGACTCTAACAGATAGTTAATCAACGCCTTAGGGTCGACAGAAACGATATCGTCGGGCGACGGTGTGTAGTCGTCGTTGCAATAAACGTTGCATATCATAAGGAAAAACGGCGCCGAGACGTTGTTCATCGCGCACACTTCAGCTATGCTGTGGTCGCCGAAGCCGAGATCCATGCCGAAGCGCGGAAACATCAGCAAAAGCTTGGAATTTCCGAGCACGAGGTCAGCCATTTTTGTTGTTTCTGAAAAGATTTTTTGCATATCAATTCGTTTTTATGGGCGAATAATAATTCGCCCTTACAATTTGCAAAAATAATAAAAAATTAAAATAATACCAAATAACCATTTTTAGGTATTAAAATTACAAAAT